>CALMIF010000222.1 GCA_937864045.1 uncultured Aquabacterium sp. | reverse complement strand
CGAAGCGTCAGCAAGACAAAACGCCAGGCAGGAACGTCCGCAATGAGCCCCAAGCGGACAGGATCCCATGCGATCAGCGACGGCGGCCGGCCAGCCAGTGGTCCACCGACACCACCCCCGCCCCCCGCGCCATCAACCACAGCAGTAACGCCGCCCAGGTGCCGTGGGTCGCGTAGGCGCCGGGGTAGGCCAGCAGCTGGATCACCAGCGTGATGCCCAGCAGGCCGGCGGCGCTCAGGCGCGTGGCCAGGCCCAGCAGCAGCAGCACCGGCAGCACATGCTCGGCGGTGGCTGCCAGCGTGGCAGCCAGCTCCGGCGGCAGCAGCGGCAGCTTGTACTCGTCGCGGAACAGGTCGACCGCCTGCGGTGCCAGCCGCGGCCAGCCGAGCTGGAACTCGGCGCTGACGAGGTTCAAGGCGAAACCCTGCGCCTTGGTCTGGCCCGAGGACCAGAACACCGCGGCGATCGAGAAACGCGCCAGCAGCGCGATGGCGCTGTGGGGAATGCGCGCGAACAAGCGGCGCAGCGGTTCGGCGCGGGCCAGCCAGCCGGCACGGGTTGCCTGGTCCGGCAACGCGGCAGCGGTTGTCGTCGATGAGGTCATGGCGAAGGCTCCGCGGGCGGGTGGAATTGCACGATCGCCCCGTGCTGCAACAGCAGCGCCAGGCCGTGCACCAGGTCAAAGGCGGCATCGGCCGCCAGCGCAGTGGCGGCGGCATCACCCAGCGGCAGGCCGTCCAGCAGCGCCTGCGCCAGCGCCGCGGCGCCGGGCGGCAGCGGCAGCACCAGCACCTCGGCATCGGGCCGCAGCACCAGGGCGGCCTCGGGGTGGTCCAGGTTGATGGACCACAGCGGGTCGTCCCGCTGGTGCGCCACCCACAGCGACACCACCGCCTGCGCCGACCCCAGCACCGCGGCCGAGGGATGCAGCCGCACGCGCAGCCGTGGCGCCTGCGCCGGGTCCTGCAGCGCCGCCAGGGTGGCCGCATCGGGCACCCGCAGCGGCACGGCATCGGCGGCATGGGCGGCGCGGATGCGCAGCCATTCCAGGCGGGCGACATCAGCCAGCCAGGGCAGACCTGCGGCCGGCTCGAAGCAGCGGATGAAGTCGGGCAGACGATCACCCAACCCCAGCAGCACCGGGCTGCGCGGCGGGTGGCGGCGCAGGTACAGCGCCGCCATCGCCCGGAAGAAGTCGGCGCCGACCAGGGTCTGCGTCACCGGGTGCTCGTCGGCCAGTGCGTCGACCAGGGACAGCATCACGTTGTTGCGGTGCACGGCGAAGCGCTGCGCCGGGTCGGACCCGTTCCAGCTGCGCAGGCCGGGCGGCGGCGGGCGGTCCGGGTCCAGCAGCGCGGCGGCGAAGGTGGCCTGCGTCATGCGGCCTTCCGCAGGTCGGTCGCCGCCCGGATCGCCGCATCCGCCTGCGCCACCTCGGCCAGCAGTTCGGGCAGCGGCGGCAGGTTGTTGTCGCGCTCGATCAGCACCGGCAGCGGCCCGGTGCGCGCCAGCAGGGTGTCGAGCAGCGCCCACACACCCTGGGCCACCGGCGCGCCGTGGTGGTCGATCAGCAGCGGCGCACCGGTGCTGTCGTGCTGCACGTCGTGGCCGGCGATGTGCACCTCACCCACCGCGTGCAGCGGCAGCGCCGCCAGCGCGGCCCACGGGTCGCGGCCGTGGTTGGCGCAACTGACCCACAGATTGTTCAGGTCCAGCAGCAGGCCGCAGCCGGTGCGGCGCTGCACCTCGGCGAGGAAACCCGGCTCGTCCAGCGTCGACGCACTGAACGCGACATCGGTGGCCGGGTTCTCCAGCAGCAGGCGGCAGCCCAGGTGCTGCTGCACCTGGTCGACGTGGTCGCAGACACGGGCCAGCGTCGCGGCGGTGTAGGGCAGCGGCAGCAGGTCGTTGAAGAACATGCCGCCATGGCCCGACCAGGCCAGGTGCTCGCTGAACGCCGCCGGCCGCCAGCGGCGCACCAGGTCACGCAGCCGGTCGAGGTGGGCCCCATCCAGCGGCGACTCGCCGCCGATCGACAGCCCCACGCCGTGCAGCGACAGCGGCCAGCTGGCACACACCCGCTCCAGCAGGCGGTGGCGCGGGCCACCGTCGACCATGCAGTTCTCGGCATGCAGCTCGACGAAGCCCACCGCCTGCGGCGCGGCCAGCAGGCCGTCGGCATGGGCGGCCTTCAGGCCCACGCCGGCGCGGGCGGGCAGGCCGCGAAGCGCGGGCTGGCTGGAAGCGGTGTGCACCGGCGCCCCCTGCTCACATCGCCTTGGGCGTGAACGCCATCATCTGGCCGTTGCCGGTGGGCGAGGTCTTCGACATGGTCTTCTCGCAGGTGCCCTTGGGCACCAGGCTCCAGGCGTTGGCCTGGTGGTCGACCTTGGAGGTGCCGGCGCAGGTGGTGCCGGCACCGGCGGCGCAGTCGTTCTTGCCCTTGAGGGCGACGCCGAAGCACTTCTCCTTGTCGGCCATGGCCGGCTTGTCCTGCGCGGCCGCGGGTGCGCTGAAGGCGGCGCCCAGGCTCACGGC
>CALMIF010000221.1 GCA_937864045.1 uncultured Aquabacterium sp. | reverse complement strand
TGGTTCATGGGGCCTCCTGGGGCAGGGCAAGACGTTGCGTCGTTCCGGGCAGCATCGCCGCGGCCTGGGGGCCGGACACGACGGCGATGCGTTCCAGCAACTGGGATTCCGAGAGCACGCCGAAGCCGATGGGCGTGATCTTTCCGGTGAAGGGCTGGGCCAGGAAGACGGCGGGCACCTGGGTGACCTTCAGGGCGCTGGCAATGCCGTTGTCCGCACGCGCGTTGGGGAAACCCGGCATCGGGCCGCCATCCACGCTGATGGCCACGACCTGGATGCCGTGGCGGGCTTGGAAGGCCGCCAGGGTCGGTGCGAAGGCGTGGCAGTACGGGCAGTCCGAGCGGTAGAAGAAGAACAGCACGTGGTCCTTGCCCAGTTCGGCAATGGAATGGGAGCGATCCACCAACTCGGTCTGCTCGAACACCTCCAGCGCCTTGGCGTTGACCGGCCGACCTTGCAGCGTCGGATCGAGTGCCGGCGTGGCCCAGGCGACCCGCTGCGCCACGTCGGCGAAATAGGAGGCACGCGCGACCACTTGGGATTCCAGTTCCATGTAGCGGCGCACGTTCGCCTCGGTCGGCCGCATGATGGCGATGTTGCGGGTGTCCTCCAGCGTCTTCTGCAGGCGTTCGAACTCGACCAGTTCCGGGGCTTTCGCGGGCAGCGCCGGTGGTGCCGCGGGCACCTCCTTGTCCGGCAGCGGCGGACGTTCCCGTTCCTCGGGCATGGGATCTTCGTAGAAATGCCAGCCGCGCCAACGGTCGGACCAGTAGCGCGCAGCAGCATCCTGGGCCGACGCGGCGCTGGCGCCCAGCATCGAGGCCAGCGCGAGCGCCAAGCGGACGGGTATGGGGAACGCGAAGCGCTTCATACAGGCTCTACTTCAGGGATTGCGGCGGCCGGCCGTCGAGGCAGTAGTTGATGCCGAAGTCCATCGTCTGCCGGCGCGGGCTCAATGCGCCGGGCAGGAGAACGCCGTCTTGCCAGAACGTGACCTTCAGCCGGCTGCAACCCGGTTGGGCGTAGCGCTTCTCGGTCGTCACGTCGATGAAGATCGGCGAGGTGGCACCGAAGCGCCTCGTGATCGCATCCGCCATCTCGCCGGTGAGAACGCCGTGGGCCTGCCCGTCGGTCGCCTGGAGGGCGGCCAGCATCACCGGGCGCGCATCGGGCACCGGCGTGCGGAGCACGTCGTCGGCGAAGACGGGCAACGCGAATGCGGCGAGCAGCGCAGCGGCATAGACAGGCTTCATTGGCATTTCCCCTGTCCGTAGTAGCAGGTGGTGAGGCGCGAGGCGTTGCTGCCCTGGATCGTTCCGACACTGGGCAGCGTCGGGACGATGGAGGCATAGAACTCAGAGAGGTCCATCGCCGCGAAGTCCAGGCTCTGCAGTTGCGCGATGGTGAAGCCCGAGCAGTCGGGGTTCTTGCCGGAGCCCCAGCCCTTGCCCACCTGGACGCGGCCCTGCTCGTTGACGATGCGCGCGAGCTTGCTGTTGAAGCAGCACTTGCCGGTGGTGTGCTCGATGCAGGCGACACAGGCGCCGAGGATGCGGATGCACGACGAACAATAGGTCCCGACGCTATGGCACAGGCCGGCCCCTTCCTTCATCGCGAGCTTGCCTTCGTCCTCGTTGCAGGACGACATCGACACGACGATGTAGATCACGACCGCGATCGCCAGGGACCAGGGATCGAAGGCGATCACCAAGTTCTCACCGGAGTAGACAACGGCCGAGCCTGCTGGCAGTGCCGTGCCATTGACGGCGACGGTGACGCCATAGGTGGTGAAGCTGCCGCTGAATCCGCCGCTGAACAACAGGGCTTGCATGCCCTGGTAGAGGAACTCGCGGTTGTCGGCGTTCATCAGCACGTCATAGACGAGGCGCGAACCCGTGCCGAACAGGCTCTGGTTGGTCATGCCGGCGCCGGCCGAGTCGGAATAGCAGCAGTTCTTGAAGAGCCGGTCCCGGCATTTGTTTGACTCGCCCTTGAAGACCTGCATGTTGTCGGTGTCGAGGTACACGCCGGCTTCGCGCGCGGCTTCCATCAGCGACATCGAACGGGCGAAGTCGGCGTCGTTGGTGTAGCTGGTGTTGAAGCAGTTCGAGCCCAGGCAATAGACGTTGGCCGGGCAGTTCGAGGCGGTGGTAGCGGTCTCTGCGCTGACCGGGCAGGTGTAGGTGGCCTGGGTGATTTCGCATAAGCCCGTTGCGGCATTCATCTGCTTGCAGGTGCTGGTGGCTGGCGTGCAACCGCTGCTCGCCATCGGGGCGCACTCGTCCACCGGGGCGCCGGCGGCGCAGGTCAAAGTGCGCTCATAGGACCAGCAGGCGCGCGTGACGGCTCGGCCGTCGATGGTCTTGGTGGCGGGGCCGTCGACGCAGCGGTCGGCAGTGGTCACGGTGCAGCGGCCGCCCGCCGTCAGCACGGCACTTTGGTCGACCCAGACGTCCGTCTCGTGCTGCTCCATGGTCGGCTGGACGAAGGACAAGGGCAGGCTCCAGCCCGAGGCGCCGGTGAGCGTGGCGGCCCCGGCGGGTACGGCGCACTGCATCCCGCTGTCGTCGTAGATCGCCGTGCTCCCGACGGGGCAGCCGGTATTGGCATCGGGGACGGTGAGGGTGAAGCACTGGTCGGCCGCACCAGCGGTGAGGAATATGCCGGCCCAGTAGGTGCTCAGCGTATCGCCGCGCACCGTCCCGGCGGGGCAGGCATAGACCGGCGTGCCAAACTGGAAGGTGTAGTTGCAACTCCCGGCGGTGCAGCCCGAGCCCGGCATCATGACGACCTTGAAGGGGCTCCAGCAGTAGCCCTGCCAATGCGGCGACAGGTCGGTGACATAGGTCGCCTGGGTCGCCGGGGCGATCGGCAGGTCGAGCGCCTGCCAGCCGATGCAGGCGCCCATGCCGCCGGCGGCGTAGAAGCGGAAACGCTGCTTGCCGTCGGCGCGGATGCGGCATTGCGCTTCCGCGATCATGTAGTCCATGCCATTGCGGTTGACCTGGCCATGGGCGAACCAGGTGCCTTCGGTGCAACTGGGCAGCAATTCCACCTGGACCGTGAGGTCGCGCCGGGTGGTGTAGTTGCCGACACCGCTGTAACGGTTGCAGACCTTGGTGGTCGTGCCTGCGGGCGTGGTGATCTCAGCGGTGGTGCAACCCGAGTAATAGTCGGCGAGACTGCCCAGCACGCTCGACGGATTGCCTGCAATATCGCGGGCGGCGGCGACGGCGGGGTCGTAGGCCGAGACCGGGGTGCGCGGCGTGTTGGCCGAAGTCACGGCACCGCGCTGCGCCTGGCAGACGGGATCATCGATACTGGTGGCGCAGGCGGCCAGGCGGGCATTGGCCGCCCCCGACAGGCTGGGCTGGCCGTAGTACGTGGTTTCCGGTGGCGTCGTGGTGTAGCCCGGCACGGCACTCGATGCACTCGGCGTGTTCACCGTCCCCCGGATAACGGGATTGGTCGCCTGCCCGGCGGCGGTGCCTTCCTCGAATGGACCGGCGACGGCGGCGGTCTGCGTCGTGACGAAGCAGACGAGCGTGATCCAGGTGACCCAGCGGCGCATCGTGGCCTCCTATCCCTTGATCCGTTTCAGGAAGGTGTCGGCGGGCGGGCCGAACCCGGGTGCCGAGCGCCGCATGTGTTCCAGCGCGTAGTCCAGGCTCACGTCGCCGGAGGTCCGCAGGAAACTGTCGGCCGGCGCGCAACTGCCGCTGGCGCAGGCAACCGGGCGGGTGCCGTCGCGCACCAGCACGAAGGTCGGGACCCGGGTGACGGCGTAGCGGTCGAAAGCCTGGGGATCGATCTGCACGGCCACCTGGCGGGAACCGATCAGGCCCTGCACCTGGGCGACGGTGTCGCGCAGCGAGCCGTTGGCGAAGCCCCGGAGGACGATCGAAGCCTTGGCACGCGCGGCCTGGTCGACCAGGCGTTGCAGCGTGGGCCGGGGCATGGACAGGCTGACGAACACCAACAGCCCGGGCCCCATCGCTAGCCCCTGCGCCTGAGTCATCGCCTCGGATTGCGATGCATAGCCCCGCGCCAGCGCTTCGAGGTCGATCGGGGTGCGGCTGAGGGGCTGTGGCAGCGCCTCGACGTTCGGGCGGGTCGGCACCGGCGCGGCCTGCAGTTCGGCATCGCTGGGCATGCGGTACTTCCGCCGTGCCGCGTCGATGTCCTGATCGGTGACGGTCGGCATTTCGCGGCGGACCCGTTCGATGTCCGCGTCGGTGATGACCGGCGGGTTTTGCGCCAGGGCCTGCGCGCTCGCCACGAGTGCGGCGGTGAGGCCGAGGGCCCAGGCAGAAGGACGGAGATCAGAAGCCCACACAGCAGTTCCTCTTGCGAAATAACATGAAGGCGAAGTCCTCGCCGCGCACCGGGTATTCCTTGCCGGCGCCCCAGAGCACCGTGGTGCGCCCGAAGGGCTGGCAGCAGCGGCCGGCCTCCTTGTCGGTGTTGGGGATCGGATAGGTGAGTTGGGTCTTGTAGGCGGTCTTGTCCATGACCGGCTCGAAGTACGGCCCGCACAGGCCGGGCGTGCCGTGCCAGCCCCAGGCGATCAGTTCGCGGTGCATCTTGGCGGTCAGGCGCTGGGCCATCAGCGCGGCCGTGCGCACGCCGCCCAGGTGGTAGGGCACGTGGCCGTCGAGCGGGTAAATGCCCCCCTGGCAGCCGGCGCACCAGAAGAGCTCCTTGAGGCCGAAGCCGACCGAGGCGG
>CALMIF010000220.1 GCA_937864045.1 uncultured Aquabacterium sp. | reverse complement strand
TCCGCGGCGGCAAGATCAACCTGAGCATCCTGGGCGCGATGCAGGTCAGCGCCAAAGGCGACCTGGCCAACTGGATGATCCCCGGCAAGATGGTCAAGGGCATGGGCGGCGCCATGGACCTGGTGGCCGGCGTGGCGCGCGTGCTGGTGCTGATGGAGCACGTCGCGAAGAAGAAGGACGGCAGCATCGACCTGAAGATCCTGCCCGAGTGCAACCTGCCGCTGACCGGCCTGGGCGTGGTCAACCGCATCATCACCGACCTGGCGGTGCTGGACGTGACGCCGGCCGGTCTGAAGGTGGTGGAGATCGCCCCTGGCGTGACGCCCGAGGAACTTCAGCAGAAGACGGGCGTGGCGCTGGTGTTCTGAGCGTCGACGGCGCCCGCGTCCCTTGAGTGATGGACGGCTGGTGCAATTGCACCATGGCCGCGTACAGGCGGTGTTTGCACAGTCGGGGCCAGTCGCTGGCCGCCCGACACACCGGGGGCTGGCGGCACCAGCCAACCCCCGGAGCCGCCCATGTACAACGTCCTCCCCGACTTCGTCTACGCCCATGTCGACGGTGATCCGATCACTGCGCCGAACTGGGAGCTCAAGCCCGAGCATGCCTACGACGAAGTGACCCTTCCCGGTCCAGGTTCACCCAAGCTCAAGCTGCCTTGCGCCCACTGGAAGCTGCAGCAGGCCGCCGAGCCGATCACCTTGGGCCATGTGCCTTGTCGGCACCTGCTGCCCGAACTGCACCGCGACAACAGCCGCCACATCGTCTACTGCACAGCAGGTGCGACATTGCAGACCGATGTCGCGCGCGCGGTGGACCGCCTCGTCAGCCTGGGTGTGCGCATGACCACGCCGCTGCGGCCACTGCGCATCTACAACCGGCCGCTGGCGCCGACGCCGCATGACCAGGGCAGCGACAACCCAATGTGGAGCCGCTACGACGTTGGCCTGCATGCGCTCAACGTGCACTTCGATCCGGACGCGCAACGCCAGGCCTTCCTCGACACGCTGCACCACGAGCTGGGCCATGCCACGCTGGGCCACCGCTGCATCCAGGTGTCGACGCCGGGTGGCGGCCACAACATCGACACTGCCAGCCACCCGGCGCTGGCGCTGTCCGAGGGCTGGGCACACTTCGTGGCGCTGGCGATCCGCTTCGACCAGAGCAAGGCCAACCCGGCGGGCTACAACGGCCGCAGCTGGGAGAAGCGGCCGGCCGGCCTGGCCCGCAGCCCCATCGTCGAGTCGAACGTGGCGCTGGCGCTGTGGGACCTGTATGACATCCCCAACGACACACCCGCGCCGCCCCCCGGCATGGCGGTCATCGCCAACGACGCGGTGACACTGCCCTTCGCCAAGCTGTTCGCGGTCTTCAGCCCCAGCCTGGTGACGCTGCGCGATGGCCCGACCATCGACAGCGCCGGCGAGTACTTTGATCGCCTGTGCGCATTGAACCCGGCGCAGGCCGTGGCCATCCGGCGCGTGCAGGGCATGCACTTCGGTTGAGCGGAAATGCGTAGCATGACCAGCGAATCTGCCGCGGACTCGCCCGGTGCCAGCCTGATCAACGTGCTGCAGTTCGACCTGGCGACGCTGCAGTCACTGCACCAGGTGCTCGGTCGCTCGCGATTCCTGCGCAATCTGGCGCTGGTGGTCTGCATCGGCCTGATCGTCGGCGCCCTGGCCGCCATGTGGTACGCCTGGTTCATCTGGATGCCGCAGCTGTGGCACTGGTCCTATGCGGGCCCTTGGTACCACGCCATTCCGGGCAGCCTGGCGGTGCTGTTCCTGGCCCTGCTGCCTGTGCATCTGCCGATCCAGGCGCTGGCGCTGACCCGCACCGTGGTGGCCATCAGCATCGACGAGGCGGCAGACCGACTGCAAAAGAGGGTCGAGCAGGGCAGCCAGGCATTGCAGGAGGTTGAAGGGAGGCTCGCCGTCGACGACCGCCTGCAACTCGTGCCACTGCTCTCGTACAGCCGGGTGCAACTGGAGGCCTACTACAGCATTGGCCTCGACCAGACGCAGCGCAGCTTTCGCTACAGCGTCGTCGCGATGTGGATCGGCTTCGCGGTGATCATGAGCGGCATCGTCGTGCGTGTGCTTGACCTGGAGCGTTTCGGCATCCGGGCGCTGGATGGTGATGCCGGCCTGTTGGTGATCGCCTGCGGCGTCGTGATCGAGCTGATCTCGGCGCTGTTTCTGTGGATCTACCGCAACTCGGTTCGCCAGCTCACCTACTTCTACAACCGTCAGATCTTCAACCACGGCGTGCTGATGGCGCACCGCATCAGCTCGGGCATGCAGGCGCCCGACGAGACGCGGCGCTTGATCGTCGAGCGGCTGCTCGACCGCGGTTGGTCGGTGGAACCGGATGCCCTGCCATCGGGCCAGGCCCTGCTCCCGGTGCGACCGGGCCCGGGTTGAACGCAGGGGAATTCAGCGATCCGGTGCCTGCGCCAGCGCCTGCATCAGCAGTGCGCGCAGCTGCATCGGCTTCAGCGGCTTGGCCAGCCACAGGTTCACCAGGGGCCCGCTGTCCGGCCAGTCTGCCGGTGGCGCGTCGCCGGAGATCACGGCGCTCAGCGCAGCCTGCGGCTGCAGTGCCCGCAGCCGGGGCAGCAGCGCAATGCCCGCCCCGTCCGGCAGGCGCTGGTCGCACAGCAGCACCTGGTAGTGATGCCGGTGCCGGTCGGCCAGGGCCAGCGCCTCGGCGGCCGTGGCCGCGCTGTCGCAGACCAGGCCCCAGCGTTCGAGCGTGAGCTGCAGCGCCTGGCGCACCGCGGCATGGTCGTCGACCAGCAGCACCCGGCCCTGCAGCGCCGCAGCCGGCGGCTGGCTCGGCGGGCTGTCCTGCGCCAATGCCGGCGGCAGCGGTACGCGCACCATGCACAGCGTGAAGCAGCTGCCCCGCCCGGGGTTCGACTTCAGCCGCAACCCATGACCCAGCAGGTCAGCCAGACGCCGCGTCGTCGGCAGGCCCAGGCCCACACCCTGGGTGGCGTCGCGCTGTGGGTTGCCCAACTGCACGAACTCGTCGAACACCCGCTGTTGATCAGCCGGCGCGATGCCGATGCCGCTGTCCCAGACCTGCAGCAGCCAGTCGCCGCCACGCTGGCGTGCGCCGATCAGCACACCGCCGCGCACGGTGCAGCGCAGCGCGTTCGACAGCAGGTTGCCCAGCATCCGCTCCAGCAGCACCGCATCGCTGTGCACCACCGCCCGCGCCGGCACGCGCCAGCGCAGCCGCAGGCCGCGGGATTCGGCCTGACCCGCAAACTGCGCGACCACGCGTTGCACCAGGGGCTTCAGCGCCAAGGGCTGCGGGTCGGCCTGCAGCTTGCCCGCATCCAGTCGGGCGATGCCGAGAATGGCGTCGAACAGCCCGCCCAGTGCGGCGATGCTCTCGCGCAGCCGCTGCGCGACCTGCGGCGGCGCATCCGGCTGGCCCAACACCTCGGCGTACCAGGTCATGGCCTGCAGCGGCTGGCGCAGGTCATGGCTGGCGGCGGCGAAGAAGGCGCTCTTGGCGCGCACCGCGCTTTCAGCCTCGGCGGTCTTGCGCTCCAGCTCAGCTACCAGGGCACGCTGCTCGTGGCGCATGCGCAGGCTGTCGGCGAGCAGGGTGGCATGGGCATGGCCGAAGCGCAGCAGCATGCCGATGTAGAACACGAACAGCAGCGATCCGGCCACCCCGGCCTTGCGCTGCAGTCCCAGCAACAGCATCCAGGCCAGCATCGGCGCAGCCAGGCCCAGCAGGCAGGCGCGCATCGAGCGGGCGTCGTGGCCATAGGCATTGATCGAGCCGGCTGCCGTGGCCAGCAGCATCATCAGCAGCAGATAGCGCAGGTCGCCCTGCTCGTCGCGATAGAAAAACCACATCGAAGCGCCCAGCGCTGCGGCGGAAAGTGCCACGCCCCAGCGGTTGTGCCGGGCCCAGTGTTCGGCATCCCAGCTGCCGTCGGCCACGGCCTGCGCAAAGGCGCGCTGGCGCCACACCGACAAGGCCAAGGCGGCGGCGATCAGCGCGCACCAGGCGCCGGCGCGCAGCGCGCCAGCCCGCTGGCCAAACACCAGCACCATGCCGGCGAGCAAGGCCCAGCCGATCGGCCGGCTGCGGCGCTCCTGCGCATACAGGCCCAGCACCTGGTCGCGCAGCACCAGAGCGTCGATATTCGCGTTGGGCGGCAGCGGGGGCGCCGTGTCGTCGGGCGGGGCCATCTGCCCTCAATCCGGGTTGTGCCGCCCAAGCCCATCGGCGCGCCGCAGCAGTTGCACCGCCTGTGCCCGGCTGCGCGCGCCCAGCCGTTCGAAGATCTGCGCAAAGTGGTTGCGCACCGTGGCTGGCGAAATGCCCAGCGCCAGGCCAATGGCCTTGCTGTTGGCGCCCTGGGCGGCCAGTTGTACCACCTGCTGCTGGCGCTCGGTGAGCCCGGCGGCCGGATTGACTGGCGCAGCGGCCGCGGCGGGTGGAAACCAGGTGTCGCCAGCCTGCAGGGCTTGCAGCACCCGGGCCAGCGTGGTCACGTCCAGCGTCTTGGGCAGGAAGGCCGCCAGCCCGGCGTCGCGGGCACGGGCCGGCAGGCTGGTGTCGTCCGCGCCCGACATCAGCGCCACGGCCAGCGCCGGCCTGGCCTGCCGCAACGCACGCGCCCAGTGCAGCCCCGAGACGCCACCGGCCAGGCGGTGGTCGACCAGCACCAGGTCAATGCCGTCGGCATCGGCCGCCAGCAGCCGTTGCGCCTCGGCAGGTGTGGCGCAGGTGGCGACCTGCACGCCGGGCAGCGCCTGCGCCAGGGCCAGGGCCAGGCCCTCGCGAAAGAGCGGATGGTCGTCGATCAGCAGCAGGCGCAGGCCGTCCTGGGCAGCGTCGCCCAGCGCCATCGACGGCGCGTCCGCATCGCCGGTCGGTGCTGCATCGGCCGAGGCGACATCGACACCGACAAACTGGTAACCGCGCCCCGGCACGGTGGCAATGACATCGGCGCCCAGCAGGCGGCGTAGGGCCCAGATCTGCACCGCCAGGTTGTTCGGTTCCACCGCCTGGTCGGGCCAGCAGTGGTCGATCAGCTCGCGCTTGGACAACACCCGCTGCCGTTGCGCCACCAGCAGCAGCAACAGGTCCAGGGCCCGGCCGCCTAACTGCACCGGCGCGCCATGGTGCAGCAGCAGGCGCTGGCCCGGGCGCAACTCGAAGTCACCAAAGTGAACAACGCCGGGCATCAATGGCCTCCCTGGGCTGCCGTCGCGTCGTCAAACCTGACGACATCGGGACGCGGCTAAAGGACTTTAAAGCGGTGCGCAAGGAGACTGCAATCACCTTGTTGAGGCACTGGCTCCGTGATCTGTCAGCGCGTCGGATTGCGCTTCAACCCACATGGGGTCAGCTTGGCGCCACACCACACACCACACACCACACACCGCACACCTCGGGAGAACCTGATGAATGCTTTGAGAGCGCTGTGCCGGGCAACCTGCCATCCGGCCTTGGTGGCTGCGGCCATCGCCGCCTCCGCTGTCGGCACTGTCAGCCATGCGGTGGCAGTGACGAATCTCAGTTCGAACACCCCGGTGTTTGCCGGCAACCTGAAGAAGTTCAAACCGCTGCCACTCCACCTCTCTCAGGCTGTTGCGTGCTCAGACGAGCGGAGCCGGCGCCAACTGAGCCCATCCAGGGTGAAGGTGTTGCACTTCCAGCTTGAGGCCACCTGACAAAAGGTTGAAGTGCGCGTGACATCCGACAAATCACGACAAGCAGTCGCCATCGGAGATTCCCCATGCCCGCATCGATAAGCTCTGAACTTCGCACCGTCCAAGCCCAATCTCGGGGTCGCTGGCGGGCGACTGAGATCTCTGCCCCGGCGGCGCTCGCCCTTGTGCTCTGGAGCACAAGCCCGGCGGCTCAGCAATTGGACACGGCCGTTCTGGCCTTTGGCGGTGCCACCCATTGCTGCCACATCGGGGAAGGTTTCAACAACGGCTGGGTCTACGGAACCGACGCTGTCTATGTGCTCGAACAGAGTGCGCGCTTCGGTGTCGAAGTCGCCGCGACCACCGGGTTCGGAGCGGTGGCCGTCGATACCAGCACCTATGCCACCACGAGGGTTGGCGTTCCCGGGGACTGGGTGAGGGCCAATGCGGGCACCTCAGTCCAAACGAGTTCTGCTGACATCTTGACCGTCTCCTCCCCCACTTTGCCGATCGGCACACCCGTCACGCTGTGGGTTCAACTCGAGCTCTCCCTGGGAGCAGTGCTCGGGTCTGGTAGCGGTACGGCCACGGTGGGTGGATTGCCGCCCGTTTTTTTGCGCCTGGACGTCAACGAGAACAATCCGAGCAAGACGACTGGCGGAACCTTCATTGATGGCCTCACCGTGGGCTACCAGATCCAGCTCGACTACCGCACTCAATTCCAGACCGCCTCTTCGGTCGGGCGCGACGACTCGGACTCGGACGGCATTGCCGCCTTGTCCTGGCTCAATCTGGCGGTCTGGTGCAATGAATGCGCCCCACCCGTGGGTGTCTCGTCGGCGGTGGTCAACGCCGTGGCGTCCGCCGATGCACCAGCGCATGAGGTGTTCCTGATCTCTGCTTCCGGCCACAACTATGCGCCGGTGCCCGAGCCCCAGACTTGGGCGCTGAGCGTTGCCGGCCTCGCAGCCGTCCTGACCCTTAGCCGGCGCCGCCTTCGGCGCCTGCCGATCAGCGCTTAAGCGCTGCAAGTACACAATTTGCTACGAGTTGGTCGGCTCTGTAGTGACGGACGTCCATGCGGGCGACGGTGTGCCCTTGATGGCAGAGCGCCGCCCCCAACCCTGTCACCCAGGCCCGGGCGTTGCCGTGTTGCTGAGGTCGGCGCCTGCGGCTGGTGACAGTGCGAGGATTCGGATGACCGAGGCAAGCACCCCATTCGTCCGCCAGGCCGGCCAGGGCACACCCGTGCTGTGCCTGCATTCCAACGCCAGTTCGTCCAGCCAGTGGCGCGGCCTGATGGACCTGCTGGCACCGCGCTTTCATGTGCTGGCGCCCGACCTGCTGGGCGCTGGCCGCAGCGCGGCCTGGCCGGTGGTGGCCGGTGCCCGCCTGCAGCACGAGCTGGATGCGCTGGCACCGCTGCTGCAGGGCCTGGGGCCGCGCTTGCACCTGGTGGGCCATTCCTATGGTGGTGCGGTGGCCACGCGCATTGCGCTGGCCTGGCCTGAACGTGTGGCCTCGCTGGTGCTGTTCGAGCCCACGCTGTTTCCGCTGCTGGGCCAGCCGCACCCGGGCCAGCCCGGGGCCATCGGCATCGCTGCGGTGGCCGCCACCGCCATGGCCCAGGTGGACCAGGGTGACCTGACCACCGCCGCCGCGGGCTTCATCGACTACTGGATGGGTGCCGGTGCCTGGGCTGCGATGCCCGAGGCGCGGCGCGGTGCCGTGGCCGAATCGATGCGGCCCATCCGGCAGTGGACCGATGCGATCTTTGCCGAGCCCTGGCAACTTGCCGATCTTGCCGGCCTGGCCTTGCCGGTGCTGCTGCTGGGCGGCGAGGTCTCGCCCACCTCGGCACATGATCTGCTGCCCTTGCTGGCCGGTGCGCTGCCGCAGGCGCGGCTGCAGGTTCTGCCCGGCCTGGGTCACATGGCGCCAGTCACGAACCCCCAGGCTGTGAACCCGCTGATCGCGGATTTCTTCCACGACCAGGCTTGATGGCTGCCCAGCCGCTGCGCTGGCTGCAACCATATACTTGCCGATGTAAGTGGAGGCTTGCGCATGGCCCAGATCACCCTGTACATCGACGACGCGACCCAGGCCAAGCTGCGTGAGGCGGCGGCTCAGCGCAAGGTGTCGCAGAGCCAGTTCGTGGCGGACTTGATCCGCCGGGCCACTGACGATGCCTGGCCGGCGGCCGTGTTGGCGCTGGCCGGGTCGATCCCGGACTTTCCGCTGGCCGAGGAATTGCGTGCGGGCTTGGCGCCCGACCCCGAGCGTGACCTCTGATGGTCTACGCGCTGGACACCAACATCGTCTCCTACTACATGCGGCGTGAGGGTGGCGTGGTGCCCCGGCTGCAGTCCCTGCGACCGCATCAACTGGCGATTCCGTCGGTGGTCGTCCTGGAGGTTCGGTTCGGGCTGCTGCGCAGGGGCATGCAGGCGGCGCTGTCGGCGTTCGACGAACTGACGGCCACCTGCGGCGAACTGGACTTCGACGCCGAGTCCGCCGACCATGCGGCGCGCATCCGCCTGCAACTGGAAGCAGCCGGAACACCCATCGGCCTGGCCGACCTGCTGATCGCCGCCACGGCGCGCCGCCATGGCTGCACCCTGGTCACCCACAACACACGCGAGTTCTCGCGGGTGCCCGGCTTGCTGCTGGAAGACTGGTACTGATCGGCTGGCTTCGCGCCCGCTGTCTCAAGCTCTGGCCAGCGCCCGCGCGCAGTCGGCCACCAGCTGCGGGCCCTTGTAGATCAGCCCGGTGTAGACCTGCACCAGGTCGGCACCGGCGGCGAGCTTGGCGGCGGCGTCGCCACCCGACAGCACGCCGCCCACGCCGATGATCGGATAACCCGCACCGAGCGCGGCCCGCAGCTGGGTGATCACCCGGTTGCTGGCGGCAAACACCGGCCGCCCGCTCAGGCCGCCGGCCTCGTCGGCATGCGCCAGGCCGGCCACCGCGTCGCGGGCGATCGTGGTGTTGGTGGCGATCACGCCGTCGATGCCGTTGTGGCGCAGCGTGGCGGCGATCACGCCCACTTGCGCCTCGTCCAGGTCGGGCGCGATCTTCACGAACATCGGCACCTGCCGTCCATGTTGAGCGGCCAGCTGCTGGCGGCGCTGCTGCAGCGCGTCGAGCAGGGCGTCCAGCGCTTCGTCGCTCTGCAGCGCGCGCAGGTTCTTGGTGTTGGGGCTGCTGATGTTGACCGTCACGTAGTCGGCATGCGGGTACACGCCGTCCAGGCCCGCCAGGTAGTCGCTGGCCGCGTCCTCGATGGCCGTGGCGGCGTTCTTGCCGATGTTCAGGCCCAGGACGCCGCCGGCGGCGCGGAAGCTGCGGGCGCGCCGCACATTGGCCAGGAAGCTGTCCAGCCCCTCGTTGTTGAAGCCCAGGCGGTTGATCAGCGCATCGCGCTCGGGGATGCGGAACATGCGCGGCTTGGGGTTGCCCGGCTGGCCCTTGGGCGTGACCGTGCCCACCTCGATGAAGCCGAAGCCCATCGCGCCCAGGCCGTCGATGCAGCGGCCGTTCTTGTCCAGTCCGGCGGCCAGGCCGATGCGGTTGGGGAAGGTCAGGCCCGCCACCGTCACCGGGTCGGCCACCCGCGGCTGCTGCCACAGGCATTGCAGCGGCGTGTTCTGCAGCGTGGCGATGGACTCCAGCGTCAGCTCGTGGGCGCGCTCGGGGTCCAGGCCGAACAGGAAGGGGCGGGTCAGCGCGTAGGGGATCAAAGCCATAATTCGGGATTGTCCCAGAGGCCTTCGTGGCCACCGATTTGCGTCATGAACCAGGATGAACTGAAGGCCCAGGATGCCCAGAACGCGCTGAAGGCGCTGGTGGGCCGCGCGGCATTGGACATGGTGGTGCCCGGCACCGTGGTGGGCGTGGGCACCGGCTCGACGGTGAACTGCTTCATCGACGCGCTGGCGACGATCAAGGACCGCATCGCCGGTGCGGTCAGCAGCTCGGTGGCCAGCACGCAGCGGCTGCAGGCGCATGGCATTGCCGTGCTCGATGCCAATCAGGTCGAGCGCATTCCGGTCTACATCGACGGTGCCGATGAGATCGATCACCGCGGCAACATGGTCAAGGGCGGCGGCGCGGCGCTGACGCGCGAGAAGATCGTCGCCGACCTGGCCGAGCGCTTCGTCTGCATCGCCGACCAGAGCAAGCTGGTCGACGTGATGGGCCGCTTCCCGCTGCCAGTGGAAGTCATCCCGATGGCGGCGGCCCAGGTGGCGCGGCGCTTTGCCGCGGCCTACGGCGGCCAGGCGACCGTGCGCGCCAGCGTGACGACGGATAACGGCAACCTGATCCTGGACGTGCGCGGCCTGCAGATCAGCGACCCGCTGGCGATGGAGACCGAGGTCAACCAGTGGCCCGGCGTGGTGACGGTGGGCATCTTCGCCCGCCACCGTGCGCGGGTCTGCCTGCTGGGCACGCCCGCAGGCGTTCAGCGCCTGTCATTCGACTGAAGAACCCCGCGCCGCCTGCCGCGCCGCACGGGTGGCAAAGCGCGCCGGGTCCAGCGCATCCAGCAGCGCGGCCGGCGCCGGCACCGGATCGCCGGTCAGCCAGGAGGCCAGCACCTCGGCGCCCAGCGCGGCCTGCGTCAGCCCGCGCGACCCCAGCGCGGTGAAGACCCACAGCCCCGGCTGGCGCGGCATGCGGCGCGGCTGGTCGACCGGGCGGCCGGCCGAGGCCAGGTCGGGCAGCGGGCCCAGCAGCGGCAGGCGGTCGTCGGCCTGCAGGCGCCAGCCGACGCGGCCTTCGAGCTGCGCCGGGTCGATGTCGCCGGTCCATCCGGTCAGCCGGCGCAGCTTGGTCAGGTTGTCGCCGTGGTCGGCCCCGCGCAGCGCTGGATCGGCGTCGTCGCGCTGCGACGTCGCGCCGCACAGCCAGCGGCCGTCGGCCAGCTGCAGCGCATAGCCGCCGTCGGCCAGCGGTTGGGGCAGGTCGGTCAGGCCGGCGGTCGACGCGGGCAGCAGCGTGGTCTGGCCGCGTGCCAGGCCCAGGGTCCAGTGGGCGGCAGAGACGCCGGCCAGGCGCTGTGCATCGGCGGCGTTGCAGAGCAGCACCGCATCGGCTTCGGCGAGCACCGACCGGCCATCAGCCAGCAGTTGCCAGCGGTCGCCCACCCGCTGCAGGGCGTCGACCGCCTGGCCGAAGCGGGTGGTGATGCCCGGCGCATCCAGCCAGGCCGCGCACAGCGCCGCGGGCGAGGCCCAGCCGCCATCCGGGTACAGCCAGGCCGGGCCCTGGCCGGGGCCGGGCCAGTCGGCCAGACGCAGGAAATCGTCAGGCAGGGCCAGCGTGTCGATGAGCCGCTGCATGGCCTCGCGCGTGAGCATGCGCTCACCCCGCAGCAGGCCGTCGACCTGCCCCGGCACCTGGCCGGCAGCCACCCGTGGCCGCAGCACCCGCGCCGTGTGCAGCGCCGCCGCGCGCAGCCAGCGGGCGTGCGGGCCGTCCTGCGCATGCACCACGCCGTGGAACAGCCCGCCGGCGTTGCCGGATGTTTCGCGCGCCGGCCCGGGCTGGCGGTCGATCACCGTCACCGCCAGACCCCGTGCGGCCAAGGCCGAGGCCACGGCGCAGCCCGCCAGGCCCGCGCCCACCACCGACACCTGGCGCACGCCGGCCTGCGCCACCCGGCCCGGCGGTGCGGGCGGGGTGAAGCGCGGCGCGAAGCGGCCGACTGTCATCTCGCGCTTGCCGTCGTAGCCCTGCTGCTTGTCGACGCGGAAGCCGGCCGCCGACAGTCCCTGGCGCACGGCAGTCGCCACGCTCCAGGTGGCGACGGAAGCGCCGGGTGCGGCCAACCGCGGCAGCTGGCGCAGCAGGTGGGCCTCCCACATGGCCGGGTTTCGCGCCGGGGCGAAGCCGTCGAGGTAGAACGCATTGGCCTGCAGCACCAGGTCGGGCAGCACGCGGTGGATGTCGCCAAAGGCCAGCAGCAGCCGCACCCGGCCGCCGTCGAGGTCGAGCAGGTGCAGGTCCGGCGTCAGCGGCGGCCAGGCGCGCCGCAGTTCGGCGGCGAGGGCAGGGTGCGGCGTCTGCGCCTGGGCGCGTGCCAGGTCGTCGCGGCGCGGCGGGTGCTTCTCGATGCCGACGTACCAGAGCCGGTCGCAGCGCTGCGGGTCCGCCTTCCATGCCGCCCAGGTGGCGAGAAAGTTGTTGCCCAGGCCGAAGCCGGTCTCCAGCACCACGAAGCGGTCGCGGCCGGCCCAGCGCCCCGGCAGGCCGTTGCCAGCCAGGAAGACATGCCGGGCCTGGCCGTCGGCGCCGGCACGCGTGTGGTAGAGGTCACCGAAGGCGGGCGCGCTGGGCGCCAGGGCATCGCTGAAGTCGATGTGCGCCGGCTCGACCGGGCCCCAGCTCATGCGGCTTCGGCCGCCCGCCGCGCCAGCCAGCGCAGCAGGGCCGGGCGGGCAGTGCTCAGGCCGCGGTAGGCCAGCACCGCATCGCTCATCGACGCCAGCGCGTCGTGCACTTGGCCGGCCATGGCCGGTGTGGCCATCGCCCGGGCCAGCGGCTGCACATCGACGCCGATGGTGAAGACCGCCTGCGCCGCACCGGGCACGGGGATGAAGGTCTGGCGCTCGGTGCGCCACCAGGTCTGGGCGGCCAGGCTGTCGTCGTCCAGGCCCGGCGCCCAGCGGGCCGGGTCGACGCGATCCGGATGGGCGTGCAGGCGGGGATGGGCGGTCAGCGTCCAGACGAAGCGCTCCCAGCGCTCGCCGCCCGTCACCAGCTTGACCAGTTGCGGCGCGGCACCGGTGATGAGGCGGTTGTCGGCCACGGGCGCATGGGCCTCGGCGAAGCTGCGGCCCACCTTGTGCTCGGGCGCCCAGACCGAGGGCAGGGCCACCGCCAGCCAGGGCAGGGTGCCGGTGGTGGCGTCGATCACCGCAAAGTCCTCGGCGAAGGCCAGGCTCAGCAGCGCGGTGCGGCGCCAGCCCGGTTCCAGCGCGGCCAGCACCGTGCCGACTTCGGGCCAGCCCGGGGCCAGTTCCACCGGTGCGTCGCCATCGAGCGCCCAACCCAGGCCGTGGGCCAGCCAGTGGTCACCGTCGATGGCGAAGGCGTCCGGGTGTTCGGCAGCCGCCTGGGCGGCCAGTGCGGCCAGGGCCGGGCCGGCGTCGAAACCCGGCACCTGCAGCAGGGCCTGCGGCGCGAAGGCGCCGAGCACGGCCAGCTTCTCGCGCAGGTGGCGCTGGCCGGCGTCGGTGCGGCGGCTGTCGGCGCCGGCCAGCGCGCCGGTGGCGTCGGCGATCGTTGGCGTCAGCTGCCGCGCGCCCGCCGCCAGCCGGCGCAGCCCGGGCTGCATGCGGTGCGGTGCCTGCACCGCGGCGTCGAAATCGAAGGCCATGCGTGACGGTATCGCACCCGCACGGCCAGCAAAAAGGGCACCGAGGTGCCCTTGCGTGGTCGTGGTCCGGCGCGGTGCGCAGGTTCAGACGCGCTTGCGGTATTCGTGGGTGCGGGTGTCGATTTCGACCTTGTCGCCCTGGGCGACGAAGATCGGCACCATGATCTCGAAGCCGGTGGCCAGCTTGGCCGGCTTCAGCACCTTGCCCGAGGTGTCGCCCTTGACGGCCGGCTCGGTCCAGGTGATCTCGCGCACCAGGCTGGTGGGCAGTTCCACCGAGATGGCCTTGCCGTCGTAGAACACGACTTCCACGGGCATGTTGTCTTCCAGGTACTGGATCGCGTCGCCCATGTTCTCGGCCTCGACCTCGAACTGGTTGTACTCGGCGTCCATGAAGACGTACATCGGGTCGGCGAAGTAGGTGTACGTGCACTCCTTCTTGTCGAGCACGATCTGGTCCATCTTGTCGTCGGCCTTGAACACCGTCTCGGTGCCCTGGTTGTTCAGCAGGCTCTTGAGCTTCATGCGCACGGTGGCGGCATTGCGGCCACCGCGCGAGTACTCGGTCTTGAGCACGACCCACGGGTCCTTGCCCTGCATGATGACGTTGCCGGCGCGGATTTCTTGAGCGATTTTCATGGGGGTTCCCGGGGTGATCGACGGGGTTGGTGCCGGCTTGGCGCGGCCTGTGGTCCAGGCCCCGGTTGGCGCTGCGTGGCCTGAGCCGGCGTGAAGCAAAGCCCGCGATTTTAGCCGGAAATCGCCCGTTTGCGGGTTTCCACGAAGGCCAGCAGCTGCGTCACCAGGTCGGGCTGGTTGCGCAGCTGCGTCTGCCAGCCCTGGTGCCGGGCCGCCCAGGCGGTCGCGTCGGGCAGGGCGAACGGCCCTGGCGCCAGGCCGTTGATCGCGACGTGCGCACGGCGTACCGCCGCCGCCAGGCCGGGTGCGGCGCCCGCCAACTGCAGGTCCAGCCAGGCGTCGAGCTTCGGGCCATGGGCGCCGTCGTCCTGCGGGTAGATCTGCCACAGCAGCGGCGCGTCGCCCAGCAATTGGGCGCGCACGAACGAGTCCTCGCCGCGCACCAGGCGCAGGTCGGCGGCCTGCAGCAGGCGGTCGAAGGCGGTCGATGGCAGCCAGGGCAGCGGCTGCACCCGCAGGCCGGCCGGCAGCGCCAGGCCGGCCTGCTGGTCCTGCAGGCTGCCCGGCGGCACCCACAGCAGGGCCGGCGCCGCGGCCAATGCGGCGATCAGGTCCGGCAGCGCCGGGCTGGCATAGCCGAACAGCAGCACGCCACGCTCACCGGGCGCCGGCGCCCAGCCCTGCGCTGCGACCCAGGCGCGGGCCTCGGCCGCATCAGGCGCTGGTGGATGCTGCAGCAGCCCACCGGTGTGGGCCGTGAACCCGGGGTAGAAGAACCATTTGTCCAGCCCCGCGCCCGGGCCGCTGAACTGCGGCGAGCGCAGGCCGTGGCTGCGCTCGACATAGGGTTCGGCGCTGAGGTATTCGAGGTTGATCCACACCGGCGGCACGGGCCGGCCCGCCATCGCGGCGACGAAGGCGGGCGGTGGGTCGCAGCCGAAGGTCTCGACCACCACGTCGCCGACCTCGGCGGCCGCCGACGCGTCGTCGAAGGCATGGACCGTGACGCCGGCCGCGCCGCCCGGCGCCATCCACGCCAGCGCGCTGGCGTCGTCGATCCACAGCCGCACCGCGTGGCCGCGCGCCGCCAGGGCGCTGCACAGCCGCCAGCTGACGCCGACGTCGCCGAAGTTGTCGATCACCCGGCAGAAGACATCCCAGCGCCAGCCTTGCATCGGCGGAATTGTCGGCGGGTTGGTCGATGACCGGCAGAATCGGCAGCCCCCGAAGCCCTGCCGATGACCGAGCCCGTCCCCGTCCCTGCAGCCATGGCCCAGCCCACCGAGGCCGAGGCCCAGCGCGAGCGTGTGCTCGCCGAGGTGGCGGCCCTGCCCAGCCTGCCCGGCGTCTACCGCTACTTCGACGCCCAGGGCAACGTGCTCTATGTCGGCAAGGCGCGCAACCTAAAGAAGCGCGTCAGCAGCTACTTCCAGAAGGACCACGGCGGCACCCGCATCGGCGTGATGGTCGGCCGCATCGCCCGGCTGGAGACCACGGTGGTGCGCACCGAGGCCGAGGCGCTGCTGCTGGAAAACAACCTGATCAAGACGCTGAACCCGCGGTTCAACATCCTGTTCCGGGACGACAAGAGCTACCCCTACCTGAAGCTGCAGCGCCATCCGTTCCCGCGCATCGCCTACTACCGCGGCGCGGTCGACC
>CALMIF010000219.1 GCA_937864045.1 uncultured Aquabacterium sp. | reverse complement strand
GCGCAGCACGTCGCGCACCGCCAGCACCAGGGCGCCGTGGGTCTCGCGCTCGGGCGTGGCCGTCAGCGCGAACAGCAGCACCAGCAGCGGCGCGGTGGCCGGGCCGTCGCTGGTGGCCACGGGCAGGCGGCCCAGCGCCTTGGGCAGCCAGGCGGCGATGCGGTCCTCGGCACCCAGCTGCAGCGAGGGCTGCAGGTCGCAGCGCAGGCCGGCGCCCAGCAGGCCGGCCAGCGCCGTGGGCACGGCGGCCTGGCGGGCGGCGTCCAGCCGGTAGCTGTAAGGCACCACGGCCACCGCCCGCGGCGCGGCACCGGCGGCGGCCAGCTCGGCCTGCAGCAGGCGGTGCACTGCCGGGTCGTCGGGCAAGGGCAGGCGGGCAGCCAGGCGGCGCGCCGTCCAGGCGGCATGCGCGGCCAGCGCCAGGCGCGGCAGCACCACCAGCAGCGTCAGCGTCAGCGCCCAGCGGTGGATCCACGGCGCCGCACCCTCGCCGCCACCGCCCGCCAGGCGCAGGCTGGCCAGCGCTGCAGCATCGGGCAGGGGCAGGTTGGCCAGTGCCGAAGCCGGGCCCAGCACCAGGCTCAGCAGGCTGCGCACCTGGGCCGCGTCGAGGAAAGTGCTGTCCCAGCCGGCGCGGTAGTCGAACACCAGGCCGCGGGCGTACAGCGCCAGCAGCGCGCCCAGCGCCAGCAGCGCGGCGCCGGCATGCAGCAGGGCCGTGCTGCGCCAGGCCAGCACCGGCCGGCCCAGCACCAGCCAGTCGGCGGTGAAGCTGTTGAAGGCCTGGCGCGCCGGCGACGGGGCCTGCTGCGGGCCATGCAGCCAGCGCGAGGCCAGCGCCCGCAGCCGCTGCAGCCGGCGCGCCACCCAGGGCACCAGCCGCGCCGTCTCGCCCGGCATCACCAGGCCCGCCTGCCGGTGCGGCCGCAGCAGGCGGACCAGCAGCAGGGCGTAGACCACGCCGTTCCAGGCCAGCAGGCCCAGCAGCGGCAGCGCCAGCAGGTTGATGCGGCGGTCGGCGCCCAGGCCGTCACCGAACAGGCCGAAGCCCGCGGCCAGCACCAGCAGGGCCACCGTCGGCCACCAGGTGGCACCCGATTGCGCGATGGCCAGCCGGCGGCGCAGCCGGGGCTGGCGCTCGGCCAGCCGGCCCAGGGCCAGGCTGGCCCGGCGCCCCAGCCACACGGTGGGCGGCGCGCCCTCGCCCAGCTGGCGGCGGGCTTCGCGGCCGGCCCAGGCGGCGTCGTCGGCGCCCAGCAGCGTCGCACGCTCGCAGGCGCGCATCAGCAGCACGGCACGGGCATCGTTCTCGGTCATCGCATGCAGCAGAAGGCGGACGGCGGGCCACTGCCGCCGTCCAGACGTGACATTGTGCAGGCCCCATCCCCAGAACTGCGGATGGACGCCCCCTGCGTCATGGGTGACGAAGTCCACGCTGGCCACGCGGCAATCAAATTGCTCACAATTCAATTGTTGGCAATAATTCAGCCCATGCCTGCCAACGCCACGCCCGACCTGTCCGATTGGCTGGCACTGGACCACCAGCTGTGCTTTGCGCTGTATGCCGCCTCGCTGGCCATGACCAAGGCCTACAAGCCGCTGCTGGCGCCGTTGGGCCTGACCTATCCGCAGTACCTGGTGCTGCTGGTGCTGTGGGAAGGCGACGGCATCACGGTCTCGCAGCTCGGTGAGCGGCTGACGCTGGATTCGGGCACGCTGACGCCGCTGCTCAAGCGCCTGGAGGCGCAGGGCCTGCTGCAGCGCCGCCGTGATGTCACCGACGAACGCCGCGTGCTGCTCGACCTGACGCCCGCCGGCCGCGCCCTGCGCGACCGGGCCGCCGCCGTGCCCCAGGCCATCGCCTGCGCCACGGCCTGCGACCTGCAGCAGATCGGCGCGCTGGCCACGCAGCTGCACGGGCTGCGGCGCCAGCTGCAGTCGATCGCCCCGCCCGACACGTTGTCCCCACCCGCGGCCATGCCGGCCGCCTTTTCTTCCACCACCACCAAGGACTGACACCATGGCCCTCGACAAGGTTCTCTACACCGCCACCGCCACGGCCACCGGCGGCCGCACCGGCACCGCCAGCTCGTCGGACGGCGCGCTGAACGTCAACCTGTCCACCCCGCGTGAGCTGGGCGGCGCGGGCGGCGCCGGCACCAACCCCGAGCAGCTGTTCGCCGCCGGCTACAGCGCCTGCTTCATCGGCGCCATGAAGGCGGTGGGCGCGCAGATGAAGATCAAGGTGCCCGACGACGTCAGCATCACCAGCCAGGTCGGCATCGGCCCCATCCCCGGCGGCTTCGGCATCCAGGTGGCGATGGCGATCACGCTGCCGGGCTTCGAGCGCGCCGCCGCCGAGCAGCTGGTGGCCGCCGCGCACAAGGTCTGCCCCTACAGCAACGCCACCCGCGGCAACGTCGACGTCACGCTGACGGTGGTCTGACCCGCCTCAGCGCGCGGCCAGCAACTGCAGCTGCAGTGCCAGCCGCGCCTGCCAGGGCGACATCGCCGCCGCCGGGCCGGGCGTGCCGCCCGGCGGAGCGACCAGCGCGCCACCGGCGCAGCGGGTGGTGATCCACACCGGCACGCCGGCGGCGCGGGCGCTGTCCAGCGCCTCGGCCAGCGCCCGGTGCACCGAGCCATTGCCGGT
Organism: uncultured Aquabacterium sp.; assembly: GCA_937864045.1. Classification (GTDB taxonomy): domain Bacteria; phylum Pseudomonadota; class Gammaproteobacteria; order Burkholderiales; family Burkholderiaceae_C; genus Pseudaquabacterium. Next base: position 6,552 of record CALMIF010000219.1, on the reverse strand, counting down.
GGCCGCCACCACCAGCCCCCGCACGCCGGCCGCCAGCAGCGCACGCACGCCGTCGCCCCGCGCGGCGGCGTGGCTGGTGACGATCTCCACCCAGGGCCAGGCGGCGGGGTCGGCTTCGAGCAGGTCCACGCCCAGCGGATCGCCGGCCGGCCAGTCGCGGAAGCGCCGCAGCACGCCCTCCTCCACCACGCCCAGCAGGCCGGCCTCGCCCGAATCGAAGGCATCGGTGCGGTAGGTGTGCACCTTGCGCACCGCGCCGGCCGCATGCACCCGCCCGGCCAGCACCGCCACCACGCCCCGGGCACCCGGCGTGCGTGCCACCGCCACCGCATCCAGCAGGTTCTGCGGGCCGTCGGCCGCCAGTGCCGTGGCCGGGCGCATCGCCGCCACCAGCACCACCGGCTTGGTCGGCGCCAGCACCTGCTGCAGCAGCCAGGCCGTCTCCTCCAGCGTGTCGGTGCCGTGGGTGATCACCACGCCCTGCACCCCGGGCCGCGCCAGCTGTGCCGCCACGGCGCGGGCCAGCGCCTGCCAGGTGGCGGCATCCATGTCCTTGCTGTCCAGCTGGGCCAGCTGCTGCGCCTCCACCGGCGCGCCAGCCAGGCCGGGCACGGCCGCCAGCAGGTCGGCCACGCTGCGCTGCGCGGCGGTGTAGCCCACGTTGTCGCCGGCCACCGCCGATGCGCCGGCGATGGTGCCGCCGGTGCCCAGGATGACGATGGTGTCGGCCGGGTGCTCAGAAATGCTTGTCATGGCGCCTTGACATGGATGAAAATACAGTGACTGGATGAAAACGCAGGCACGCGTGAAAAGGACAGCCCGATGGACCCCATGGATGACAACCCCAAGGACAGCCCCAAGCTCACCGCCCGCCAGCAGCAGATTCTGGACCTGGTGCAAAGCGCGATCGAGCGCACCGGCGCCCCGCCCACCCGCGCCGAGATTGCCGCCGAGCTGGGCTTCAAGTCGGCCAACGCCGCCGAGGAACACCTGCAGGCCCTGGCCCGCAAGGGCGTGATCGAGCTGGTCGGCGGCACCTCGCGCGGCATCCGCCTGCGCTCGGACACGCTGCGGGCGCTGAACGCCTCGCGCAACAAGCAGTTCTCGCTGCCGCTGCCGGGGCTGATGCAACTCACCCTGCCCCTGGTCGGCCGCGTGGCCGCCGGCAGCCCCATCCTGGCGCAGGAGCATGTCGACAAGACCTACGGCGTCGAGGCCACCCTCTTCGCCCGCCAGCCTGACTACCTGCTGCGCGTGCGCGGCATGAGCATGCGCGACGCCGGCATCCTCGACGGCGACCTGCTGGCGGTGCAGAAGGCGGCCGACGCCCGCAACGGCCAGATCGTGGTGGCCCGCCTGGGCGACGAGGTGACGGTCAAGCGCCTGCACCGCACCCGCCACGGCATCGAGCTGCTGCCCGAGAACCCCGACTTCCAGCCCATCGTGGTCGGGCCGGACGACCCGTTCGCACTCGAAGGCATCGCCGTGGGCCTGATCCGCAACCACATGATGATGTAGCCATGGCGCGCACCCTGCCCCGCCCCCTGTCCCGCGTGAAGGCGCCCAAGGCTGCGTCGGCCGACGCCTGCCAGCAACTGGAACAGTTGCCCAACATCGGCCCCGCGATGGCGGCCGACCTGCGGGCGCTGGGCATTGCCCACCCGCACGAACTGGCCGGGCGCGACGCCTACGCGCTGTACCAGGCCCTGTGTCGCCACAGCGGCAAGCGGCAGGACCCTTGCGTGCTGGACACCTTCCTGGCCGCCACCGACTTCATGCGCGGCGCCGCACCCGCGCCCTGGTGGGCCTACACCGCCCAGCGCAAGCAGCAGTACCCGGCGGTGTAGCCGCGGCGCCGGTCAACGCGCAGGCGCCACGGTCAGCGTCTGCATCGGTGCACCGGCCGGCGCGAACAGCGGCACGCCCTCCACGCGCTGCCAGGGCGCGGCGAAGTTGCGGAACAGCGGCGACCACGGAATGCCGCTCTGCCCGGTGCTGTGCATCACCCGGCTGTTGCTGCGGTCGCCCAGGTCGTACAGGCCGCGCAGGCTGGGGCCGTGCTCGCTGAGGTACAGCTCGCCCGTGGTGGCGTCGGGCTTCAGGTTCACCCGGGACACGTTGACGGTGTAGCCGTCGCCGCCCACCGGCACGCGCACCTCGAACCAGCGCGCCACCGGCTTGAGCTTGCTGAACGGCCGGTGCTCCGACCGGGCGATGTGCGCCCGGCCCCATTGCCAGGCGGCCACGTCGGCGCCCTGGGCGGCCTGCAATTCGTCCAGCGCCGCGTTGAAGGCGCGGTCGACCTGCTGCGCGCAGGTCTCGACCGCAGCCGTGGCCTTGTCGTCGCACCACCAGCCGTCGGCGCCACCATCCTTGCCCAGGGCCCCCTCCAGCGCGTCGAAGTAGCCGCGCTGGCCCAGCAGCCGGTCGTACAGCGGCTGGCCGAGGTCGTCGGCCAGCACCTGCTGGCTGAGGTGGCGGAACCAGGCCCAGTAGATCAGCGGCGCGGCCTGGTCGGCGGCCATGGTGCCGTCGAAGGCGGTCAGTTTCGCCATCGCGGCGGCGGCCAGCGGGTGGCTGCTCTGCGCCTTCAGCAGGCGCGGCAGCATCTTCTGCGCGGCCAGCGACAGCACGTCGCCCTGCATGCGGCCCAGGTCGGCCAGGCTGTGCTGCGGCTTGGCGGCGATCAGCTGGCCGATGCGCTCGAAGCGGAACGGCAGCGCCCACTGGTGGCTGATGAAGTGTGGGTAGTCGGGCAACGTCACCTTCTGGTTGGCGTTGGCGATGTAGCCGGCGGGCGGGTCGGTGATCAGGGGCACCTGGTCGGGCGGCAGCAGGCCGGCCCAGTCGTAGCGGGCGTCCCAGCCGGGCGCGGGCGCCAGGCCCTGCAGGTCGTTCTCGGGCTTGCGCACCGGCACCCGGCCGGCCGACACCAGCGCGATGCGGCCGGCCTCGTCGGCCACCGCCATGTTCTGCATCGGCGCCACCCAGGCGCGGCTGGCGGCGATGAAGGCGTCGACCGAATCGGCCCGGTTCATCGCCAGCGTGCCGCCGACCACGTCCTGGTCGCTGTCCAGCCCGGTCCAGCGCAGCGCGATGGCATAGGCCGGCTTGGGCTTCGGGCCCAGCGTGGTGCCGACGTCGTCGCCCAGGCCGGAAAGCACGGCATCGGACAGCACCGGGCCGTGGCGGGTGCTGCGCACCGTCAGCGCCACCTCGCGGCCGCCGCGCACGCGGATCAGCTCCTGCCGGGTCTCGAAGCGGGCCCAGCCCTCGGGCGTCTGGTACTGGGCCGGGTCGTCGGGCTTGATGCGCTCCAGGTAGGTGTCCTGCACGTCGGGCCCGGTGTTGGTGAAGCCCCAGGCGATCCTGCGGTTCTGGCCCAGCACCACGCCGGGCAGGCCGGGCATGGTGGCGCCGGCCACGTCCAGCCCGGGCGCCTCCAGCCGGGCGAAGTACCACAGCGCCGGCGTCGACAGCTTGAGGTGCGGGTCATTGGCCAGCAGCGGCTTGCCGGTGGTGGTGCGGCTGCCGGCCAGCACCCAGCTGTTGCTGCCCACGCCCTCGATGCCGCTTTCGGGCGCCACCGCCATCAGCTGCAGCAGGGTCGGCTCGGCCAGGGCTTGCTGACCGTCCAGCTTCAGGCCGCGGTAGAAGGCGGCGTAGTCCATCGTGGCCGGTACCGCGTCGCCGGGGTACGGCGGCAGCAGTTGATCGATGCGGTCCTTGGGCAGCTTCAGCGCCAGGCGCAGGCGGATCAGCTCGGTGTTCCAGTTCGCGCCCAGGTCCCAGGCCATCATGATCGCCCAGGCCAGGCTGTCCTCGGGCACCCAGGGCTCGGGCTGCAGGCCCAGGATCAGGAACTCCGGCGGCCGGGCCTTCAGCGTCGCGATGACCGCGTTCACGCCGTCGGTGTAGGCCTGCAGCGCGGCGCGGCTGTCGGCCGGCAGCTGGGCCCACTGCGCGGCGGCGGCGCGGCGCACGCCCAGCATGCGCAGGAAGCGGTCGGTGTCCAGCGCGCCCTCGCCGAAGGCTTCGGCCAGGCGGCCGGCGCCGATGCGGCGGTGCGTCTCCATCTGCCACAGCCGGTCCTGCGCATGGGCCACGCCCAGGCCGAACAAGGCGTCGCGCGGGCTGGCCGCCCGGATGGTGGGGATGCCGTGGGCATCACGCAGGATCTGCAGCGGCGCCTGGGCGCCCGGCAAGGCCAGCGTGCCCTCGGTGGCGGGCAGCGCCCGCTGGGCATAGAACCACCCGGCAAGCGCGCCAGCCACGGCCAGCAGCAGCACCAGGGTCAGCAGGCGGCGGAACCAGCGGCTGAACATGTGGGATGGGGGCCGCCGACGGCCCGAAAGTGGCGTTGCAGGCAAGCCTAACAGCGGCTCCAGGCCGCCGTGACACCGGCATGAAGTGGCCGCGCTTCCCGGCGCTGTTCGCGCCATGCCCGGATGAGCCCGGCTTCAACAATGGCTTCAGCTTGTAACGGCTGCTGCCGACAACCCTGACATGAACCCGCTGCACGCGCCGATCGCCACCTGGATGCCCCGCTGGATCAGTCGCCTGCCCGGCACCACGCCGAGCACGCTGATGCACAGCCGGGTCGAGGTCTGCCCGCCCGAACTGTTCCCCTCGTCGCTGAGCTGGCGCGGCCGCATGCAGCGCTGGAGCAACCGCCTGCTGCACCGCGCCGCGCCGTGGCTGCCGGCGCCGGCGCGGCCGGTCAACCGCCTGACAGTGGCCAAGGCCGAGTTCCGCGACAGCCTGACCGACGTCGACAACGCGTCGGCGCGCGACCTGCAGGAGCGCATCGAGCGCGCCCGCTCGCTGCGCGAGATGTGGCACCTGCGCCCGTCGCTGTACGGCGTGCTGGCGATGGGCCTGAGCCAGCCCGAGGCCGAGCGCCGGCTGGCCCGGCTGAACCGCCACTTCCCGACCCGGGCGCCGCGCACCGCGCTGGTCACCGTCGAATCATGAGCGCCCTGGCCCAACCGGCGGTCGAGCACCGCGCACCGCCGCCGCGGCAGTACCTGAGCGCGGCACCGGACAGCGGGTTGCCCGAGCCCGGCCTGCCGCAGGACCGCCACGCCCGCATCGCCGCCCGGCGCAGCTTCGTCGGCCTGAAGCAGCGCTTCATGCAGGCGGTGGCCCTGCTCGACGGCATGCGCGGCGACTGGCTGCGCCACCAGGTGCGCCAGGCCCACGAGCCGATCGACCTGTGGATGCTGCGCGGCGCGGTCTTCGCCGCGCTGGAGACGCTGGACGCGCACAGCCGCCGCACCCGCGACGACCTGGACCGCGCGCTCGACAGCGTCTTCCCCGACAGCGGGATGCTGCAGACCTGGGGACTCCGGAGCTGAGGCTGGTTCAGGCCACGGCCAGGTAGTCGCCCTTGCCCAGTTCCACCCCGGCGTGGCGCAGCAGCGCGTACGCGGTGGTGACGTGGAAGTAGAAGTTCGGCAGCGCCCAGTGCTGCAGGAAGAACTGGCCCTTCATCTGCACCGGCTCGCGCGGCGGGCGCATCGGGATCACGATGTCGCGGCCCTCGCTGCCGTCGACCTGGGCGGCCGGCACCGAGCCGATGTAGTCCAGCGTCTTGCGGATGCGCGCACGCAGCTCGTCCAGCGTCGCCTCGTTGTCCTCGAACTTCGGGATCTCCACGCCCGCCAGCCGCGCCACGCAGCCCTTGGCGGCATCGCTGGCAATGCGGATCTGCGCCACGAAGGGCAGCATGTCCGGCGCCAGGCGCAGCTGCAGGTAGTTGTTGGGGTCGAACTTGCGCGCCTCGGCGTGGGCTTGCGCCTTGTCCAGCCAGTTCAGCAAGGCGCCCAGCTGGCGCTGGAACAGGGGCACGCTGGCCTGGTGCATCGACATCGTCATCGGGAGTCTCCAGTGTTGTGACGCTGCGATGGTAGGCGCCTCCAAGCGGTCGCCGCGGAACCGGCTCTGCCGGGCCGCTGGCGACGCCCCCTTGAGGGGGAGCGCCGCAGGCGCTTCGGGGGTGGGCGAGAATCCGGGCCAGACCATGAACATCATCATCCTCGACGACTACCAGGACGCCGTGCGCAAGCTGAAATGCGCGGCACGGCTGGAGCCCTACAACGCCAAGGTCTTCACCAACACCGTCAAGGGCATCGGCCAGCTGTCGGTGCGGCTGCGTGATGCCGAGATCCTGGTGCTGATCCGCGAGCGCACGCACTTCCCGCGGCTGCTGCTGGAAAAGCTGCCCAAGCTGCGGCTGATCGTGCAGACCGGCCGCATCGGCGGCCACATCGACGTCGAGACCTGCACCCGCCTGGGCATCGCGGTGGCCGAGGGCACGGGCTCGCCAGTGGCGGCGGCCGAGCTGACCTGGGCGCTGATCATGGCCGCGATGCGGCGGCTGCCGCAGTACATCGGCAACCTCAAGCATGGCGCCTGGCAGCAGAGCGGGCTGAAGGCCGCGAGCATGCCGCCCAACTTCGGCCTGGGCCTGGTGCTGCGCGGGCGCACCCTGGGCGTCTGGGGCTACGGCAAGATCGGCCAGCTGGTGGCCGGCTACGGCCGCGCCTTCGG
>CALMIF010000218.1 GCA_937864045.1 uncultured Aquabacterium sp. | reverse complement strand
CGACTGGCGGTTGCGGCCGGTGATCTCGAAGCGGGTCTTGGTCGGCACGCCCAGGCCGCTGGGCTCGGTGCGGTCGATGCGGATGACCTCGGCGCCCAGGTCGGCCAGCAGCATGCAGCACAGCGGCCCGGGGCCGATGCTGGCGAGTTCGATGACACGCAATCCGCTCAACGGGCCCATGGAAGTCTCCTGAAAAGTCGATGAACAAGGCGGTTGGTTCAGTGTGCCGCAGCGCCTGCGGACGCCGGTGTCAAGCGGGGGACGGCGCGGCGCGGTCGGCCGCCCCCGCCCGGTCGGCGGCAACGCACAGGGCCAGCGCCGCCACCACGGTGACCAGCGCCGCCGGCGCCAGCACGCCGTCGCCGAAGGCCGCCAGCAGCAGCCCGCCGCCGGCCGCGCCCAGGGCCTGGCCGGCGTAGAGGCTGGACGAGTTCAGCGCGATCGACGCCGACGCCAATTCGGGCGCGCTGACGCCCAGCCGCGCCTGCTGCGCCGAGACGAAGGCGAACGAGCCGCCGCCCCAGACCAGGATCACCCCCACCATCGCCAGCGTCGACGGCGCGAAGCGCGTGACCAGGCACCACAGCAGCAGGCCGGTGGCGATCAGCCCCAGCGCGATGCGGGCGCCGCGGTCGGGACCGATGCGGCCGATGCGCCGCGTCAGCAGCACGTTGCCGGCCAGGCCGCTGGCGCCCATCAGCACCAGCAGCGCGGTCTGCAGCGCGGGCGAGGGCGTCACGAAATGCCGCAGCAGCGGCGTGATGTAGCCCAGCACCATGAACTGCCCCGCGCACCACAGCAGCGTGGTGCCCAGGATGCGCCGCAACCGTGTGCTGCGCGCCACCTGCAGCCAGGAGGCGAAGGACAGTGGCGCCACCCGCAGCCCGTCGGGCACCGCACGCCACACGATGACGGTGGCCAGCGCCGCCATGGCCGCAATCAGCCCCATGCCGGCACGCCAGCTCAGGTAGCTGGCGGTCAGGTTGCCCATCGGCATGGCCACCACCGACGCCACCGACCAGCCCAGGAACACCGTGGTGACGGCGGCGGCGCGTTGCGCCGGGGGCACCAGCAGGGCGATGGTGGCGGCGGCCTGCGGCGTCAGCACCGCGGCGCCCAGCACGCTGAATGGGCGCAGGGCCAGCAGCACGCGGTAGTCGGGCGCCAGCGCGCAGGCCACATGGCCGATGGCCACGGCGGCCAGCGACAGCGTCAGCAGCAGCCGGCGGTCGACCCGCGACGTGAAGGCCGCGAACAGCGGCGCGCCCAGGCACATCGCCAGCGCAGCCAGGCTCAGCAGCTGGCCGGCGGTGGGCACGCTGACGTGCAGGTCCTGCGCCAGGCGGTCGAGCATGCCGGGCATCACCATCACGCCACAGGCGACGACGAAGTTGCCGAACATCAGCGCGCCCAGCGGGCCGCGCAGCGGAAGCGAAGGGGAGGTGCTCATCTGCGGTCCATGCTCGCAGAAGCCCGATGCCCGGGCTTCTAGACTGGTGACATGGACAACCCTGATGCCCTGCTGGCCCGCGCCACCCGCCTGACCACGCCCTGCGGCGACGGCGCCCTGGTCTGGCACCGCTGGGGCGCGGCCGGTGGCCCGCCGGTCGTGCTGCTGCACGGCGGCTCGGGCAGCTGGACGCACTGGCTGCGCAACATCGATTCACTGGCCGATGCCGGCCACGACGTGCTGGTGCCCGACATGCCGGGCTTCGGCGATTCGGCCGCGCCGCCCGATGGCACCGATGCCGACGTGCTGCCCGCCTGGCTGGAGCGCGGGCTGCAGGCGCTGATCGGCGAGCGTCCTGCCGCCCTGGTCGGCTTCTCGTTCGGGGGGCTGGTGGCCGGGCTGTGGGCGCGGGATGTGCCGCAGCGCGTGGCGCGGCTGGTGCTGGTGGGCGCGCCCGCGCTCAGCAGCGAACGCCTGGCGCCGCTGGACCTGCGGCCCTGGGAGCGCCAGCCGCCCGGCGACGCGCGCCTGGCGGTGCACCGCCACAACCTGCTGCAGCTGATGGTGGCGCATGCCGAGGCGGCCACGCCGCTGGCGGTGGCCCTGCATGCGGCCAACGTCGAGCGCGACCGCCTGCGCAAACGCCGGCTGATGCTGACCGATGCGCTGGCGCAGCTGCTGCCGCACATGACCTGCCCGGTGCATGGCATCTGGGGCGCGCTGGACGTGCTGTACGCCCAGCGCCTGCCGCTGATCGGCCAGGTGCTGGGCGCGGCGCCGGGCTTTGCCGGCGTGGCCCTGCTGCCCGGGGCCGGCCACTGGGTGGCCTGGGAGGCGGCCGATGCCTTCAACCCCGCGCTGGCGGCGGCGCTGGGTGCTCAGCCCGCGTCGGGCGTCTTGTAGAACACCTCGACCGTGCCCTTGAGCTTCATCAGCAGCGGCTGACCGCGGCGGTCGACGGCCTTGCCGGCCGGGAACTTGATCCAGCCCTCGCTGATGCAGTACTCCTGCACGTCAAAGCGCTCCTTGCCATTGAAGCGGATGCCCACGTCGTGCTCGAACACGGCGGCCACGTGGTGCGGGCTGCGCGGGTCGGCGCTCAGGTGGTCGGGGAGGGGCGGCAGGTGGGCGGCAGCGTCGGTCATGGCCGTGCGGTGAGGATGGGGCGAGGGTGCGCAGTATCGGTGTGTCGTCGTTGTGCGCTGCACAATGGCCCGATGAGCAAACGCAGCGGCACGGCCTGGGCCCGCAGCATGGCCCGGGTCATGGGCAAGGTCGGGCAGCAGCTGATGCAGGCGCAGACCCGTGCCGTGACCAAGACGGTGGGCAAGGCGGTCGGCCAGGCCGTCAGCCGCCAGGCCGGTGCGCTGACAGCCCCGCTGCGCAAGCGCGCCGCCGCCAAGAAGCGCGCCGCGGCCCGCCTGGCCGCCGCCGCGGGCCGCTGGATCACCGGCGTGGCCGTGGCCGCCGCTTGCGCACGCCGCTGGCGGCTCTACATCCCGCCCGGACTGCTCGCAGGCGCCCGCCCGCCGCTGCTGGTGCTGCTGCACGGCTGCGGCCAGGATGCCGAGGCCTTCGCCGCCGTCACCGCGATGCACCGCGTGGCCGACCGCGGCGGCTTCCTGGTGCTGTTCCCCGAGCAGGACCGCCTGGCCAACGCCCAGGGTTGCTGGAACTGGTTCGACACCGACCATGGCCGCGCCCAGGCCGAGGCCGACGCAGTGCTGGCCGCCATCGACCAGGTCTGCGCCCGCCGCGCCGACCGCCAGCGCGTGGTGGTGGCCGGGCTGTCGGCCGGTGCCGGGCTGGCGGCCCTGCTGGCCCTGCGCCACCCGCAGCGCCTGTGCGGCGTGGTGATGCATTCGGGCGTGCCACCGGGCACGGCCCACACCCCGCTGACGGCGCTGGCGGCGATGCGCGGGCGCCGCGCCACCGCGGCCATCGACCTGAGCGCCGGCACCGTGCTGCCGCCGCTGCTGGTGGTCCACGGCAGCCTGGACGGCGTGGTGTCGTCGCGCAACGCTGAGGCGGCGGTGCAAGCCTGGGCCGCGGCCGGCGGCGCCAGCGCGGGCGCGCCACGCCGTGTGCAGCGCGGCAAGCGCCTGCCGATGCAGGTGACCGACTTCCGCCACGGCCGGCTCGTGGTCGCCACGCTGGCCGAGGTGCAAGGCCTGGGCCATGCCTGGAGCGGCGGCGGCGCCGGCCTGCCGTTCAGCGACCCGAACGGGCCGGACGCGTCGCGCCTGGTCTGGGCCTTCGCGCAGCGGGTGTTCGACCGGGCTACTTGAGGTTGTTCGACAAGAACGCCCGCAACCGCTCGCTGCGCGGCGCCCCCAGCACGTCAGCCGGCGCCCCCTGTTCCTCGATCCGCCCCTGGTGCAGGAAGACCACCTGGCTGGAGACCTCGCGCGCAAAGCCCATCTCGTGCGTCACGACGATCATCGTGCGGCCTTCCTCGGCCACGCTGCGCATCACCCGCAGCACCTCGCCCACCAGCTCGGGGTCGAGTGCCGACGTGGGCTCGTCGAACAGCATCACCTGCGGCTCCATCGCCAGCGCGCGGGCAATCGCCACGCGCTGCTGTTCGCCGCCGGACAAATGCGCCGGGTAGGCGTCGCGCCGGTGCGCCACGCCCACCTTCTGCAGGTAGGCCTCGGCGCGCTCGCGGGCCTCGGCTTTCGCCACGCCCAGCACCTGCACCGGCGCCTCCATCACGTTCTGCAGCGCCGTCATGTGGGCCCACAGGTTGAAGTGCTGGAACACCATCGCCACCCGCGTGCGCAGCCGCTGCAGCTGGGCCGCATCACGCGCCTTCAGCGCGCCGTCGCGGCCGGGCACCAGGTCCAGCGCCTCGCCAGCCAGGGTGATGCGGCCGGCGTTGGGCGCCTCCAGCAGGTTCAGGCAGCGCAGGAAGGTGCTCTTGCCCGAGCCGCTGCTGCCGATCATCGCGATCACGTCGCCCTGGCGCGCGGTGACACCCACGCCCTTGAGCACCTCGTTGGCGCCGAAGCGCTTGGTGATGCCCTCGGCCACGAGCAAGGGTGACGCAGGCGCGTTCATTCAGCCTTGGCCCCGGAGTCCTTGACGACCTTGGACCACTTGGTGATCTCGCCGGCCTGGAACTTCGCCAGGTCCTCGGGGCTGCTGATCCACGGGTCCAGGCCCAGGGTCTTGAGCTTGTCGACCACGTCGGGCAGCTTGAAGACGCGCTGCAGCTCGGCGTTGACCTTGGCCACCACGTCCTTGGGCGTGCCGGCCGGCGCGAAGACGGCGAACCAGCTGGTGGCCTCGAAGCCGGGCACGGTCTCGGCCACGGTGGGCACGTCGGGTGCGGCGGGCGAGCGCTTGGCGGTGGTGACGGCCAGCGCCCGGATCTTGCCTTCCTTGGCCATCGGCAGCGCCGACGGCATGTTGTCGAACATCAGCTGGATCTGGCCGCCGACGAGATCGGGAATGGCGAACTGCCGGCCCTTGTAGGGCACATGCTGCATCGTGGTGCCGGTCAGGCTCTTGAACAGCTCGCCCGACACATGGACCGAGCTGCCGATGCCCGGCGAGCCGAAGCTCAGCTTGTTCGGGTTGGCCTTGAGGTAGGTGATCAGCTCGGCCACGCTCTTGACCGGCAGGTCGTTGTTGACCACCAGCAGGTTGGGCGTGCTGGCGATGTGGGCCACCGGCACGAAGTCCTTCAGCGTGTCGTAGGGCATCTTGCTGTACAGCGACCCGTTGATCGCATGCGTGCCCACCGTGCCCATCACCAGCGTGTGGCCGTCTGCCGGGCTCTTGGCGGCCTTGTCGGCGCCGATGTTGCCGCCCGCGCCCGGCACGTTGTCCACCACCACCGGCTGGCCCAGCTGCGCCTTGTCGGCGAACAGCCGCGCCAGGATGTCGGGCGCGCCGCCGGCCGGGAAGGTGACGACCAGGCGGATCGGCTTGG
>CALMIF010000217.1 GCA_937864045.1 uncultured Aquabacterium sp. | reverse complement strand
CGACACGGCCCCCGGCATCGGCGCCTGGCCTGCGACCTTGTAGGACAACGCCGCTTGCCTGGCGCGGGTGCTTGCGCCCGGCCTGTCGCCCGCGCGCTATCGGCACCCGGGCGGCGATGCATCATCGTCGCACCTCCACTGCCGCCCGCAGGCCCCACGATGAACGATACCCCCGCGCCCGCACTCGACCTGGCCGCCCTGGTTGACGACCTGTTCCGCCTGCTGCGGCTGAAGACCACGCCGATCGCGATGCAGTTGTTCGAGCGTGAGGAGGACATGGTGGCCGTGCCGCGCATCCGCCGGCCCAAGGGCACGATCCACACCACCGACCAGATCGTCGGCCAGGCCGCACGCCTGGGCTTTACGGTGGGCATCACCATGGCCGACCTGGTCGGCCAGCAATGCGGTGCCGTCCTCGGGCTGGCGCCGCAGGATGCGACGTTCCAGGCCGGCAAGAACTTTGCAGGCGTGTGGTTCGCCACCGAGGCCGACGCGGCCGCCCACCAGCGGGCGATGACCTGCGTGCCGCATGGCCGCTGGCAGGCGATGGCGGTGTCGCCGTTGGCCGCCGGCCGCCTGCCCGACCCGGCCATCGCCCTGGTCTACGCCAACCCGGCGCAGATGATCCTGCTGATCAACGGTCTGCAGTGGGCCGGCTACAGGAAGCTGGAATGGGGTGCGGTGGGCGAGTCAGCCTGTGCCGACAGCTGGGGCCGGGCGCTGGCCACTGGCGAGCCCAGCCTGGCGCTGCCGTGCTTCCCGGAGCGGCGCTACGGCGGCGTGCCCGACGACGAGTTGTTGCTGGCGCTGAAACCGGCGCAGCTCGCCCAAGCGGTGGAGGGCCTGAAGCGCCTGTCGGCCAACGGCCTGCGCTACCCGATCCCGCCCTACGGCGTGCAGAACGACGTGCGGGCGGGCATGGCCGCCAGCTATGGTTGATCAGACAGCCGCCGCCGGCTTCAGCCCCAGCAGCCGCATCGCGTTCTCCTTCAGGATCAGCGGCATCACCTTGTCCTTGTAGCCTGCCTCGGCGAAGTCCTTCATCCAGCGCTCGGGCGTGATCAGCGGGTAGTCGCTGCCGAAGAGCATGCGGTCCTTCAGCAGGGTGTTGCCGTACTGCACCAGCTGCTGCGGGAAGTACTTGGGGCTCCAGCCGCTCAGGTCGATCCACACGTTGGGCTTGTGCAGCGCCAGGCTCAGCGCCTCGTCCTGCCAGGGCCAGCTGGGGTGGGCGATGACGATCTGCATGTCGGGGAAGTCGATCGCCACGTCCTCCAGCAGCATCGGGTTGCTGTTCTGCAGCCGCAGGCCGCCGCCGCAGCGCATGCCGCTGCCGATGCCGGAATGTCCGCTGTGGAAGATCGCCGGCAGCTTGTATTCGGCGATCACCTCGTACAGCGGCCAGGCCATGCGGTCGTAGGGCAGGAAGCCCTGCACCGTGGGGTGGAACTTGAAGCCCTTGACGCCGTGGCTCTCGATCAGCCGGCGTGCCTCCCGGGCCCCCATCATTCCTTTGTGCGGGTCGATGCTGGCGAAGGCCATCATCATGTCGCTGTTCTTCTGCGCCGCCTCGCAGATCTCCTCGTTGGGGATGCGGCGCCGGCCGAGCTGGCTCTCGCTGTCGACGGTGAACATCACCAGGCCGATCTTCTTCTCGCGGTAGTAGGCCACCGTCTCCTCGATCGTGGGCCGGCGGTTGCTGCCGAAGTACTTGTCGGCCGCGCGGTCGTACTCCTCGCCGTAGTTGTCGAACGGGTTCCAGCACGACACCTCGGCATGCGTGTGGATGTCGATGGCGATCAGGTCGTCGGTCTTCATGGAGTGCCCTTGATGGTTAAGCATGCAAAGCAATCTGGCGGGCAAACCCGCTGATTGCAGGAATTTTGCACCCGGAGACATGCACCATAGTGCGGGTTTGCCCTAGTGATCAAGTTAAGTCATTGAACTATCTTTGCGCCACTTTTCCACCCAGGCGCCACGATGAGTTCCGACTTCGCTCCCGCAACCGGCCTGCTGGCCACGCTGGACCTGCTGGCGATCAGCCAGGCCGGCCCGGTGCTGCACATCCAGCTGAACCGCCCCGCCAAGCGCAACGCCATCAGCGACGGCCTGGTCAAGCAGTTGCACACCGCCTTCGTCAACATTCCTGACAGCGCCAAGGCCGTGGTGCTCAGCGGGGCCGGCGACCACTTCTGCGCCGGACTGGACCTGTCGGAGCTGGTCGAGCGCGACACCAAGGCGGCGATCCTGCACTCGCGCATGTGGCATGCGGCCTTCGACGCGATCCAGTTCGGCACCGTGCCGGTGGTGGCGGTGCTTCATGGCGCGGTGGTCGGCGGCGGGCTGGAGATCGCCGCGTCCTGCCAGCTGCGCGTGGCCGAGGACTCGGCCTACTTCGGTCTGCCCGAGGGCCAGCGCGGCATCTTCGTCGGCGGCGGCGGCTCGGTGCGCATTCCGCGCCTGATGGGCGTGGCGCGCATGACCGACATGATGCTGACCGGCCGCGTCTACGACGCCGACCAGGGCGACCGCGCCGGCCTGGTGCAGTACCGCGTGCGCAACGGCGAGGGCCTGGCCAAGGGCATCGCGCTGGCGCAGAAGATGGCCGCCAACGCGCCGATGACGGCGTTTGCCGTGATGCACGCGCTGCCGCGCATCGTCGAGCAGTCGCCCGGCGAGGGCCTGTTCACCGAATCTCTGATGGCCGCCGCCGCCAGCAACACGCCGGAGGCGCAGGCGCGGCTGCGCGCCTTCCTCGAAGGCAAGGCCGCGAAGGTGGTGAAGTCATGAGCACGCCGGTGTACCGCGCCGCCACGGTGGGCGGCTGTGTCAGCGCCACGATGGAGGAGCGCGCCGACGGCACGCTGATCCTGCGCTCGACCGAGCCGCTGCGCTGGTTTCCCGACCGCCTGACCGACTGCCTGGAACAGTGGGCGGCCGAGGCACCCGACCGCACCCTGGTCGCCCGCCGCGGGCAGGACGGCCAGTGGGTGCGCATCAGCTACGCGCAGATGCTGCAGCGTGCCCAGGCCGTGGGCCAGGCGCTGCTGGACATGGGCTTGTCGGTCGAGCGGCCGGTAGCCATCCTCAGCGACAACGACCTGGAGCACCTGACCCTCGCCCTGGGCGCGATGTGGGCCGGCGTGCCGTTCGCGCCGATCTCGTCGGCCTATTCGCTGATCTCGCAGGACTACGGCAAGCTGCGCCACATCGCCGGCGTGGTGACGCCGGGCCTGGTGTTCGCGTCGGATGCGCGCTATGCCAAGGCCATCGCCACGGTGATGCCGGCCGACGTGCCGGTGGTGTTCACCGAAGGCGCGGCCGAAGCGGCTGCCGACGGCCCGCTGGCCGGCCGCCGCGTGCTGGGCTTCGACGCGCTGCTGGCGGCGACGCCGGGCGCATCGCTGGCGGCGGCGCATGCCCAGGTCGGCCCCGACACCATCGCCAAGTTCCTCTTCACCTCGGGCAGCACCAAGGCGCCGAAGGGTGTGGTCAACACGCACCGGATGATCTGCGCCAACCAGCAGCAGGTGCGCCAGTGCATGGCCTTCCTGGCCGAGGAGCCGCCGGTGCTGATCGACTGGCTGCCCTGGAACCACACCTTCGGCGGCAACCACAACGTCGGCATCACGCTCTACAACGGCGGCACGCTGTACATCGACGACGGCAAGCCCACGCCCAAGGGCATTGCCCAGACCCTGGCCAACCTGCGCGAGATTGCGCCCACGGTGTACTTCAACGTGCCCAAGGGCTTCGAGGAAATCGCCACCGCGATGGACACCGACCCGGTGCTGCGCGACAGCCTGTTCAAGCGCTGCAAGGCCTTCATGTTCGCCGGCGCCGGCCTCAGCCAGGCGGTGTGGGACAAGCTCGACGCCCACGGCGAGGCGGCGGTGGGCGAGCGGCTGCGCATGGTCACCGGCCTGGGCATGACCGAGACCGCGCCGGCCTGCATGTTCGCGGTGGGCACCGACACGAAGTCGGGCCACATCGGCCTGCCGGTGCCGGGCGTGGAGGTCAAGCTGGTGAAGGACGCCAGCACCGGCGGCAAGCTGGAGATCCGCTTCAAGGGCCCGAACGTGATGCCAGGCTACTGGCGCGCGCCCGGGCAGACGGCTGACGCCTTCGACAGCGAGGGCTTCTACCGCACCGGCGACGCTGGCCGGCTGATCGACCCGCACGACCTGCAGAAGGGCGTGTTCTTCGACGGCCGCACGGCCGAGGACTTCAAGCTGTCCAGTGGCACCTTCGTCAGCGTGGGCCCGCTGCGCGCCAAGATCATCGCCGCCGGCGACCCGTTGGTGCAGGACGCGGTGATCACCGGCCTGAACCGCGACGACGTCGGCGCCATGCTGTTCCCGCGGGCCGATGAATGCCGCAAGCTGGCCGGCGCGGCCGAGGACGCGCCCCTGCCCGACGTGCTGCACCACCCGGCGGTGCGGGCGCGCTTCCAGGCCCTGGCGGACGTGCTGTGGCGCGACGCCACCGGCAGCGCCAGCCGCGTCGCCCGCCTGCACGTGCTGGCCGAGCCGCCGTCCATCGACAAGGGCGAAGTCACCGACAAGGGCTCGATCAACCAGCGCGCCGTGCTGCAGCACCGCGACGCCCTGGTGCAAGCCTTGTACGAAGGCACCGAAGCCGATCCCTTCCTGATCCTGCCGAACCAGGCCTGAGGAGCGACCATGCAGATCCAAGGACAAAGCGCCATCGTCACCGGCGGTGGCTCGGGCCTGGGCGAGGCCGTGGCACGTGCGCTGGCTGCGGCCGGCGCCAAGGTGGCGGTGCTCGACGTCAATGCCGCCAACGCGCAGCGCGTGGCGGCCGACATCGGCGGCCTGGCCTGCGTGTGCGACGTGACGAACAGCGAATCGGTCACCGCCGCGCTGGATGCCGCCACCGCTGCCCACGGCGTGCCGCGCATCGTGATGAACATCGCCGGCATCGGCACCGCCAAGCGCATCATCGGCAAGGACGGATCGCCCGCGCCGCTCGAAGACTTCGAGCGCGTGGTGAAGATCAACCTGATCGGCACCTACAACGTGGCCCGCCTGGCCGCTGCCCGCATCGCCACCACCGAGCCTCTGGCCGATGCGCTGAACTCGGGCGAGCGCGGCGTGATGGTCAACACCGCCAGCGTGGCCGCCTTCGACGGCCAGGTCGGCCAGGAGGCGTACAGCGCCAGCAAGGGCGGCGTGGTCGGCATGACGCTGCCGCTGGCGCGTGACCTGGCGCAGTGGGGGGTGCGTGTGTGCACCATCGCCCCGGGCATCTTCGCCACGCCGCTGCTCAAGCAACTGCCTGAGCCGGTGCAGCAGAGCCTGGCCGCGAGCATCCCCTTCCCCAAGCGCCTGGGCGACCCGGGCGAGTTCGCGTCGATGGCGCTGGAGATCGTGCGCAACGGGCACATCAACGGCGAGGTGATCCGCCTGGATGGCGCGCTGCGGATGGCGCCGCGATGAGCCAGCGGGCCGAGCGTCGGGCCGCTCCCAAGCCGGCCCGCATCCCCTCGGGGGATCGGCCGACGTACCCGTCGGACGAGGGGCACCAATGAGCAAGACGCACATCCACCGGGTCGAGGTCGCCTTCGGCGACTGCGACCCGGCCGGCATCGTGTTCTTTCCCAACTTCAGCAAGTGGATGGACACCGCCAGCCTGGCCTTCTTCATGGCCTGCGACGTGCCGCCCTGGCGTGAGCTGGTGAAGACGCGCGGCATCATCGGCACGCCGCTGCTGGAGATCCACACCAGGTTCGTCAAGGCCGCCACCTATGGCCAGACGCTCGACGTGCACACCAGCATCGAATCCTGGGCCGCCAAGACCTTCCGCCAGCGCCATGTGATCAAGCGTGGCGACGACCTGATCTGCGAGGGCACCGAGGTGCGTGTCTTCTGCATGCGCGATGCGGCCGACCCCGACCGCATCCGCGCGATTCCCGTTCCCGACGACATCAAGGCCCTGTGCACTTGAGCCAACCCGAAGCCCTGAAGGAGACCTCCACCATGACGCTGTTCCGCAAGACCCTGGTGGCCGCCGCCACCCTGATCGCCACCTTGCCGGCCCTGGCCGACGTGACCATCGGCATCAGCCTGCCGCTGACCGGCCCGGCCTCCGGCCTGGGCATCCCGATGGCCAACTTCTTCAAGCTGTGGCCGGCCACCATCGCCGGCGAGAAGGTCAACCTGATCGTGCTGGACGATGCCACCGACCCGACCAAGGGCGTGCAGAACGCCAAGCGCTTCGTCACCGAGGACAAGGTCGACCTGATCATCGGCTCGGCCGCCACGCCGGTGGCCGGCCCGATGGCCGACGTGGCCGCCGAGAGCGGCACGGTGCAGCTGGCCGCCAGCCCGGTGGGCCTGCCGCCCGGCAAGGACGGCTGGACCTTCCGCCTGCCGCAGGGCAACGATGTGATGGCCCACGCCATGGTCGGCCTGATGAAGAAGCAGGGCGTCAAGACCATCGGCTTCCTGGGCTACACCGACGCCTATGGCGAGCTGTGGTTGAAGGCGATCACCGCCGAGGCCGAGAAGAACGGCATGAAGATCGTCGCCACCGAGCGCTTCGCCCGCGCCGACACCAGCGTCACCGCCCAGGCGCTGAAGCTCACCTCCGCCAACCCCGACGCGATGCTGGTCGTGGCCTCTGGCTCGGGCGCGGCGATGCCGCACAAGGCCATCGTCGAGCGCGGCTACAAGGGCAAGATCTACCAGACCCATGCCGCGGCCACGATGGACCTGATGCGCGTCGGCGGCAAGGACGTGGAAGGCTCGTTCGTCGTCTCCGGCCCGGCGATGGTCGGCGACATCCTGCCCGACACCCACCCCAGCAAGAAGCTGGCGAAGGACTTCGTCACCCGCTACGAGAAGGCCTACGGCCACAACAGCGCGAACCAGTTCGCCGGCCATGCCTACGACGCGCAGATCGTGCTGGAGAAGGTGCTGCCGGTGGCACTGAAGAAGGCCAAGCCGGGCACCAAGGAATTCCGCGTCGCGCTGAAGGATGCCATCGAGACCATGGGCCCGACGCCGTTCGCTCACGGCGTGATGAGCTGGACCAAGGACAACCACTGGGGCTACACCATGGAAACCGGTGTGATGCTGGTGGTGAAGAACGGCGACTGGGCGCTGGCGAACTAAGGCTCCCCCCGAAGCGCCTGCGGCGCTCCCCAGAGCGAACGCCCACCCCCTACCGGCTTCGCCAGCCCCCTCAAGGGGGCATCGCCAGTGGCCCGGCGGAGCCGGTTCCACGGCGATCGCTGGGTTGCAGCGGCGCGGTTCGACGACTGTTGAACAAGAACAAGGCAGTGATGGACTTCTCGATCGCAGGCATCCTGGCGCTGGACGGTGCCACCAATGGGGCCATCTACGCGCTGCTGGCGCTGGCGACGGTGCTGGTGTTCGCGGTCACGCGGATCATCTTCATTCCGCAGGGCGAATTCGTCGCCTTCGGCGCGCTGACGCTGGCCATGTTCCAGATGGGCAAGGTGCCGGGCACCGTGTGGTTCCTGCTGGTGATGGCGGTGGCGGCGGCGCTGTCCGAGCTGGTCAACGGCCTGAAGGCGCACCAGCCCATGGCGCGGCTGGGGCGGCGCATCGCCGGCATCGTGGTCTATCCGGTGGCGATCTCGCTGGTCGCGATCTGGGCCGCGCCGCTGAAGCTGCCGCTGCTGGTGCAGGCCGCGCTGACGCTGGCGCTCGTCACGCCGTTCGGCTCGCTGATCTACCGCCTGGCCTACCAGTCGCTGGCCGATGCCAGCGTGCTGGTGCTGCTGATCGTGTCGGTGGGCGTGCACTTCGCCCTGGTCGGCCTGGGCCTGTTCTTCTTCGGTGCCGAGGGCTTCCGCAACCCCAGCTTCTGGGACGAGCGCTTTTCCGTCGGCGCGCTGGCCTTCAGCGGCCAGACGGTGATCATCTTCCTGGCCTCCATCGCGCTGATCGTCGCGCTGTGGCTGTTCTTCGAGCGCAGCCTGCAGGGCAAGGCGCTGCGTGCCACCGCCGTCAATCGGCTGGGCGCGCGGCTGCAGGGCATTTCGTCCGATTCCGCCGGCACGCTGACCTTCACGATGGCGGCGTTCTTCGGCGCGCTGTCGGGCCTGCTGATCGGCCCCACCACCACGGTGTTCTATGACAGCGGCTTCCTCATCGGCCTGAAGGGCTTCGTCGCCGCGGTGTTCGCCGGCCTGTCGAGTTATCCCCAGGCCCTGCTGGGCGCCATGCTGGTCGGCCTGCTGGAGAGCTTCGGCTCGTTCTGGGCCAGCGCATTCAAGGAAGTGATCGTGTTCTCGTCCATCCTGCCAGTGCTGCTGTGGCGGTCGCTGCGTGACCCGCACACGGAGGAGCACTGACATGGCCAAGCTTCACCGCTATGGCTTCTACGTCTTCGCTGCCGTGATGCTGCTGCTGATCCCGGCGCTGCCGCTGCGGGCGTTCTGGATCACGCAGCTGAACATGATCGGCCTGTACAGCATTGCCTCGCTGGGCCTGGTGCTGCTGACCGGCGTGGCCGGGCTCACCTCGTTCGGCCAGGCGGCGTTTGTCGGCGTGGGTGCCTACACCGCCGCCTTCCTGGCCGCCAAGATGGGTGTCTCGCCCTGGCTGACGCTGTTCATCGGCATCGCACTCAGCGTGGTCGTGGCCCTGGTGCTGGGCGCGATCACGCTGCGCATGTCGGGCCACTACCTGCCGCTGGCCACCATTGCCTGGGGCCTGGCGCTGAACTACACCATGGCCAACATGGAGTTCCTGGGCAAGTACGACGGCCTGATGGGCGTGCCGCCCATCACCGTGGCCGGCGTGGCGCTGACCGACGGCAAGGGCATGTACGCGCTGATCTGGGCCTTTGCGCTCGCGGCGGCGCTGTGTGCCATGCACCTGCTCGACAGCCGCCCCGGCCGCGCCATCCGCGCGCTGAAGAGCGGCACCACGATGGCCGAGGCCATGGGCATCTCCACGTTCCGCTACAAGATCGTGGTGTTCGTGCTGGCCGCCGTGCTGGCGGCAATCTCGGGCTGGCTGTATGCGCACTTCCAGCGCACGGTGAATCCGTCGCCCTTCGGCATCAACAAGGGCATCGAGTACCTGTTCATGGCGGTGCTGGGCGGCGTCGGCCATGTCTGGGGCGCCTTCCTGGGCGCCGGCGTGGTCAAGCTGGTCGAGGACCAGCTGCAGGTGCTGCTGCCCAGGCTGATCGGCACCAGCGGCAACTTCGAGGTCATCGTCTTCGGCGTCTTGATGATCGTGGTGCTGAAGTACGCGCCCGACGGGCTGTGGAGCTTCATCGCCAAGCGCTTCCCGACGCCGCCGCGGGCCAGGGACTGGGCCAGCGCTGCGGCGCTGCCCGCGCGGCCCAAGCCGCAGCGCGGCGAGCTGCTGCTGCAGGTGCAGGCGGTGCGCAAGGAGTTCGGCGGCCTGGTGGCGGTCAACGACATCAGCTTCGACATCCGTGCCGGCGACATCGTCGGCCTGATCGGCCCCAACGGCGCCGGCAAGAGCACCACCTTCAACCTGATCACCGGCGTGCTGTCGCTGACCCGTGGCGCGGTGCAGTTCCGCGGCCAGGCGGTGGGCGGGCTGCCCTCGCGCGAGATCGCCCGCGCCGGCATGTCGCGCACCTTCCAGCACGTGAAGATGATCCCGGAGATGACGGTGCTGGAGAACGTCGCCCTGGGCGGCTACCTGCGCAGCGCCAATGGCACGTTGAAGGCCATGCTGCGGCTGGACCGCGCGGAGGAGCGGGCGCTGTTCGCCGAGGCCGAGGCCCAGCTCACGCGCATCGGCATGGCGCACCAGATGCACGAGCTGGCCGGCAACCTGGCCCTGGGCCCGCAGCGGCTGATGGAGATCGCCCGCGCCCTGTGCACCGACCCCGCGCTGCTGCTCTTGGACGAGCCCGCCGCCGGCCTGCGGCACCAGGAGAAGCAGGCCCTGGCGAACGTGCTGCGCCAGCTGAAGGCCGAGGGCCTGTCGATCCTGCTGGTCGAGCACGACATGGACTTCGTGATGGGCCTGACCGACCGCATCGTGGTGATGGAGTTCGGCACGCGCCTGATCGAAGGCACGCCGGCCGAGGTGCAGGCCAGCCCGGTCGTGCGCGCCGCCTACCTCGGAACGGAACACTGACATGAGCGATCTCCTGAAGGTCTCCGGCCTGCATGCCGGCTACGGCCGCGCCGAGGTGCTGAGCGGCCTCGACTTCACGCTGGCGCAAGGCCAGGTGGTGACCATCATCGGCCCCAACGGCGCCGGCAAGACCACCACGCTGAATGCGCTGATGGGCGTGCTGCCCAGCCGCGGCCAGGTGGTGTTCGATGGCACCGACCTGGCCGACGTGACGCTGGAAGAGCGCGTGATGCTGGGCCTGGCCCTGGTGCCCGAGAAGCGCGAGCTGTTCGGCACCATGCCGGTGGAAGACAACCTGGTGCTGGGCGGCTACCGGGCGATGAAGCTGGGCGTGCCCAAGTGGCGCGGCGAGCTGGAACGCGTCTACACGCTGTTCCCGCGGCTGAAGGAGCGGCGCACCCAGCTGGCGGGCACGTTGTCCGGCGGCGAGCGGCAGATGCTGGCGGTGGGCCGCGCGCTGATGTCGGGCCCCAAGCTGCTGATGCTCGACGAGCCCAGCCTGGGCCTGGCGCCGCTGGTGGTGCGCGAGATCTTCCGCATCATCGAGCGCCTGCGCGCCGAGGGGGTGTCGATCCTGCTGATCGAGCAGAACGCCCGCGCCGCGCTGGAGGTGGCCGACCACGGCTACGTGCTGGAGACCGGCGCTTTCTCGGTGCAGGGCCTGGCCAGCGACCTGGCCGTCGACCCGCGGGTGATCGAGACCTACCTGGGCAGCGCCCGCAAGACGGCTTGAGGAACAGCGCCTGATGTGGACCTACCAGGCCCCGGTGGCCGACATGCTGCACCTGCTGACGCGGGTGCTGGACGCGCCGGCCAGCTGGGCCGCGCAACCGGCCTTTGCCGAACTGGACGCCGAGACGGCCGGCGAAGTGCTGGCCCAGGCCGGTCGTTTTGCCGGCGAGGTGCTGGCGCCCACCAATGCCGCAGGCGATGCCGAGGGCTGCACCTGGTCGCCCGAGGGCGTGGCCACGCCGACCGGCTTCCGCGCCGCCTACCGTGCCTTCGTCGACGGTGGTTGGCCTGCGTTGGCCTGCACGCCCGAGGCCGGCGGCCAGGGCCTGCCGCAGGTGCTGAACATGGCGTTGTTCGAGATGCTGGCCGCCGCCAACCACGGCTGGACCATGTACCCCGGGCTGCTGCACGGCGCCTACGAGGTGGTGCTGCACCACGGCACCGACGAACTCAAGGCGCTGTACCTGGCCAAGCTGGTCAGCGGCGACTGGCTGGGCACGATGTGCCTGACCGAGCCGCAGGCCGGCAGCGACCTGGGCCTGGTGCGCACGCAGGCCACGGTGGTGGCCGGCGAGGCGGCCAACGGCGTGCCGGTGACCGTCAGCGGCAGCAAGATCTTCATCAGCGGCGGCGACCAGGACCTGACCGACAACATCGTGCACCTGGTCCTCTGCCGCCTGGCGGGCGCGCCGGCCGGCACCAAGGGCCTGAGCCTCGCGCTGGTGCCCAAGGTGCGGCCGGACGGCACGCGCAACGGCGTCGTCTGCGACGGCATCGAGCACAAGATGGGCATCCATGGCAGCGCCACCTGCCAGATGCGCTTCGACGGTGCCGACGGCTGGCTGATCGGCGAGCCGAACCGCGGCCTGGCGGCGATGTTCCTGATGATGAACGCCGCCCGCCTGCACGTGGCGATGCAGGGCGTGGGCCACCTGGAGGCCGCCACCCAGAACGCCTGGCGCTATGCCCAGGAGCGGCTGCAGATGCGCGCCGCCGTGCGCCCGGCAACTGCGGCCACTGGACCCGGACCTGATCCGATCGCCTTCCACCCGGCGATGCGCCGCACGCTGCTGACCCTGCAGGCCCGCACCGACGCCTGCCGCACCATCGCCTACTGGTGTGCCGGTCTGCTGGACGAGGCCGAGCACCATCCCGATGCCGCGCGCCGTGCCGCTGCGGCGGGCCATGTGGCGGTGCTGACGCCGGTGGCCAAGAGCCTGTTCACCGAACTGGGCCACCGCAGCGCCGACGAGGCCCTGCAGGTCTGGGGCGGCTACGGCTTCGTGCGCGAGTACGGCATCGAGCAGACGGTGCGCGACAGCCGCATCGCGATGATCTACGAGGGCACGAACGAGATCCAGGCGGTCGACCTGGTGCAGCGCAAGCTGCTGGACGACGGCGGTGCCCGCGCGCGGCTGCTGATCGCCGAACTGGCCGAGGAGGCTGGTCGCTGTCGTGCGGTGCCCGGCCTGCAACTGTTCGCCGACGCCGTGGCGCAGCAGGCGATGGCCTGGGAACAGGCGCTGACCACGCTGGTGGCGCAGCGCGCCACCGACCCCGAGCATGCCTTGCGCGTGGCCGACGATGTGCTGGCCGGTGTCGGCCACGCGCTGCTGGCCTGGGCCTGGGCGCGCATCGCCCGCACCACGCGGGACGACGGCGCTGCCGTGCCCGGCGCACGGCCAGCCGATCAGTGGCTGCAGTCGGCCCGCTTCGGCGTGCAGTGGCTGCTGCCGCAGGCCCAGGTGCACTGGTCGCGGGTGATGCAGCCGGCGCTGGACCTGCCGTTCCTGGCCACGTGACCGGACGAGCCCGCGTGCCACGCCGCCTGCCCCTCGACGCCCCGTCGCCACCCAGCACGGCCGTGCCGGCATCGCCGCCGCCCTCCCGCGCAGCGCACCAGCCGCTGTCGCTGGGCGTGCTGTCCGACGTGCTGGGCTACCACATCGCCCAGGCGGCCGTGACCACCTACGGCACCTTCGAAGCCCACATCGGCCAGCCGCACCATCTGCGCAAGGTCGAGTATTCGCTGCTGATGCTGGTGCTGGCCAACGGCCCGCTGACGCCCAAGCGCCTGGGCCATGCGCTGGCGCTGTCCGCGCCCAACCTGACCCTGCTGCTGGACCGCCTGCAGGGCCGAGGCCTGATCCGCCGCGAGCGCAGCCCCACAGACGGCCGCAGCCAGAACATCGTGCTGACCGACGACGGCCGCCGCCTGGCAGCGATCACCGCCGTGGCCGCCGGACCGATGGAGCGCGAACTGGACGAACGTCTCAGCCGCGCGGAGCGGCTGATGCTGATCGAGCTGTTGCGGAAGGTCGCCGGACGATAGGGCTACCAGGGTGCCCGCCCGATCCCCATGACCCGCCGGTACCACTCGTGGAAGTGCTGCATGCCGTCTTCCATCGGGCTCTGGTACGGGCCGGCCTCATCGTCGCCGCGTTCCATCAGGGCGCGGCGGCCGGCGTCCATGCGCTCGGCGATCTCGTCGTCCTCGACGCAGGTTTCCATGTAGGCGGCCTGCTCGCTCTCGATGAACTCGCGCTCGAAGGCGGCGATTTCCTCGGGGTAGTAGAACTCCACCATGTTGACCGTCTTCTGCGGGCCCTTGGGGTAGAGCGTGCTCACCACCAGCACATGCGGATACCACTCGACCATGATGTTCGGGTAGTAAGTCAGCCAGATCGCGCCCTGTTTGGGCGGCTGGCCGTTGCCCAGGGCCAGCACCGCCTCGTGCCAGCGCTTGTAGGCGGGTGAACCGGCCTGGCGCAGCGAGTCGTTGATGCCCACCGTCTGCACCGAGTGGTGCGGGCTGAATTCCCAGGTCAGGTCGTCGCAGGTGACGAAGCGGCCCAGCCCCGGATGGAAGGGGCCGACGTGGTAGTCCTCCAGGTAGACCTCGATGAAGGTCTTCCAGTTGTAGTTGCACTCGTGCACGTGCACCTTGTCGAGCACGTAGCCGGTGAAGTCGAGGTCAGCCTTGGGTCCGACCTGGCCCAGTTCGGCGGCGATGTCGCGGCCGTTGTCCTCGAAGACCATGCCGTTCCAGCTGCGCGTCTTGTAGCGCTGCAGGTTCAGGCAGGGGTCCTGCTGGAACAGCGGCGCCCCCAGCAACTCGCCGGTGGTGCTGTAGGTCCAGCGGTGCAGCGGGCAGACGATGTTGCCGCCGCTGTGGCCCGGCGCGGTGTGGCGGGTGTTGCCGCGCCCGCGCAGCATCAGCGCCTGGCGATGGCGGCAGACGTTGGAGAGCAGCTCCACGCCATTGGCGGTGCGCACCAGGGCGCGACCCTCGCCCTCCTGGGGCAGGGCGTGGTAGTCGCCCACCTCGGGCACGGCCAGTTCGTGCCCCAGGTAGCGGGGCCCGTGCTGGAAGATCAGCTCCAGCTCGCGCCGGAACAACTCGTCCGAAAAATAGGTGGTGACGGAAAGTTGCGACCGCTGGGACCGCTCGTCGAGACGGTGGTTGCGCGCAAGAGCTTCGAGTCTGGTGCTCAGGTCCGACATGATCCCCGGGATCTCCAGCGTGGATGTCAAGAACCCCCGTCCGGTGGCCCCGCGGACGGGCATGGTCAGTGCTGATGAAAACGGCTGCCTAGGGGGCAGCCGCAACCTGGATTGTAGCCGGGGGACGTCGCGGCGCCGCGACGGTGCGTGTCTAGAATCGGCGGCTCCGCCAAGCTGTGCGCGCCCGCCCGGGGCCGCCCTTTCGATGAGCCCCACCGCACCGCCTGCCACCGATCCACCATCCGCTGCCGCGGCGCCCCGCTACGAGGAGGCGCTGGCCGAGCTGGAACGGCTGGTCGGCGCGATGGAAGCCGGCCAGCTGCCGCTGGATGCCCTGCTGGACAACTACCGCCGCGGTGCCGAGCTGCTGGAGCTGTGCCGCAGCCGGCTGCAGGCGGTCGAGCAGCAGGTGCAGGTGCTGGAAGAGGGTCAATTGAAGGACTGGGTGGCCGAATGAGCGATTCCTCGTTCGACGCCTGGATGCAGGACGAGCTGCAGCGCGTCGAGGCCGCGCTGTCGCGCTGGGTGCCGGCCGATGCGCCGGCCGGCCTGGGCCTGGCGATGCGCTACGGCGTGCTCGACGGCGGCAAGCGGCTGCGGCCGCTGCTGGTGCGCGCCGCCAGCGAGGCGGTCGACGGCGACCTGGGCGCCGCGCTGCGCGCCGCGGTGGCGGTCGAGTTGATCCACGCCTACAGCCTGGTGCACGACGACATGCCCTGCATGGACAACGACGTGCTGCGCCGCGGCAAGCCCACGGTGCATGTGCAGTTCGGCGAGGCCGCGGCCATGCTGGCGGGCGATGCGATGCAGGCCCTGGCCTTCGAGGTGCTGACGCCCGAGGACGGTGACGCCGAGCCGGTGCCGCATGCGCTGCAGGCGCGGCTGTGCAGCCTGCTGGCGCGCGCCGCCGGCCACGCCGGCATGGCCGGCGGCCAGGCCATCGACCTGGCCTCCATCGGCAAGCCGCTGGCCGAGGACACGCTGCGCGACATGCACCGCCGCAAGACCGGCGCCCTGCTGCAGGCCAGCGTGCTGATGGGCGCGGCCACCGGCGGCTGCAAGCCGGCCGCGCACGCCGCCCTCAGCGACTTCGGGGCCGCCATCGGCCTGGCCTTCCAGGTCGTCGACGACATCCTCGACGTCACCCAGTCGTCGGCCACGCTGGGCAAGAGCGCCGGCAAGGACCTGGACGCCAACAAGCCCACCTATGTCACCGTGCTGGGCCTGGACGAGGCCCGCCGCCAGGCCCAGGCGCTGCACGGCCAGGCCCTGGCGGCGCTGTCGCGCAGCGGCCTGCGGCACACCGACCACCTGCGCCTGCTTGCCGACATGGTCGTCGACCGGCACAGCTGAACAAGGTTTCCCATGCCCCATCCCCTGCTGAACACCCTGCAATCGCCGGCCGACCTGCGCCGGCTGTCGCGCGGCGAGCTGACCCGCCTGGCCAACGAACTGCGCGACTTTATCATCCAGAGCGTCAGCAAGACCGGCGGCCACCTGTCGTCGAACCTGGGCACGGTCGAGCTGACGATCGCACTGCACTATGTGTTCAACACGCCCTGGGACCGCCTCGTCTGGGACGTGGGCCACCAGACCTACCCGCACAAGGTGCTGACAGGCCGGCGCGACCAGATGGGCACGCTCAAGCAGCTGCACGGCATCAGCGGCTTTCCGCGCCGTGCCGAGAGCGAGTACGACACCTTCGGCACCGGCCATTCGTCGACCAGCATCAGCGCGGCGCTGGGCATGGCGCATGCGGCCAAGATCAAGGGCGAGCACCGGCGTGCGGTGGCGGTGATCGGCGACGGCGCGCTGACCGGCGGCATGGCCTTCGAGGCGCTGAACCACGGCGGTGCGCCACACGGCGTGGGCCCGGCCGACGTGCTGGTCATCCTGAACGACAACGACATGTCGATCAGCCCGCCGGTGGGCGCGCTGAACAAGCACCTGGCGCGGCTGATGAGCGGCAACTTCTACAGTGCCGCCCGCGAGGGCGCCAAGAGCGTGCTGAAGAACACGCCGCTCTACGAGTTCGCGCGCCGCTTCGAGGAGCACACCAAGGGCATGGTCGTGCCCGGCACCATCTTCGAGGAACTGGGCTTCACCTACGTCGGCCCCATCGACGGCCATGACCTGGACGCGCTGATTCCCACGCTGGAGAACCTGCGCGACAAGAAGGGCCCGCAGTTCCTGCACGTGGTCACGAAGAAGGGCTACGGCTACAAGCTGGCCGAGAACGACCCGATCAACTACCACGGCCCGGGCAAGTTCGACCCCACGGTGGGCATCACCGCGCCGGCCGCGCCGCCCAAGCAGACCTTCACCCAGGTCTTCGGCCAGTGGCTGTGCGACATGGCCGCCGCCGACGAGCGCCTGGTCGGCATCACGCCGGCGATGCGCGAGGGCTCGGGCATGGTCGAGTTCGAACAGCGCTTTCCCAAGCGCTACCACGACGTGGGCATTGCCGAGCAGCATGCCGTCACCTTTGCCGCCGGCCTGGCCTGCGAGGGGCTCAAGCCCGTGGTGGCCATCTACAGCACCTTCCTGCAGCGCGGCTACGACCAGCTGATCCACGACGTGGCGCTGCAGAACCTGCCGGTGGTGTTCGCGCTGGACCGCGCCGGCATCGTCGGTGCCGACGGCGCGACGCACTGCGGCGCCTACGACATCGCCTACGTGCGCTGCATCCCGAACATGGCGATGCTGACGCCCTCGGACGAGGCCGAATGCCGCAAGGCGCTGTCCACCGCCTTCGCCCGCAACCACCCGGTGGCCGTGCGCTACCCGCGTGGCGCCGGCATCGGCAGGCGGCCCGAGCCCGGGCTGGAGACCCTGCCCTGGGGCCAGGGCGAACTGCGGCGCCAGATCGGGGCCGGCGCGGTCGCGGCCAACCCGCTCGGCCGGCGTGTCGCCATCCTCGCCTTCGGCACCGTGCTGCACCCCGCGCTGGCGGCCGCCGAGGTGCTGGACGCCACGGTCGCCAACATGCGCTTCGCCAAGCCGCTGGACGAGGCCCTGGTGCTGGAACTGGCGCGCAGCCACGACGCCATCGTCACCGTGGAAGAGGGCTGCCTGCCCGGCGGCGCCGGCAGCGCGGTGGGTGAATGCCTGGCCGCCGCGGGCGCAGCCGTGCCGCTGCTGCACCTGGGCCTGCCCGACGAGCTCATCGAGCATGGCGACCCGGCCAAGCTGCTGGCGATGGTGGGGCTGGACGCCGCCGGCATCGAGGCGGCGGTGCGCAAGCGCTTCGGCGTCGCGCTTTCGCTGGTCAAGCCGGCTGTCAACGACTGATTCCATGGCCGGTCCCGGAACCGGCTTCGGCGCCGGGCTCATCGATGCGAAGGTGCACAACGCCGGGGCGATGCGCTGTGCACCGGCACCGATGCTGCAGCTGGGCCTGATGGACGCCCGCAACCGCACGCTGGGCTGGCTGGCGGCCTTCGACGGGCTGGAACTGCCCACGGCCATTCCCGGTTTCGATCCGCCCTGGTGGCTGGCCGGCCAGGCGGGCTGGATGCAGGAGTGGTGGATCGCCCGCCATGTGCAGCGTGGCCGCGGCGAGGCGGCCGACCCGGACGGCCCGCGCCTGGCCTCGGTGCTGGCGGACGCGGACGCGCTGTTCAAGCCTGGCGCCGGCAACCGCCTGCAGCGCTGGTTGACCGAGCCGCCGTCCGGCGAGGTGCTGCGCCAGTACCTGGCCGACACGCTGGACACCACGCTGGAGCTGCTGGACAAGGCCGGTGGCGACGATGCGGCGCTGCATGTCTACCGCCTGGCCCTGCACCACGAGGACCGGCTGGGCGAGGCCCTGGCCGCCCTGGTGCAGGCGCTGGACCTGGCGCCGGAGCGCCAGCAAGCCCTGGTCGAGCGCGGCCTGTGGCCGGCGCTGCCCGGCCGGGCGCGGCGCGATGCGCTGGTGATCGGCGGCCAGCGCTTTGCGCTGGGGTCGGCACCGGGCGGCTTCGTGCCGCCGTCCGAGCGCTGGCAGCATGAGGTCCAGGTGCCCGAGTTCGAGATCGACGCCCAGCCGGTGTGCTGGTCGCAGTTCGCCGAGTTCGTCGACGACGGCGGCTACGACGACCCGCGCTGGTGGAGCCCGGCGGCCTGGGAGCAGGTCGAGGCCACCGGCCGGCGGGCGCCGCGTTATGTCGAGCAGGTCTCCGGCGGCGTGCTGGCGCGCCGTGGCGGGCGGCTGCAGCGGGTGCCCGGGGCGCAGCCGGTGCTGCATGTCGGTGCCGACGAGGCCGATGCCTGGTGCCGCTGGGCCGGCCGCCGCCTGCCCAGCGAGGCCGAGTGGGAACTGGCCGCCGCCGTGGCGGCTGCGCGCGGCTTTGCCTGGGGCGAGCTGTGCGAATGGGTGGCCGGCAGCGCCCGGGCCTACCCGGGTGGTGCCGGCTGGCCCGGCGGCGACGAGCCGTTGCGGGTGCAGCGCGGCGCCAGTGCCTGGGGCAGCGCCCGGCTGCGCCATCCGCGCGCCCGGCAGGCCGTGGCCGCGGGGCGGGACGACGGCTTCGTCGGCTTCCGCAGCTGCGCGGTCTAGCCGCGGCGCGGGCCGGGCATGTCTCGGCCAGTCACTTCTCGACCAGGCCTTCGCGCACCGCCAGGCGCACCAGCGCCGTGACGCCGCTGACGCCCAGCTTGGCCATCACCCGGCTGCGGTAGGTGTCCACCGTCTTGGGCGACAGGTGCAGCTGCTGGCCGATGGCCGCGCTGCTCAGCCCGTTGACGACCATCGTGACGATCTGCCGCTCGCGCGGCGACAGCACGGCGAAGGGGTCGGCCGGGCCGTCGCTGGTCAGCGCCTGCAGGGCCAGGTCCGCCACCTGCGGGCCGAAGAAGCGGCGGCCCGCGGCCACGGTGTCGATGGCCTGCAGCAGTTCGGCCGCGCCCGCGTCCTTCAGCACATAGCCGGCGGCACCCAGGCGCACCGCCTCGGCCACGTGGCGCGGCTGGGCCGACATGGTCAGCACCACGGCGCGCACCGGCGATTCGCGCCGCTTGAGCTCCTGCAGCACCTCGAAGCCCGAGCGCTCGCCCAGGCCGAGGTCGAGCAGCATCACCTGCGCCTGCTGTTGGTGGGACTGCACCACCGCCTCGGTGGGATCGCTGCTCTGGCCGACGACGTTGTGGCCGGCCGTTTCCAGCAGCGCGTGCAGGCCGTCGCGCAGGATGAGCTGGTCATCCACCAGATAGATGCGCGTCATCAGTCGTGCCTTACCACCGCCCCTGCCGTTGTCTTGCCGTTGCACACAGCGCCGTGCGCCATGTCGTGTCCCTCGGGGACCGGCTTTCTGCATTGCACCATACCAAATGCCCCGCCGGTTTGATCCGATTTGAAGCACTGGAAGGGAAAACGCGGGCTTGGACCGTTGCCGGCGTCGCGGTCTCATGCGTTCCTGTCGCGCCGGGGCCCGCCTGCGCTGCTGTTCCTGCCGATCCGGCGCACCGTGTCCGTTGTCACCATGTCGCTTCCGTCCCTGCCCGCCCGCACGCTGGCCGCCGCCTGCACCCTGGCCTGCACCCTGCCCACCGCCCTGGCGCAGCAGGCCGCCGAACCGGTGGTCGTCACCGGCTCGGCCCGCGCCCAGCGCGTGCTCGACGCGCCCTTCGCCATCACCGCCATCGACGCCGCCGCGCTGCGCGATGGCGGGCCGATGGTCAACCTGTCCGAGGCACTCGGCGCGGTGCCCGGCCTGGTGGCCAACAACCGCAACAACCACGCGCAGGACCTGCAGATCAGCGCCCGCGGCTTCGGCGCACGCGCCGGCTTCGGCGTGCGCGGCCTGCGGCTCTACACCGACGGCATCCCGGCCACCATGCCCGACGGCCAGGGCCAGGTCGCGCACTTCAACCTGGCCGGCGCGCAGCGCATCGAGGTGCTGCGCGGACCGTTCTCGGTGCTCTACGGCAACAGTTCGGGCGGGGTGATCGCGTTGTTCAGCGCGCCGGCCCGTGAACGCCAGGTCGAGCTCGGCGTCGATGCCGGCAGCTTCGGCCTGCGCCAGCTCCGCGGCAGCATCGCTGCGCCGCTGGGTGAGGTCGCGGGCGGCCAGCTCGACCTGCGGGCCAACCTCTCGCGCATGCAGACCGACGGCTTCCGGCCGCAGAGCGCGGCCGAGCGCACGCTGGGCAATCTGCGCCTGGGCTGGCAAGGCGCGCGCGACACGCTGACGCTGCTGGTCAGCGACCATCACCAGGAGGCCGACGACCCGCTGGGGCTGGACGCCACCAGCCTGGTGCAGAACGGGCCGCGCTCGACCGTGGTGTTCGCCGGCCCGGGTTTCGATCCTGCGCGCTACGTCGCCAGCGACACCTCGACGATGCGCTTCGACACGCGCAAGACCATCACGCAACGGCAGGTCGGCGCACGCTGGCAGCACAGCTTCGACGACGGCGGCGTGCTGCGCGAAACCAGCGTGATGGCCTACGGCGGCACGCGCTCGGTGATGCAGGTGCTGGCGATTCCGCCCACGACACAGCGTGGCACCAATCCGAACGTGCTGACGTGGCAGCGCCATGGCGGCGGCGTGATCGACTTCGACCGGCGCTACGACGGCGCCGAGGTGCGTGCTGTGCTGGCGCCTGCGGCCGGCATGGACGTCGTGGCCGGCGTGGCGATCGAGCGTCAGCGCGACCTGCGCCTGGGTTACGAAAACTTCATCGGCAGTCCGCTCGCCCCCACGGCCATGGGCGTGCAGGGCGACTT
Source organism: uncultured Aquabacterium sp. (assembly GCA_937864045.1). Taxonomy (GTDB): domain Bacteria; phylum Pseudomonadota; class Gammaproteobacteria; order Burkholderiales; family Burkholderiaceae_C; genus Pseudaquabacterium. Next base: position 2,221 of record CALMIF010000217.1, on the reverse strand, counting down.
GCGCCGCGACGAGACCAACACCGCCGAGACCCGCGACGGCTTCCTCCAGGCGCAATGGACCCTGACGCCGGCGGTGGTGGCGACTGCCGGCCTGCGCAGCGGCAGGGTCGATGTCGAGGTGACCGACCGCTACGTCAAGGGCCTGAACATCAACGACTCGGGCAAGCTGCGCTACAGCTACACCAACCCGGTGGCCGGCCTGCGCTGGAGCGCCGCGCCCGGCTGGGCGCTGCACGCCAGCGTGGCGCGCGGCTACGAGTCGCCCACCTTGGGCGAGCTGGCCTACAGCGCCGACAACTCGGGCTTCAACAAGACCCTGCGCGGCCAGACCAGCGAGCAGGCCGAGCTGGGCAGCAAGTGGCGCAGCGCGGCGCTCGACGTCGATGCCACCCTGTTCGTCGTGCACACCGACGACGAGATCGGCGTGCGCACCAACACCGGCGGGCGCTCGTCGTTCCAGAACGTGGGCCGCACGAAGCGCCAGGGCGCCGAGCTGGCCGGCACCTGGCGCGTGACCAGCGGGCTGAAGCTGCAGGCGGCGGTGTCGCTGCTGCAGGCCGAGTACACCGACGGCTTCAGCACCTGCACGGCGGCGCCTTGCCCCACGGCCACCAACCCGGCGGTGCCGGTGCCGGCGGGCAACCGCATCGCCGGCACGCAGCGGGCGCTGGGCTGGGCCCAGGCCGCCTGGCGCGCCGGCCCGCTGAACGGCGAGTGGGCGCTGGAATGGCGCGGCGTGGCCCGCACCATGGCCAACGACCTGAACACCGCCGCCGCGCCCGGCTACGGCCTGGCGCACCTGCGCTGGAGCGGCAGGCTGGCGCTGGGCGCGGCCGACACGGTCGAGCTGCTGGCCCGCGTGGACAACCTGTTCGACCGCGACCATGTCGGCAGCGTGATCGTCAACGACGGCAACGGCCGCTTCTACGAGCCCGGTGCGCCGCGCAGCCTGCTGCTGTCGGCGCGCTGGCAGCACCGCTTCTGACGGAGGCCAGGGTGCTGCGCCGACAGCTTCTCGCGGGCATGGCCGGTCTGCTGGCCTGGCCCGCCGGTGCGGCGGGCGATCCCTTCGATGGCGACCCGTTCAAGTCCTTCCAGTGGCCCGAGCTGAAGAAGGAGTTCCTCGGCGCGAAGGCCCGCACGGTGTTCGACGCCCGGGTCAAGGTGCAGGGCCCGGCGTTTGCCGAGGACCCGATGAACGTGCCGATCACGGTCTCGACCGACCTGCCCGGCGTGCAGCGCATCGTCGTGCTGGTCGACCGCAACCCGATCCGCAAGGTGCTGGAGCTGCAGCCGCTGGCGGCGCAGCCGGCGGTGAGCTTCCGCTTCAAGCTGGAGCAGGCCTCGCCGGTGCGTGCCGTGGTGCAGACCGCCGACGGCCTGTGGCATGTGGGCGGCACCCTGGTCGATTCGGCCGGCGGCGGCTGCACCGTGGCCGGCGCCACCCGCGCCGACGGCAGCTGGACACAGACGCTGGGCCAGGTCAGCGGCCGGGTGTTCAGCGGCGGCAACTCGGCGCCCGGCGGTGACGCCGCGGCCCGCCTGCGCGTGCGCATCATGCATCCCATGGACACCGGCCTGGTCGGTGGCATCCCGGCCTTCTACGTCAGCCGCCTCAGCGTGCGCGATGCCGGCAACCGCGAGCTGCTGCGCATCCACACCTTCGAGCCGGTCAGCGAGAACCCGGTGTTCAGCTTCGACTTCGCCAAGGCGCCGCCGGGGCCGCTGCGCATCACCGGGGTCGACAACAACGGCAACCGCATCGAGAGTCAGGTCGAATGACGCGCCGTGGCCTGCTTCCTGCCGCGCTGCCGGCCGCACTCGCGCTCGCGGGCCTGCTGCTGGCTGCACCGGCGCAGCCGCCCGCGTCGGCCCAGTCGGCCGCAGCCATCGGCCCGCAGGTCAACGTCGCCCGGCTCGACTACGGCCTGCGTGCCCGCGCCCTGGCCGACGGCGTGTGGGTGGTCGAGGGCACGAATGCCGACTTCAGCCCCGCCAACGGCTGCAACATCATCAACACCGGCTTCATCGCCACCGGGGCCGGCGTGCTGGTGATCAACACCGGGCCCAGCCGGCTCTATGGCGAGCAGCTGCGCGCGCTGGTCGAGCGCACGACGCGCGAGCCCGTGGTGCAGGTGCTGCACCTGAACCTGCACCCCGACTACTTCCTCGGCAACCAGGCCTTTGCCGACGTGCCGATCACCGCCACCGCCGACACCCG
>CALMIF010000216.1 GCA_937864045.1 uncultured Aquabacterium sp. | reverse complement strand
TTCAACATGATCGAGGACGGCGACCGGGTGATGGTCTGCCTGTCCGGCGGCAAGGACAGCTACGGCCTGCTCGACATCCTGCAGGGTTTGCAGAAGCGCGCGCCGGTGAACTTCACCCTGGTGGCGGTCAACCTCGACCAGAAGCAGCCGGGCTTTCCGGCGCACATCCTGCCCGAGTACCTGGCCAAGCTGGGCGTCGAGTTCCACATCGAGAACCAGGACACCTACAGCATCGTCAAGAAGCTGGTGCCCGAGGGCAAGACGATGTGCAGCCTGTGCAGCCGGCTGCGCCGCGGCATCCTCTACCGCGTGGCGGGCGAGCTGGGCGCGACCAAGATCGCCCTGGGCCACCACCGCGACGACATGGTCGTCACCCTGCTGATGAACATGTTCTTCGGCAGCCGCATCAAGGGCATGCCGCCCAAGCTGGTCAGCGACGACGGCAGGCACACCGTGATCCGCCCGCTGGCCTACGTGGCCGAGCGCGACCTCGCCACCTGGGCCACGCACCGGCAGTTCCCGATCATTCCGTGCACCCTCTGCGGCAGCCAGGACAACCTGCAGCGGGTGCAGGTCAAGAAGATGATCCACGACTGGGAACGCCAGTACCCCGGCCGCATCGACAACATGCTGACCGCGATGGGCAACATCACGCCCTCGCACATGATGGACCGCAAGCTGTTTCCGTTCACCACGCTCAAGCCCGGCGGCGTGCCGGACGCCGGCGGCGACAAGGCCTTCGACGCCGACGACGAGCCCTGCGCCACGCCGTCCGGCAACGTGGTGCTGCAGCCGGTGCAGCCGCTGGTCTGGCAGCGCCCCGAGGCGGCGGGCGACTGACCGCCACCACCCCGACAGGAGATCCCCATGGACAGACGCAGATGGTTGCAGGCCGCTGGTGGTGGCCTCACGCTGGCCGCCACCGGCTGGCTCAGTGGCTGCGCCACGGTGAACCAGCTCACGGCCGAGGTGTCGACCTTCGGCACCTGGCCCGCCGGCCGCAAGCCCGGCACCTATGCCTTCGAGCGCCTGCCCTCGCAGCAGGCCCGCGCCGACCTGATGCAGCAGCTGGAGGACGCCGCCGCACCCGCCCTGGCCCGTGCCGGATTCCAGCTTGCGGCCGCAGGCGTCGAGCCGGATGTGCTGGTGCAGGTGGGCCTGCGCGTCAGCCGCGCCGACAACCCGCCCTGGGACGACCCGCTGTGGTGGCCGGGCGGCTTCGGCGTCTGGCGCCACGGCCCCTGGCGCGGCCCCTACTGGGGCCTGGGCTGGCGATCGGACCCGACCCGCTACGACCGCGAGGTGGCCCTGCTGCTGCGCGACCGCGCCAGCGGTGCGCCGCTGTACGAGGCGCGCGCCAGCAGCGAGAGCTTCCAGCGCAGCGCGGGCAGCGCCATGGCGCCGCTGTTCCAGGCGGCGCTGACCGACTTCCCGGCCACCGGCGTCAACCCGCGCACGGTGACGGTGCCGCTGAGCCCCTGAACCGGCGTCAGTGCTTGGGTGCCGGGCTGGCCTCGGCGTCGCCCTCGCCGTCGGCCGCCGGCTTCGACGCCGCGGCCTTGGCGGCCTTCGGCGGCTTGGGCGGTTCGGGCGGGATGACCGGGACCACCGGTTCCAGCTTGTTCTCGGCCATGTATTCCTGCATCTCGCGCCAGCCGGCGTAGATGGCGGCCTTGTCGGCCTTCTTGTTCAGCGTGTAGCAGTCCTCGATCGCCCGCCCCGCATGGCGGCAGGCGCCGCCGATGGCCTTGCCATCGGCCTCGACCCGCGCCTTGGTGGTGGCCGGCGACTCGATGCCCAGCTGGTCGCAGCCGGCCAGGGCCAGCAGGGTCAGCAGGAGGATGGACTTGCGCATGCGGTGCTTATCGGCCGGCATGCGCGCCGGCTTGAGCCGGCCGCCCTCAGCGCCTGGGCATCACCCGCGCCAGTTCCATCAGCGCGGCCACGCGCTCCTCGGTGGGCGGGTGGGTGGAGAACAGCCCGCGCAGGCCGCCGGCCGACAGCGGGTTCATGATCATCATCTGCGCCGTCTCAGGGTGGCGCTCGGCCGCCTCCATCGGCAGGCCCTGGGCGTAGCGGTGGATCTTGTCCAGCGCCGAGGCCAGCGCCTGCGGGTCGCCGGAGATTTCGGCGCCGCCGCGGTCGGCCTCGAATTCACGGGCGCGGCTGATCGCCATCTGGATCAGGCTGGCCGCCAGCGGCGCCAGGATGGCCACCGCGATGCCTGCGATGGGATTGGAAGGCCGGCCTTCGCTGTCGCGGCCACCGAACATCATGCCGAAGTTGGCCAGCATGCCGATGGCGCCGGCCATGGTCGCGCTGATGGTCGAGATCAGGATGTCGCGGTGCTTCACATGCGCCAGCTCGTGCGCCATCACGCCGCGCAGCTCGCGGGCACTCAGCACGCGGATGATGCCGGTGGTGGCCGCCACGGCCGCGTGGTCGGGGCTGCGGCCGGTGGCGAAGGCGTTGGGCGCGTCCTCGTCGATCAGGTAGACCTTGGGCATCGGAATGCCGGCATTGGTGGCCAGCTCGCGCACCATGGCGACGAACTGCGGCGCGGTGGCGTCATCGACTTCGCGCGCGTTGTACATCTTCAGCACGATCTTGTCGGAGAACCAGTAGCTGAAGAAGTTCATGCCCAGCGCCACGACCAGCGCGATCACCATGCCTGTCTGGCCGCCCAGCATGCGGCCCAGCAGCATGAACAAGGCGGTGATGGCCGCCATCAGCACGGCCGTCTTCATCAGGTTGAACATCGCAGGCTTTCCTTCGGGCGCGGCGCGATTGCCGCGCCCATCAGATGCTGCCGGCGGGCCGGAGTTCAACCACCCAGCACACGACCCGCCAGGCCGGGCCTGCCGTGCAGGAAGGCGGCGACGTCGATGCGCCGTCCGCCCGGGCGCTGCAGCTGCAGCAGGTCGAGCGCGCCGTGACCGCATTTCACGGTGAGGCGGCCCTCGGCAGCGGCCAGCACCTCGCCCGGCGCACCGCCCGCACGGCCCGTCTCGGCCCGCAGCTCGGCGCGCCACAGCTTCACCAATTCGCCGTCGAGCACGAAGCTGGCGCCCGGGAAGGGGTCGAAAGCGCGCACGCGGCGCTCGATCACCGCCGCCGGCTGTGTCCAGTCAATCGCCGCCTCGGCCTTGTCGATCTTGTGGGCGTAAGTGACGCCTTCAGCCGGCTGCGGCGTGCGGATCAGCGTGTCGGGCGCGGCCAGGCCCTGCACCACAAGACGGCCACCCAGCGCGGCGAGGCGGTCGTGCAACGTGGCCGTGGTGTCGTCGGCGTGGATCGGCTCCTCGGCCACCAGCAGCATGTCCCCGGTGTCCAGGCCGGCGTCCATCTGCATCAGCGTGATGCCGGTGACGGCATCGCCGGCCTCGATGGCGCGGTGGATGGGTGCGGCGCCGCGCCAGCGCGGCAGCACCGAGCCGTGGATGTTCAGGCAGCCGCGCGGCGGCAAGTCCAGCACCCATTGCGGCAGGATCAGGCCGTAGGCGGCGACCACCATCACCTCGGCACCCGCCGCCTGCAGCGTGGCACGCGCGGCAGCCGCGTCCTCGGGGGACTTGCCGTCCAGCCGCAGGCTGCGCGGCTGGGCGACGGCGATGCCATGCTGCAGCGCCAGCGCCTTCACCGCCGAAGGCTGCAGCTTCATGCCGCGGCCCGCAGGGCGGTCGGGCTGGGTCAGCACCAGGGCGACGTCGTGGCCGGCGTCAATCAGTGCAGCCAGCGCGGTGGCGGCGAACTCCGGCGTGCCGGCGAAGGTGATGCGCATCGGCGGGTCAGCGGCGCGGGCCCTGCTCTTCGCGGGTCTTCTTCAGCATCTTGGTCTTGATGCGCTCGCGCTTGAGCGGGCTCAGGTACTCGACGAAGACCTTGCCCAGCAGGTGGTCCAGCTCATGCTGCACGCACACCGCCGCCAGGCCGTCGACCGTCATCTCGAAGGGCTGACCGTCGCGGTCGAGTGCGCGCACCGTCACCTGCGCATGGCGCTCGACCTCGTCGTAGATCGCCGGCACCGACAGGCAGCCTTCCTCGGCCTTCTTCATCTCGGCGCTGCGGGCGGTGATCTCGGGATTGATCAGCACGACAGGCTGGTCGCGCTCGGCCGAGGTGTCCATCACCACCAGGCGGATGTGCTGGTCGACCTGGGTGGCGGCCAGGCCCACGCCGTCGGCGGCGTACATGGTCTCCAGCATGTCGGCGGCCAGCTGGCGGATGCGGGCGTCGACCTCGGCCACGGGCTTGGCGACGGTGTGCAGGCGGGGATCGGGAAAACGCAGGATCGGAAGCTGGGCCATGGCGAATGCAAACCGGAAGGCAGGTGGAGCAGGGACGGGTGCCGGGCAGGCATTTCGTTGCGATATCAAGGGTTTACCGGCAGAATCTGCGATGTAGCATGAACATCTGCGGCCGCAAGGCCTGCCATGCTGACGGTGCTCCATGCAGGCTGCCGCCCCGGGTCGGCCCAGATTGTGGCATCGGCCCATTCCGGAGACCGCCCCATGCCTGTTCGCCCCCCGTTTCCCGCCCGTCCACGCCCTGCCCCGGGCGTGCTGGCGGCGCTGGTGGTGGCGGCGGCGGCAACCGCGGCCCAGGCGCAGACCAGCCTGCCGGTGACGCCAGCCCAGCGCGCCACTGCGCAACAGGTGGCGAGCAACGGCGTGCCGCTGTCGGCCCTGGCCGACAACGCGCCCGCATCGCACACCGTGCAGCGCGGCGACACGCTGTGGGCGATCGCCTCGATCTTCCTGAAGACGCCCTGGCGCTGGCCCGAGCTGTGGGGCATGAACCTGCAGGAGATCCGCAACCCGCACCTCATCTACCCCGGCCAGGTGCTGGTGCTGGTCAAGGACGGCGACCGCGCCCGGCTGATGCTGGGCCGGGGCCAGGCCGACGGCCAGGCGCCCACCAACACCGTCAAGCTGTCGCCCCGGGTGCGCAGCGAGTTGCTGGACGGCGGTGCCATCGCCTCCATCCCGCTGCAGCTGATCACCCCGTTCCTGAACGAAGCGGTGGTGCTCAACGACGACCAGCTGGCCGCCGCGCCGCGCATCGTCGCCACCCAGGAAGGGCGGCTGCAGGTGTCCCGCGGCGAGACCGCCTACGTGCGCGGCGACCTGGGCGGCGCACGCAGCTTCTCGCTGTTCCGCCAGAGCAAGCCGTTGCGCGACCCGGTGAGCAACGAGCTGCTCGGCCACGAGGCCACCTACATCGGCACCGCCGACTTCGTGCGCGCCGATGGCCGCACGCCGGTGGGCGACCTGCCGGTGCCGGCCACCTTCGTGATGACCAGCGTGCGGCAGGAGGCCGGTGTCGGCGACCGCCTGGCGCCCGTGCCCGCGCGCGACTTCAGCGCCTATGTGCCGCACGCGCCGGCCGGCCCGGTCGATGCCCGCGTGGTGTCGATCTATGGCGAGGCGCTGACCGCCGGCCAGAACCAGATCGTCGCCATCAACCGCGGCATGCGCGACGGCATCGAGCGCGGCCACGTGCTCGCGCTGTGGCGCGCCGGCGCCGCCGCCACCGACCGCACCGGCGAGAAGCCGCAGCCGATCCAGCTGCCTGACGAGCGCGCGGGGCTGCTCTTCGTCTTCCGGGTGTTCGACCGCGTGTCGTATGCGCTGATCGTCACCGCGCTCGACCCCATCCGCCGCGGCGACCGCGTCTCCGCCCCCTGAGATCGGGCGCCGGCCGATGCTGACCGCGTCGCTGGACGAGTCCGAGCTCGGTGCCTGGCTGCACCTGCTGCACAGCCCCGGCGTGGGGCGCGAGGCGGCACGGCGGCTGCTGGCGCGGTTCCTGTCCCCCCAGGCGGCCATCGCCGCGCCGATCGAGCAGTTGCGCGAATGCGTCGATGCCCCGACCGCCCTGACGCTGGCCACGCCGCCCGATGGCCACGCGCAACGCCTGGCCGCGACGCTGGCCTGGCGTGAGGCAGCCCCCGATCGCCAGGTGCTGGTGCTGGGCGATGCGGCCTACCCCGCGCAGCTGCTGCACAACCCCGACCCGCCGCTGCTGCTGTACCTGCAGGGTGACGCAGCGCTGCTGGCCTCGCCCTGCCTGGCCATCGTCGGCAGCCGCCAGCCCACGGCCCAGGGGCTGGACCATGCCCAGCGCTTCGCCCACGACATGGCCGCCCAGGGCTGGACCATCGTCTCGGGCCTGGCCGCGGGCGTCGACGGCGCGGCCCACCGGGGTGCGCTGGAGGCCGGCGGGCGCACCATCGCCGTGGTCGGCACCGGCGTCGACCGCATCTACCCGGCCGCCCACCGCGACTTGGCGCACCGCATCAGCGCCAGCGGATTGCTGATCAGCGAGCTGGCCCTGGGCACGCCGCCGCTGTCCGCCAACTTCCCGCAGCGCAACCGCATCATTGCCGGGCTGTCGCGCGGCACCCTGGTGGTGGAAGCGGCGCTGCGCTCGGGCTCGCTGATCACCGCCCGCCTGGCCAGCGAGGCCGGCCGCGAGGTGATGGCCATTCCCGGCTCGATCCTGTCGGCGCAGTCGGCCGGCTGCCATGCGCTGATCCGCCAGGGCGCGGCCCTGGTCACCTCGCCCGAGCAGGTGGCCGAGGAGCTGGGGCCGCTGACCGGTCCGGGCGCCAAGGCGCCGCCAGCACCGCCCGATGCCGACGCCGGCCCAGCACCCGACGACCCGGTGCTGGCCGTGCTGGGCCACGACCCGCAGTCGCTGGACACGCTGATCGACCGCTGCGGCTGGCCCGCGCCGCAGCTGTCGGCGCACCTGCTGACGCTGGAACTCGACGGCCACATCGCCCGCCTGCCGGGCGGCCTGTACCAGCGCCGCCAGGGCGCCTGAAGCGGCATCCCAACCCCGCACGCACGCCGGTCGAGTGAGTGCACGCTCACGCCTCGAATGTCCGTATTGCTGCACTGCAGCATGTCAGGCCATTCGCGGCGTCCAGCGGCACCCCCTAAGGTATAGTGGTTCGATGTTCGACGTGCTGGTCTACCTCTACGAGAACTACTGGCGCCCGGATGCCTGCCCGGACCACGACCAGCTCACGCGCAAGCTGTCGGCCGTGGGCTTCGAGTCCGACGAGATCGAGGAAGCGCTGGTGTGGCTCGACGGCCTGGCGGTGAACGCGCAGGCGCATGCCGCCGACCAGTCGGCCGACAGCCTGCGCGTCTATTCGCAGGCCGAGATCGACCGCCTCGGCGAGGACTCGATCGGCTTCATCAGCTTCCTGGAGTCGGCCGGCGTGCTGCCGCCGGCCATGCGCGAGATGGTCATCGACCGCGCCAGCGCCGCCGCCGACAGCCCGCTGGCGCTGGAGGACCTGAAGGTCATCGTGCTGATGGTCTTCTGGAGCCTGGGCGAGGAGCCCGACGCGCTGATCCTCGACGAACTCTTCGTCGCACCGGAAGAGCGGCTGATCCACTGAACGCGGCGCCGGCCCCGACACCAGGGCCGCCGGGGTTCAGGCCATCAGGCGCGACGGATCGGCATCGAGCTTGGCCAGCGCATTTCGCGTGGCCTTCACCGTGAGAGCCTCTTCCTGCGCCGGCAGCAGCAGGCCCGCCTGCAGGAAGGCCGCCAGCCGCTGCTGCTGGAACAGCACGCAGCGACCGCCCGGCGTGACGAACAGCGACAGCTGGCGCCGCATGCCATGCCAGGCCAGCTGCACCGTCTCGTGGCGGCCGCGGTAGTCCAGCGTGTACCAGCTGCCCACCAGCAACTCGCGTGACCACGCCACCATCGCCGCGCTGGGCAGGCTGCCACCGTCGGCCACCACCTCCAGCTCGCTGCTCTCGTGGCCGGACAGGTCCAGGACCATCGACTCGTCGATCTCGATGTCCTGGCTGCCAGGCAGCAGTTCCTCGATCGACTCCAGCCGCTCCATCAGGTCCTGCAACCTGTCGTTCGGGATCACCGCAGCCTTGGCGGTGAAGGCCGCGGCCAGGGCGTTGTTCAGCGCGTTGATGCGCTCCTCCTGGCGCTCGGCCGGCATGCTGGCCGAGCCCATGCCCTCGCGCAGCCGCTTGAGCAGCGGCGGCAGGCGGCGGATGACCTCGGCGCGCTCCTCGCGCGTGACCTTGGCGCTGGCCGACCAGATCAGGTCGGCGGCGGCGCGCTTCATCGCCTTGGTCTCGGCGCTCTGCGCGCCGTAGCGCACCGCGCTGGTGGCCAGCACGTCGGCCCAGACCTGGAACAGGAACTGGCGCACGCCCTCCTGCACCGGCACCTCGTTGAGCATGCGGCGCAGTTCGATCGTGTACTGGATGGCCAGCGTCTCGCGCTGCTCGACCTGCTGCGCCAGCGACACGCCCCGCTTGCTGGCCTCGTTCTCGTTCTTGAAGAAGTGCTCCAGGAAGCGCTCGAACTCGGTGAGCACGGTCTGGAACACGCGCCGGCCGGTGTCGGGATAGGCCTCGACCACCTGCACCACGCGCTTGATCTCCTTTTCCAGCGCGTCGCCGACATGGCGGCTGGCGCTGTCCAGGCCCATCACGCAGGCGCCCATGCGGTCGATCAGGCGCCGCGCCGGGTGGTCCATGTTGGCGAAGAAGTCGGGCTCGCTGACGGCCACCCGCAGCACCGGCATCTGCAGCCGGGCAAACCACACCCGCATCGCCGCCGGGATGCGGTCCTCGGTCAGGATGCTCTGGAACAGCATCGCGACGATCTCGATCGTGGCGCGCTCGGCCGGCGTGCTGGCGGCCTGCTTCAGCGCCTGCTTGTTCTGCTGCAGTTCGGCCAGCAGCACCGGGCCGGTGACCACGGTGTCGGCATGGGCCGCACCGCTGCCCTGCGGGCCCGCCCCGGGCGGCGCCATGCGCCGGCGCAGGTTCTGCTGCGCGTTCTGGATCGCCAGCGACAGCGCCGCCGTGACCGGTCGCGCCTGCGCGGTGTCGGCAAAGCCCGGCAGGTGGCGGCCCACCAGGCGGTTGAGCCGGCTCAGCACCGCCTCGGCGTGGTCGCCGCCGGGGCCGATGGCACCCGGTCGGGTCATCATCCGTGTCTCGTCGCCGACAGCCGCACCGCGGGGCGTGGCCGGTGCGCGGCCGGCGCCGGCGGGCGTGTGGCCTGCCGTCGCCTGGCCCTGGAAGGCACTGGTGCGGCTGCCGGCAAAGCCGCCGGTGCTGGCCCCCGGAAAGAGGCCCGAGGCCTCGCCGATGGCCGACGTGGCCTGGTGGCCCGTGCCCTGCCCGATGCCACGCCGGGCGGCAAAGCCCGTGCCAACGGTGTCACCGGGCCGGGGGCTGGTGGTGAACGGTGACCCGCGGGTCGATGCAGCGCCCGGGCGCGTCGCGGTGCCGCCCACACCCCCGAGCCCGGTGCTGCCGTCCGGCGTGCGGCGGATGCTCGTCCGCAGGTCGACATCGGCCATCACCTTGTGCTCGACCAGCCAGCGGTTGACCTCGTGGTAGGCCTCCTGCGCCAGGCTGGTGAACTCGCCGTGCAGCAGGGGCTGGGCCTCGCGCCAGTCGTCGGCGCTGAGTCCGGCGCCGCGCCAGGCGTCCAGCACCACGCGCGCCAGGATGTGGGCGCGCAGCATGTCGTGGGTCTCCAGCTCGGCACGCCGCTCCAGCGCGGCCATGCGGTTGCGCAGGTCGGTGAACTCCCAGCCCGCGCGGTCCATGATCGCCAGCGCCAGGCGCGAGGTGAGGATCTCGCGCTCGATGACGTCGTTGTCGACCAGGGACAGGCCGGCGCTCAGGTCGGCGGCGGGCAGGTCGACCGAGGTGGCGACGCAGGTGCCGTGCAGCAGCTGGCGCAGGCCGTGCGACATCGCGCCATGCCAGGCGCCGGCATGCTTGGTCAGCGCCTGCACCAGGTCACGCCGGCGCTGGCCGGTGGCGTACTCGGCGGGCTTGTCCATCAGCTCGCGCGCGGCATTGCCCACGCGCGCCACCAGGGCCGGCAGGCCCTTGAGCAGCATGTCGATGTAGCGCCGCCGCGCCTGGCCGGCGAGCTGTGCGGGGTCTGCGGCGGTCGCCATGGGCGCTGGCTGGAGGAACGGTCTTCCGGGGCGGCGGGGCTTCTCTGCGCGTCAGACCACGGCGCCGGCGTTCGGGTCGTTGGGGTCGTGTTCCTTGCTGGACATCTTCACCAGGTCTTCGCGCTTGACGCCCAGCCACATCGCGATGGCCGCAGCGACGAACACCGAGGAGTAGATCCCGAAAAGGATGCCGATGGTGAGGGCGACTGCAAAGTAATGCAGGGTCGGGCCGCCGAAAAGCAGCATCGACAGCACCATCAGCTGGGTCGAGCCATGGGTGATGACGGTGCGGCTGATGGTGCTGGTGATGGCGTGGTCGATGACCTCGCGGGTGTCGAGCTTGCGGTACTTGCGGAACGCCTCGCGCACACGGTCGAAGATCACCACCGA
>CALMIF010000215.1 GCA_937864045.1 uncultured Aquabacterium sp. | reverse complement strand
GGCGAAGAGCCAGGCTGCCAGGCCTGGCGCGGCCTGCAAGGCTCGCCAGCGGCCCGGCAGAGCCGGTTCCGCGGCGATCGCTTGGTTCGATCGCCTCAGGTCGAGGCGTCGTCAGCCGCAGCCTGCAGCGCGTCGAGGTGCGCGGCGTCGTTCCAGCCCACCAGGCCCAGCCCGCCGGGCGTGTGCAGCAGGCGGTTGATGGTGGCGTTGCCCAGGGCCCAGCTGCGCGGCAGATCCAGCGGCACGAGGGTGGCGGCGCGGTACAGCAGGTCCAGCACGCCGCCGTGGCTGACCACGGCCACCGCCTGGCCGGCGTAGCGGGCGGCCAGGCGCTCCACGGCCGCCAGGCTGCGGGCCTGGAAGCTGAGCAGGCTCTCGCCGCCCTCGGGCGTCCAGGCCGGCTCACGGGTGCGCCAGCGGCGGGCGTCGTCCGGCCGGCGCGCCTCGATCTGGTCGGGGGTCAGCCCTTCCAGCACGCCGAAGCGGCGTTCGCGCAGCCCGGGCTCGGCCAGCAGCGGCAGGCCCAGGGCCGCCGCCAGCGCGGTGCCGGTCTGCCAGGCGCGCTGCAGGTCGCTGGCGACCACCGCCACCAGGCCCTCGTCGGCCAGCGCCGGTGCCAGCGCCGCCGCCTGGCGCTGCCCGCGCGGGTTCAGGGCGATGTCCTGCCAGCCCTGCAGCCGCTTGTCCGCGTTCCAGGCCGTCTCGCCATGGCGGATGGCCACCAGGCGGGTGGCGCCCTGCATCACGGCAGGCTGCGCAAACGCCGGTTCAGCGTGTAGGTGCCCGACAACGTGGCCGCGCCCAGCACATGGCCGGCCAGGGCCTCGCGCACCTGGGCGCCGCCGAAGTCGCCCTCCACTGCCAGCCGCGCCACGTCCAGCGCATACAGCGCGAACAGGTAGTGGTGCACCAGCGAGTCGTTGAACGGCGGGAACGGGCCGTCGTAGCCGACATAACGCCCGGCCAGCGCGGCATCACCGGCAAACCAGCCGGTGTAGTCATTCAGCCCCTGGCGCGCCACGCCGGGCTGGGCAGTCTTGCCCCGGGGGGTGAAGCCGCGGCTCCAGCGGCCCTCGTCGAAGCCACCGCAGTCCGGCGGCAGGTCGACCAGCAGCCAGTGGAAGAAGTCGACCCGCGGCAGGTCGGCCGGCACCTCGCGGCCCGGCTGGTTGACGTCGACCGCGCTGCTGGGCGCGTCGAAGTCATGGCAGACCAGGGCCAGCGAGCGCGTGCCCGGGGGCAGGTCGCTCCAGGCCAGCGGCGGGCTCAGGTTGTCCGCGAACTCGACGCCGCCATCCGCAGCCAGCCGGCCGGCCGCAAAGCGCTCGGGCATGGCCTCGCCGTTGCTCCAGGCCGGGCTCCACAGCTTCATCCCATGTCCCCAGCGCAAACGAATTGAACCAAGCGATCGCCGCGGGACCGGCTTCGCCGGGCCGCTGGCGGTGCCCCCTTGAGGGGGCGGCCGTCAGGCCGAAAGGGGTGGGCCATGACTAGACGCCCCAGACGACGGGCTCGTTCGCCGCGGCGCTGCGCTTGAGCATGTCCAGCATCGGCCACAGGCGCTGGCGCAGCGCCACGCCCTCGCGCGGGGCCAGCTTCTCGCCGCGGGCGGCGGCCTCCTGCTCGGCCTCGGCGCGGGCGGCCTCGTCGGCCAGCACCGCCTGCTCGATGGCGACCATGGCGGCGGCCATGGCCGCCGGCTCGATGATGCCCTTGGGCGCCGGGCTGCGACCCAGCGCCCGCAGCAGGGCGTCACCGGTGGGGCCCATCATGATGATGTCGCCGCTGGCCTTGCTCTTGAACTTGTAGATCATCGCCGTGTCCGCCGGCCCGGTCAGGCGCCGGGCGAAGCCGCGATTTTGCACCCGTGCCCGGGGCGGCGCAGGCGCTCAGCGGCGCACCAGGCGCAAGGGTGCCGCGGCGCGGCGGCGCAGGCCGGCCGGCCGCACCCGGGTCTCGAAGCTCAGCGCATCCAGCGCCGGCGCGTACAGGAAGCCCTGGAACTCGTCGCAGCCCAGGTTCAGCAGGAAGGCGCGCTGAGGCTCGGTCTCCACGCCTTCGGCGATCACCGTCATCGACAGCGCCTGTGCCAGCTGCACCATGGCGCGCACGATGGCGCCGTCGCTCTCGTCGGCGGGCAGGCCCCTGACGAAGCTGCGGTCGATCTTCAGCCGGTCGATGGGAAAGCGCTTGAGGTAGGCCAGGCTCGAATAGCCGGTGCCGAAGTCGTCGATCGCCAGGCGCACGCCCAGCTGCGACAGCTGGCTCAGCCGCGCCAGCGCCGTGTCGGCCTCGTGCACCAGGATGGATTCGGTGAGCTCCAGCTCCAGCAGGTCGCCGTCGAGGCGGTGTTCGCGCAGCACGCCCTGCACGCGGTCGATGAAGTCGGCCTGCTGGAACTGCAGCGCCGACACGTTCACCGACACCGGCATGCGCCAGCCCTCGTCGCGCCAGCGCGCGGCCTGGCGCACGGCGGCCTCCAGCACCCAGTCGCCGATGGCGATGATGAAGCCGCTCTCCTCGGCCACCGGGATGAACTGGCCCGGCGAGACCTCGCCCAGCTCCGGGTCGCGCCAGCGGATCAGCGCCTCGGCGCCGGTCACGCGGCCGGTCTTCAGGTCGATCTGCGGCTGGTAGTGCAGCCGGAAGCGCTGGCTGGCCAGCGCCTGGCGCATCGCATGGTCCAGCCGCATGCGCTGGCGCATGTCGGCGTCCCGGTGCGCCTCGTGGAAGCGGAAGCAGGCCCGCCCACCCTGCTTGGCGCGCTGCATCGCCGACTCGGCATGGCGGAACAGGCCGTCGCCGTCGGTGCCATCGGCCGGAAACAGGGCCACGCCGATGCTGCAGGTCAGCGTGAAGTGCAGCTCGTCGACGGTGCAGGGGTGGATGAAGGCCGCCAGCGCGCGCCGCGCCGCCGTCTCCGCGCCATGCTCGTCGGCCTCGTGCACCAGCAGGGCGAACTGGTCGCCGCCCACGCGCGCCACCTGGTCGCCCTGGCGCAGGCAGCCGCGCAGGCGGTCGGCGCAGTCCAGCAACACGCGGTCGCCGACCTCGTGGCCCAGGCTGTCGTTGATCTGCTTGAAGCGGTCCAGGTCCAGCAGCAGCAGGGCCAGCGTGCCGGCGCTGCGCCGCGCCTGGCGGATGGCCAGGGTCAGCGCCTCGCCCATCTGGCGGCGGTTGAACAGGCCGGTCAGCGTGTCGGTGCTGGCCAGCGCCTCGATCTGCCGGCCGGCCTGGACCAGCTCGGTCTGGTCACGGAAGGCCCAGACCCGGCCGCAGGGCCGGCCGCGGCTGTTCTGCGGTTGGGTCACGCGTTCGAGCACCTGGCCCGAATGCAGGGTGATGCGCTCGCTGGCCTGCAGCAGCGTGGCCTCGCTGATCTGCGCCAGGCGCCTGCTGTAGCCCTCGGGGTCGGCGACGCTGCGGCGCATCCAGTCCCACACCGCGTCGTCCTGGCGTGTGCTCAGCAGCTGCTCGGGCAGGCCCCAGATCTGGGCGAAGCGGCGGTTGAAGGCGGTGATGCGGCCGGCCAGGTCGGTCACCAGGATGCCGTCGGCGGTGGATTCCAGCGTCGCCTGCAGCTCGGCCAGCAGCTGCTCGCGCTCGTCGGCCGCCTGCTGCGCCGCACTGCGGTCCTGCAGGCGCACCAGGTAGGCCTGCGGCGTGCCGTCGCCACCGTCCGCGGCGCGCAGCGGACGGATCGCCCGCGTCACCTGCACGAGGTGGCCCGCGGCATCGACCAGCACCGTGTCCGACAGCAGCGCACCGGCGCCGCCAGGCGCACGCGCCTCGTCCCAGTAGGCCATGTCCTCGGGCGTGGCCACCAGGCCGGCCGCGTCCTGGCCCAGCACCGCGGGCGCGTCCAGGCCCAGCAGGGTCAGCGCCTCGGCATTGACGGCGAGCACCCGCAGGCTGGCGGCATCGACCAGCCAGGCGGGCTCGCCCAGCGCGTCGAGCAGCAGCTGCCAGCCGCCGGGTGACGCCAGCGCGTCGGGAAGCGAAGGCAGGTTCACGCCGCCAGCGCCTCTTCCGCCGCGGCCAGGTCGGACTGCACCGGCTCGAAGAAATACACCATGCGCTGGCGTGGCGACAGGTAGTCACGCGCCGCGGCGGGCAGCTGGGTGGCCTTCAGACTGCGGCGGATGCCCAGGTCGATCTGGCCGTCCAGGTTCAGCAGCAGCGCGTCGGCCACCGGCACCCGGGTGTCGCACACCAGCACGCGCGGCTTCAGCGGCCGGCTGCTGTTGCAGCTGACCACGGTGGCATAGCGGTCGTCGGTCAGCTGCACCAGCGAGCCCGGCGGGTACACGCCCATCATGCGGATGAAGGCGTTGAGCATGGTCGCGTCAAAGCGCGTGCGGCTCTGCGCGAACATCGTCGACAGGGCCTCGTGCGGCGTCAGCGCGGCGGCCACCTGGGCCGGGTTGCACAGCTTGTCGTAGCGGTTGACCAGGGCGACGATGCGCGCGCCGATGGCCATGCGGTCCAGGTTCAGCCGCGCCGGAAAGCCGCTGGCGTCGGCCATCTCGTGGTGCTGGGCCACCACGGCCAGCGCGCCCTCGCTCAGGCCCATGCGCTGGCCGGCGGCCACGCCCAGCGCCACATGCTCGCGGTAGGCCTGCAGCTCGCGCGGGGCCAGGGCCAGCTCGCCGTGGCGCACCCGCTCGGGCAGCTCCAGCTTGCCCACGTCGTGCAGCAGCGCGCCGATGCCCAGGTCCAGCATCTCGGCCTCGCCGAAGCCGAACACGCGACCCATCAGCAGGGCGATCACCGCCACGTTCAGCGCATGGCCCGAGGCGCGGTCGCTGCCGGCGTCGCTGATCACGCGCACGCACATCTCGCGGTCGACCATCAGTTTGTCCAGCAAGGCGCGGGTCAGGCCCTCGGTGACGGCCAGGGCCTGCGCCGGCTGCTGCGGCACCAGGTGCTGGGCCTCGTGCCAGGCGCGGCCGGCCTCGGCGTACTGCTGCTCGCACAGGCGCTGCGCGGCCAGCTGCGCGGCCAGCGGGTCGCGGGCGGCGGGAAACGGCGCCACACCGTCGACAGCGGCCGCAGCTGCATCGGCGCCTGCGTCGGGCGCGTCCGCGCCGGCCTGGGCCGCCGGGGCGGGCATCGCCACCTCGGCCGAGGCTTGCCCTGGCGGTGGCGCCAGCCGGCTCTTCTCCGGGCTCCAGCGCAGCTGGCGCAGGCCCAGCCGGCGGATGGTGACGATCTGCTCAGGGCTGGTGATCAGGAAGCTCGACAGCGCGAACGGGTGCGCCCACCAGCCCAGGTCCAGGTGCACGAACATGCCGACCTGCAGGTCCTCGATGACAACCGTGTGCGACATGGGCTGGTGTTCCGCAAGAGTTCAGGAATGCAGGCGCAGGGCCCGCGTCACCTGACTTTCGGCAGGACGGGCGCGGAACTTGAACCACCACCCACCGGGGCTTCCCAGCGTGTCAACTTGACACGACACGCGGGGCATCCCGGCCTCGGCGCCGGCCCGTCGCTGGCATGAGCTGGTGCCCGACGGTCCGGCGCGCAGCGGCCGCGCCCGCCCCGATGACCGAACCGATCCCGCCCTCCCTGCTGCCCCCGGACCACCCCGACCGCGCCGCCCTGGCCGCCGAGGTGCACGCCCGCCCGCCCGAGCCGCTGCGCCCGCCGGCACGCGCCACCTATGTCGCCGTGCGCATCGAGCCCGAGGCGCGCGCCGCCGAGGTCCAGCGTGGCCCGCACCGCCAGCGCGACGCCGGCCGAGTGGCCCACCAGCACCGACGGCGGCAGGCCCAGCGTGCCGGCCAGCGCCGCCAGCGCACGCGCCATCGACACCAGCGTGCAACCCGGCAGCGGCCCGCTGAAGCCATGACCCGGCAAATCGGGCACCACCAGGGTGGCGCGCTGCGCCAGCAGCGGCACCAGGCCACGCCAGGAATGGCCGGCTGCGCCAGTGCCGTGCAGCAGCCAGACCACCGGCTGCGCCGCCCCGCCCGGGTGCGCCTGCACATGCCAGCGGCAGCCACCGGCGTCGACGAAACGGCTGGCCTGGCGGTGCGGCCAGTGCGCGCCGTCGCTGGACCAGTCCAGGGCCGTCATGACCGGGCCACCCGGCTCGCTATCATCAACCGCAGGTCCGGCATCTGGCCCAGGCCAAGCGAGTCGACATGAACACCGGCCTGGCCCGGCGCCTGCGTGAAGGCACCTGGGCGCTGCACACCACCACCGAACGCGCCGGCATCATGCCGGCCCTGCTGCGCGGCCAGCTGCCGCTGGCGGGCTTACTGCGGCTGCAGCGCAGCCTGCTGTCGGTCTACCAGGCGCTGGAAGCCGGCCTGCAGCAGCACGCCACCCATCCGCTGCTGGCGCCGCTGGGCCTGGCCCCGCTGGCGCGCTGCGCTGCGCTGCAGTCCGATGTGGCGGATCTGGCGGCACAGCTGGGTGCAGCCGGCGCCAGCGCCCAGCCCGCCGCCGCCACCGGCTACGCTGCGCACCTGCACGCCCTGGCGGCAGACCAGCCGGCGCTGCTGGCCGCCCATGCGTATGTGCGTTATCTGGGCGACCTGGCCGGCGGCCAGGCCCTGGGCCGCATCGCGCGCCAGGCTTATGCGCTGCCGGGCGACGCCGGCACGCGCTTCTTCGACTTTGGCCCGCCGGACGCGGTGCAACGCCGCAGCCAGGACCTGCGTGCCGCGCTGGACGCGCTGCCGCTGGACGAGGCGGGCATCGCCGCCCTGGTGGCCGAGGCGCAGTGGGCCTTCGCCCGGCATGCGCGGCTGTTCGAGGAACTGGCCGGCGCCTGACGCCGGCTTGCCGCCGCGCCACACGGCAGCGCCCTGGCTGAAGTGCTGGCGGATGCGGCCGTACAGCACGGCCGCGCGCCGGGCCGAGGCCTCCACCTCTTCCAGCAGGGGCGCCACGCCGTCGCCACCGGTGTTGTCGGCGATGTCCATCGCCGCCAGGCTGGCATTGGTCAGGATGGCGCTGATCACCTGGTCGGCCGGGCTGCCCGGCACGTCGATGCGGCCACCGCGGCCGGCCTGCGCGGGCGTGGCGTCAGCGTCGAGGCGCTGTACGTGCACCTGCTGGCGCCCGCCGCGCGCCACCTGGGCGAGCTGTGGGAGGACGACCGCTGCCACTTCGCCGACGTGACCGTCGGCATGGCCGGCTGCAGCAGATCATGCGCGGCCTGAGCGCCGCCTTCGGCAGCGACATCGACGCCCCGCCCGGCGGCCGGCGTGCCCTGCTGATGCCCGCCCCTGGCGTGCAACATACATTCGGGTTGTCGATGGTGGCCGAGTTCTTCGCCCGTGCGGGCGGGGAAGTGACGGGCGTGATGGGCCCGCAGGCCGCCTGGTTCGAGGACAAGGTGAAGGAAGTATGGGTCGATCTGGTGGGCATCTCCGCAGGCAGCACGACGCGCCTGGACAGCATGCTCTCTTGCATTGCCAAGGTGCGGCGCCTCTCGCACAACCGTGCGGTGGCCGTGATGGTGGGCGGGCCGCTGTTCACCACGCACCCGGAGCTGGTCGAACGGCTGGGCGCCGATGGCGTGGCCACCGATGGCCAGCACGCACCGGCGTTGGCCGAGCGGCTGCTGGGCCGGCGCATCCGGGGCATCTGACGCAGCACCCGCAGCCCCATCCGCAGGAATGTCCGGCATGAAGCGCAAGAAGCCGGACGGCGCACGCGCCGCCAGCACCCGCCCCGGCAGCGACTTCAGGCAGGCGACTCAGTCGCTGGCCCGGCTCGGCGAGGAGAGCGTGGCTGCGCTGCTGTGCACCGCAGCCGACGTGACCCTGGTGCTGGATGCCGCCGGCGTGATCACCGACATCGCCTTCGGCGACGAGGCCCTGGCCGCCGAGCTGGGCGAGCACTGGCTGGGCCAGCGCTGGATCGACACCGTCACCGAGGACAGCCAGGCCAAGGTGCAGGCGCTGCTGGCCCCGCCGCTGGGTGGGGCGATGCGCTGGCGCCAGGTCAACCAGTCGCGCCCGGACGGCAGCACCATGGCCATCAGCTATGCCAGCCGGGCGGTGGGCGGCACCGACGGCGTGCCGCTGCGCTGGTTCGCCTTCGGCCGCGACCAGCGCGTCACGATCGCCCTGCAGCAACGTCTGGTGGAGGCCCAGCTGTCGGTGGAGCGCGACTACGCCCGCTTCCGCCAGGCCGAGCTGCGCTACCGCCAGCTGTTCCAGCTGGCTGGCGAGGCGGTGCTGGTGGTCGACGCGGCCAACGGGCGCGTGCTGGAAGCCAACCCCGCAGCCGCCACGATGCTGGGCATGCCGGCAGACAAGCTGGTGGGGCAGACCTTCCCGCTGGGGCTGACCCCCCGCAGCGCACGCCCGGTGGCCACCCTGCTGGCCACGGCCCGCCGCAGCGGCCGCGCCGCTCCGGTGGCCGCCGAGCTGGCCGACAGCCGCGCCGGCGTGCAGGTGTCGGCCACGCTGCTGCACCAGGACCAGGCCCACCTGCTGCTGGTGCGCCTGGCGCGCGCCGACGGCCCCGGCCAGGCGATGGCCGGCGGTGACGCCGCGCTGCTGCTGCAGCTGGCGCAGGGTGCCCCGGACGGCCTGGTGGTGACCGACCTGGATGGCGTGGTGCAGGCCGCCAATGCCGAGTTCGTGCGCCTGTGCCAGATGGCCGGCGAGGAGCAGTTGCGCGGGCAGTCCCTGGAACGCTGGCTGGGCCGCACCGACGTCGACCTGGGCGTGCTGGTGTCCAACCTGCGCCAGCGCGGTGCGGTCAAGCTGTTCGCCACCACGCTGCGCGGTGAGTTCGGCGCCAGCACCGAGGTCGAGATCTCCGCCGTCACCGTGACCCGCAGCGAGCCCGTGCTGCTGGGCTTCACCGTGCGCGATGTCGGCCGCCGGCTGCAGCCCGAGGCCGCGGCCACGCAGGCCCTGCCGCGCTCGGTCAACCAGCTCACCGAACTGGTCGGCCGGGTGCCGATGAAGGACATCGTCGGCGAGACGACCGACCTGATCGAGAAGCGCTGCATCGAGGCCGCGCTGGAGCTCACGCGCGACAACCGCGCCTCGGCGGCCGAGATCCTGGGGCTGTCGCGGCAGAGCCTGTACGTCAAGCTGCGCCGCTACGGGCTGGGCGACCTGGGGCCGGGCG
>CALMIF010000214.1 GCA_937864045.1 uncultured Aquabacterium sp. | reverse complement strand
CTGAGACATTGCAAGCCTGGCGCCCGAGTTCCCCATGTTCCCCACCACCCAGCCGATGGATGCGGCCGACAGCCGCCCGGTCGATCCGCCGCCCACGGCGCTGACCTCGCTCAGCCCGTCCCTGATGCAGGACCTGCTGCGCTTCGATGCCCTGGCCGGGCCGCAGCGCGAGCTGCTGGAAGTGCTGGCCGCCTGCGTGCGCCACACCCAGCCGCTGGCCATCACGCTGGGCGCGCCGGGGCGATCGCTGCTGGTGGTCAGCGTCTTTCCGCTCGACCGCCAGGTGCACTGCCCCGTGCCGCTGGCCGACCTGCTGGCCGGCGAACTGGCCGCGCTGCGGGTGATCGAGGTGATGCCGGCGCGCTGGCGCGCCCCCGGCAGCACCGACGCGCAGCGCATCGACCGCCCCGAGTGCTACACGCCGCTGGGCCCGCTGCTGTGGGCGGTGGCGCTGCGCGGCGCCCGCGACAGCCTGCTGCCCGAGCTGGCCGGCCAGGCCGCTTACCGGGTGTCGCCGGGCATGACCCTGGGCGGCCTGGACGTGCCCGGCGCGCTGATCCCGGCCATCACCCGGCTGCGCCGCCAAACCAGCAACCTGCGCGAGATCACCGGCTGGCCCGGCATGGGCGCCGAGCGGGCGATGCGCCTGCTCAACGCGCTCTACCTGCAAAGCGGCCTGATCGTCAGCCGCACGCACCCGGCGGCCACCAACGAAGGCTGGTCAGGCTACTGATCGAGTTCTTCCTGTCGCTCCAGCGCAGCCAGCAGTTCGTCGTCGATGTCCGCATGGCGCTGGCTCAAGCCCGCGGCCTCCTGCGGCGCCGTCGCATACAGGCTGCCGTCGGCCAGCTTGGCACTGATCGCGGCCTGCTCGGCTTCCAGCGCGGCGATGCGTGCCGGCAGCTCGTCGCGCTCGCGCTGTTCCTTGTAGCTGAGCTTGCGCTTCGCCGCTGCGGGCGCCGGTGACGGGGCGGGCGCAGGCGCCGGTGCTGCGGCTTTCGGGGCGGGCGCGGTGGCCTTCGCGGCCAGCATGCGCGCCCGCTGCGCCTGCCAGTCGCCGACGTTGCCTTCGTATTCGCGCCACTTGCCCGGCTCCAGGTCACCCTCCCAGCACACCAGGCTGGTCACCACGTTGTCGAGAAAGCGCCGGTCGTGGCTGACCAGGAACACCGTGCCGGTGTAGCCCTGCAGCAGTTCCTCCAGCAGCTCCAGCGTGTCGATGTCCAGGTCGTTGGTCGGCTCGTCGAGCACCAGCACGTTGGCCGGCAGCGCGAACAGCCGTGCCAGCAGCAGGCGGTTGCGCTCGCCGCCCGAGAGCGTGCGCACCGGGCTGTTCGCGCGCTCGGGCGAGAACAGGAAGTCGGTGAGGTAGCTCATCACGTGCTTGCGCTGGCCGTTGAACTCCACCCACTCGCTGCCCGGGCTGATGGTGTCGACGAGCGTCGCGTCCAGGTTCAGCCCGGCGCGCATCTGGTCGAAGTAGGCCACTTCGAGCTTGCTGCCCTGGCGCACCTTGCCGGCGGTGGGCTGAAGTTCGCCCAGGATCAGCTTGAGCAGCGTGGTCTTGCCCGCGCCGTTGGGCCCGACCAGGCCGACCTTGTCGCCGCGCAGGATGGTGGCGGTGAAGCCCTGGCAGATCAGCTTGTCGCCAAAGCGCATGGCCACGTCGGTCAGCTCGGCCACGATCTTGCCGCTGGGCGCGCCGCTGTCGATCTCCAGCCGCACCTGGCCGAGGGAGTCGCGCCGGGCCTGGCGCTGCGCGCGCAGCACCTCCAGGCGCTGGATGCGCGCCACGCTGCGGGTGCGGCGTGCCTCCACGCCCTTGCGGATCCACACCTCCTCCTGCGCCAGCAGCTTGTCGGCGCGGGCATTGGCCAGCGCATCGGCGGCCAGCTGCTCTTCCTTCATGCGCTCGTAGGCGCTGAAGTTGCCGGGGTAGCTGCGCAGCACGCCGCGGTCCAGCTCGACGATGCGGGTGGCCACGCCGTCGAGGAAGGCCCGGTCGTGGGTGATCAGGATCACGGCGCCGGCAAAGCCGCACAGCAGCTGCTGCAGCCAGTCGATCGAGTCCAGGTCCAGGTGGTTCGTCGGCTCGTCGAGCAGCAGCACGTCGGGCACGGCCACCAGGGCCTGGGCCAGCGCCACCCGCTTCTTCATGCCGCCGGACAGCTGGGCGATGTCGCGGCTGCCGTCCAGGTGCAGCTGGGCCAGCGTGGTGTCCACCCGCTGCTCCCAGTTCCAGGCGTCCAGCGCCTCGATGCGCGTCTGCAACGCGTCCAGGTCGACACCGGGCGCGTGGTCCTCATAGGCCTGGCGCACATCGCGTGCCTCGGCCACGCCCTCGGCCACGGCCTCGAACACCGTGTGGCCGGGCTCGAAGGCCGGCTCCTGCGGCACGTAGCGGATGCGCAGGCCCTGCGTCATCTGCAGCAGGCCGTCGTCGAGCTTCTCCAGCCCGGCCACGACTTTCAGCAGCGAGGACTTGCCGGCGCCGTTGCGGCCGATCAGCCCAAGCCGCTCACCCGCCTCCAGGGCCAGACCGGTGGCATCGAGCAGGGCGACATGGCCGTAGGCGAGATGGGCGTTGGAGAGCGAGAGCAGGGCCATGCCGGCATTGTCGCCGGCCGGCCTGCAGCAGGCGGTTCAGGCGCCCAGCTGCTGCGCGTGGTGGCGCAGGTGGTCGTCGATCACGCTGGCGATGAAGTAGTAGCCGTGGTCGCTGCCGGCATGCCGACGCAGCGTCAGCGGCTGGCCGACCGCGACGCAGGCCGACTCCAGCAAGTGCGGGTGCAACTGCTCGGCCAGGAACTTGTCCGCCAGCCCCTGATCGACCAGGATGCCGCCGGGAAACGGTGCCGCCGTCTGCGCCGCCATCAGCGCGCTGGCGTCGTGCGCGGCCCAGGTGCTGCGGTCATCGCCCAGGTAGCCGCTGAAGGCCTTGACGCCCCAGGGGCACTGCATCGGCGCACAGATCGGCGCCAGCGCCGACAGGCTGCGGAAGACGCCGGGGTGGCGCAGCGCCAGTGTCAGCGCGCCATGGCCGCCCATCGAATGGCCGCTGATGCCGGTCGCATCACGCCGCACCGGGGCCTGCGCCCACACCTGCGGCAGCAGCTCGTCCAGCAGCCAGCTTTCCATGCGCCAGTGCGCTGACCAGGGTGCAGCCGTGGCGTCCAGGTAGAAGCCGGCGCCGACGCCGAAGTCCCAGCTGCCCGCCTCGCCCGGCACGCCGGCGCCGCGCGGGCTGGTGTCGGGCGTCAGCAGAGCCAGGCCCAGTTGCGCGGCCAGACGCTGCGCGCCGGCCTTCATCGCGAAGGTCTCCTCGGTACAGGTC
Organism: uncultured Aquabacterium sp.; assembly: GCA_937864045.1. GTDB lineage: Bacteria > Pseudomonadota > Gammaproteobacteria > Burkholderiales > Burkholderiaceae_C > Pseudaquabacterium. The sequence goes on along the minus strand of CALMIF010000214.1, from coordinate 3,724 downwards.
AGCCCGGCCAGGCACACCAGCAGCGGCACCGGCGTTCCGGTCAGCGCCTGCGGCGGCAGATACAGGCCGAACTTCATCGGCAGGCCGATGGCGGCCGAGGCATGGCGGTGAAAGCGCTGCAAGCCGCCGAAGCAGGCGTGCTCGGACAGCAGCTCCATCAGAACTCGACCACCGTGCGGATCGACTCGCCGCGCTTCATCAGGTCGAAGCCTTCGTTGATGCGTTCCAGCGGCAGCTTGTGGGTGATCAGGTCGTCGATGTTGAGCTTGCCGTCCATGTACCAGTCGACGATCTTGGGCACGTCGGTGCGGCCACGTGCGCCGCCGAAGGCAGAGCCTTCCCACTTGCGGCCGGTCACCAGCTGGAACGGCCGCGTGCTGATCTCGGCGCCGGCCTCGGCCACGCCGATGATGATGCTGCGGCCCCAGCCCTTGTGCGTGCACTCCAGCGCCTGGCGCATCACCTGGGTGTTGCCGATGCACTCGAAGCTGTAGTCGGCACCGCCGTCGGTCAGCTGCACGATGGCGTCGACGATGTTGGCGTGGTCCTTCGGGTTCAGGAAGTGCGTCATGCCGAACTGGCGGGCCATGGCCTCGCGCGCCGGGTTGATGTCCACGCCGATGATCTTGTCGGCGCCGACCATCTTGGCGCCCTGGATCACGTTCAGCCCGATGCCGCCCAGGCCGAAGACCACCACGTTGGCACCGGCCTCCACCTTGGCGGTGAACAGCACCGCGCCGACGCCGGTGGTGACGCCGCAGCCGATGTAGCAGACCTTGTCGAAGGGCGCGTCAGGCCGGATCTTGGCCAGCGCGATGCCGGGCACGACGATGTGGTTGGCGAAGGTGCTGGTGCCCATGTAGTGCAGGATGGGCTTGCCGCCGATGGAAAAGCGCGATGAGCCGTCGGGCATCAGGCCCTTGCCCTGTGTGGCGCGGATCGACTGGCACAGGTTGGTCTTGCGCGACAGGCAGAACTTGCACTGCCGGCATTCGGGCGTGTAGAGCGGGATCACATGGTCGCCGGGCTTGAGCCAGGGCACCTTGCTGTCCAGCACCACGCCCGCGCCCTCATGGCCCAGGATGACGGGGAACAGGCCCTCGGGGTCGGCACCGCTGAGGGTGTAGTAATCGGTGTGGCAGATGCCGGTGGCCTTGACCTCGACCAGCACCTCGCCGTCGCGCGGGCCGTCCAGGTCGACCTCCTCGATGGTCAGCGGGGCACCGACCTTCCAGGCGACGGCAGCTTTGGTCTTCATGGGCAATCCTTGCGGGCGGGCGATGGAAAAGGTGGCAACGAGCTTAACGCAGACCATGGCGGCCCTGCCGCGCTTCCGGCCTTGCGTTCCTACAGCGCCTTCCTACAGCGCGCTCCTGCAGCGTTCCTACAGCACCTGGCGGCGCGCGCCCACAGCCAACACCCCGGGGCCGACGGCAAGCTGCGGGGCATTCCTTCCCGCAACCGCACAGGAGGCCCCATGACCGAATTCCATCGCCGCCCCGTCGACGACACACCGCACGCGGTGCACCCGCCGCTGGTCGAACCCGTGGCGCCGGCCGTCGCACCCGCCACCACCGTGATCCACCACACCACCGAGTACCGGCCGCGTCGCCGGATCTGGCCCGGCGTGCTGGGCGCTGGGCTGATCGGCGCCTTGGTGGCGGCGCTCGTGGTGTCCAACGCCTACGACAACCGCAGCATCGGCCAGAAGGTGGACGCGGGCATCGCGGCGACCAGGCAGGGTCTGAGCGCCGCCGCCGAACAAGGCGCGCAGGTCACGCAGCGTGCAACGGAGGGCGCAGCCGCCGTGCTGGACGACGCAGGCATCACCGCGGCCGTCAAGACGGCACTGGCGGCCGACCCGGCGCTGAGCGCGCTGAAGATCGGCGTCGACACCAGCGACGGCGTGGTGCGGCTGACCGGCCCGGCACCCGACGCCCAGGCCCGCGACCGTGCCGGCGTGCTGGCCGCCGCTCCCAAGGGTGTGCGCAGCGTCGACAACCTGCTGAAGGTGGAGCCGGCCGGCAACGGCTGACCCGCCAGGTCGCGTCCAGCCGCGTTGCTGTTCGTCAGCCAGCCACCGCGCGGCTGGCGGCCTGCTGCCAGTCGTCGCCGCCGTGCGCGGCCTCTTCGGCACGGCAGGCATCGACCAGCTTGATCACGTGCACGTCGTCCTGGGCCAGTGCGCGCCGCACGATCTCCGGCCAGGCCAGCAGTGGCGCCGGCGGCAGCGGCTTCAGGCAGGCAGACACCAGGGCGGTCACCCAGGCCTGCCAGAACCACCGCAGCGCGGCGTGCACGGCCTCCTCGCCATCCAGCTGGCTGGCCAGCAGGCGCACCGCGTGGCTGGCAGTGACCATGTGCAGCGCGGTGAAGTTGCCGCTGCCGGCATACGCCTGGGCCGCCAGGCGGGCCAGCCGCGGCAGTGTCTGGGGTCCGATGGTCAGGCGACCGATGGCACGGCGCAGCGCCCCGTCGGCCGCCGCGCTGGCCATGCGCAAGGCAATCAGCGGCTGGTCCGATGGCACGGCGCGCAGGCGCTGCAGCAGCGGCAGCGGGTCGGCCACCGCGCCGTCGGCCACGGGCAGCGCGCCCAGGCGCTGGTGGCGCGCGGCCCAGTAGGCCAGGCCCGCCGCCAGTTCACCCGCATGGCCGGCACGCAGTGCTGCGGCGGTGCGGATCACGCCGTGGAAGGCGGCGGCGGCGCAGCCAGGCATCAGCTGCGGCAGCACCTGGACCAGCGCGTCGGCCGCGCCTTCGTCGGCCAGCCACTGGCTGAACAGGTCCTGGTACGCGGCAAAGGCACTGACGGCGCCGAAACGGCTCGGCCAGGCATCGCCCGCCGGCCAGGCTGCCGGCGGCGGCGCTGGCTGCAGGTGGGCCGATTCGGTGGCGACGAAGCGCCGCAGCCGGGCTTCGTCCGCCCCCAGCGCCTTCAGCGCCACCAGGCCCATCGGCAGGTGGCTGGCCAGGTCGTGGCCGTACTCGGGGCCGAAGCGCGCCGCGTCGTCGAGCAGCGCGTGCAGCAGGCTCACTGCAATGCTGCTTCCAGCGCGTCGATGAACATCTTCGGCACGTCGAAGCCGGTCTGGTCGCTGATCTCCTGGAAGCAGGTGGGGCTGGTGACGTTGATCTCGGTGAGCCGGTCGCCGATCACGTCCAGGCCCACCAGCAGCAGGCCGCGCGCCGCCAGCACCGGGCCAAGGGCGGTGGCGATGGCGCGGTCGGCATCGCTCAGCGGCTGGGCCACGCCCTTGCCGCCGGCGGCCAGGTTGCCGCGGATCTCGCTGCCCTGCGGAATGCGCGCCAGGCAGAACGGCACGGGCTCGCCGCCGATCACCAGCACCCGCTTGTCGCCGTGCACGATGGCCGGCAGGTACTTCTGCACCATCACCGTCTGCGCACCGTCGCGGTTCAGGGTCTCGGTGATGCTGCCCAGGTTCAGGCCATCGGGCCCGACGCGGAAGATGCCCATGCCGCCCATGCCGTCGAGCGGCTTCAGGATGATGTCCTGGTGCTCGGCATGGAAGGCGCGGATGGCTTGCGCGCTGCGCGTGACGAGCGTCGGCGCGATGTGCTCGGGAAACTCCAGGATCGCCAGTTTCTCGGGGTGCTCACGCAGCGCGGCGGGCTTGTTGAAGACGCGGGCGCCCTCGCGCTCGGCCTGGCCCAGCAGGTGGGTGGCGTAGAAGAACTCGCTGTCGAAGGGCGGGTCCTTGCGCAT
>CALMIF010000213.1 GCA_937864045.1 uncultured Aquabacterium sp. | reverse complement strand
GGCAGCACGCTGTGGCGCTTGAGCAGCGCTTTGCGCAGCAGCATGGCGGGCTCAGCGCTTCTTGGCCCGGGCAATCACCTGGTCGTACAGCCCGCCGTCGTTGAAGTGGTCGGCCTGCGCCTTCTTCCAGCCGCCGAAGACCTGGTCCACGGTGAAGGTCTGCACCTTCCGGAAGTCCTTGGCGTACTGGGCCATCACCTTGGCGCTGCGCACCCGCAGGTGGTGCTTGGCGGCCACGGCCTGGCCCTCGTCGCTCCACAGGAACTTCAGGTACGCCTCGGCCTGCTTGCGCGTGCCCTTCTTGTCGACCACCTTGTCGACCACGGCCACCGGGTTCTCGGCCAGGATGGTGCGGCTGGGGTAGACCACCTCGAAGCCGCCGCCGAATTCACGCTGGATCAGCGGCACCTCGCTCTCGAAGGTGACCAGGGCGTCGCCCAGGTTGCGCTGCGCGAAGGTGGTGGTGGCGGCGCGGCCGCCGCCGTCGAGCACCGGCACGTTGGCGAAGATGCGCTCCACCAGCGCCTGCGCCGCGGCCGGCTGCACGCCGGCCTGCAGCGCCGCGCCCCAGGCCGCCAGGTAGGTGTAGCGGCCGTTGCCCGTCACCTTGGGGTTGGGAATGATCACCGACACGCCGGGCTTGCCCAGGTCGGACCAGTCGCGGATCTGCTTGGGGTTGCCCTTGCGCACCAGGATCACGCTGATGCTGGTGGTCGGCGCGCTGTTGTCGGGCAGGCGTCTCGCCCAGTCGGCCGGGATCAGCTTGCCGTGGTCGTGCAGCACGTCGATGTCGTTGGCCTGGTTCATCGTGATGACGTCGGCTTCCAGGCCCTCGGCCACGCTGCGCGCCTGCTTGCTGCTGCCGCCGTGGCTCTGGTTGAGCACCAGGTCCTCGCCGGCGGTCTTCTTCCAGTGGGCGGCGAAGACGGCGTTGTAGTCCTTGTAGAACTCGCGGCTGACGTCGTAGCTGACGTTGAGCAGGGTCTTCGGCGCCTGGGCCAGGGCCGGCAGCGGGGCCAGCGCAGCGGCCGCGGTGGCCAGCAACAGGGCGCGGCGGGGCAGGGTGGGGCGGTGGGTCATGGCGGCAGGCAGCAAGGGGGGGTGCCCGCGGTCGGGGCGAAGCCGCGCATTCTGGTGGGCGGGCGTTCGCCGTCCAACGACAGATTGGGCGCATGCATATTCGAAAAATGGATAAGCGTGCACCCATGTGCCTCGGCGGCTCTGGCCGACGGCGCGCCGCGGGCTGGGGGTTAGCATCCGTCGTCCTGCCCTCGCACCCCGCCGCGCCAGCGCTGCTGCCCATGCCCGAAATCGTCTTCAAAGGCAAAGAGTACGTCTACAACCACCACCTGACCGTGCCCTACCGGCCGCTGGTGGTGGATGCGGGCAAGGGCGTGGGCGCGCCCGACCTGGCGGGCAACCTGGTGATCCACGGCGACAACCTGCACGCGCTGAAAAGCCTGCTGCCGCGCTACGCCGGCGCGGTCGACCTGATCTTCATCGACCCGCCCTACAACACCGGCAACGAGGGCTGGTGCTACAGCGACAGCGTCAACTCGCCCATCATGAAGGAGTGGCTGAGCACCAACCCGGTGGACGGCGAGGACATGCTGCGGCACGACAAGTGGCTGTGCATGATGTGGCCGCGGCTGGTGCTGCTGCGGGAACTGCTGAGCGAATCGGGCTCGATCTGGATCACGCTGGATGACAACGAGATTGAGCGGGCGCGGATGATCTGCGACGAGATCTTCGGAGACGAAGCGTTCGTCAACTGCTTCATCTGGCGCAAGGTCGACAGCCCGAATGACAACAAGGTTGCCGTCACGCCCGATCACGACTACGTGCTTTGCTACGCCAAGGACAAGGCACAAGTGCGCTTCTCGCCAATGCTTGCGCCAGGAATCCTGGATGCCTACGGGCAGAAGACAGACGATGGCCGGCTGTATCGCGACAGGCTGCTGAAGAAGAACGGCAAGAACAGTCTTCGCAATGACCGACCGACCATGTACTTCGGCCTCGAAGATCCGGATGGCAACACCGTCTTCCCATTGCACGACAACGGTGAGGAGGCGCGTTGGGCTGCTGGTCAGAAGGCGATCGACGCACACCGCGCCGCGGGGACACTCATCTGGAAGCAACGGCAGAAGCTCGGTCAGCCCGTCTGGGAACCATACACTCGCGAGTTCGCGCCTGATTTGCCCACACGCCCGTATCCGACCATCTGGGCGGACCTGCCGACGATGCGCCAGGCCAAAGGCATGTTGCGTGACATGTTCGCTTCGGCAGATGTGTTCGACACGCCAAAGCCAGTCGAGTTGATCGAACGCATCCTCGCGTTGGTGGCTAACCCAGGGGCCCTCATCCTCGACTCCTTCGCCGGCTCCGGCACCACCGCGCACGCCGTGCTGAAGGCCAATGCGAAGGACGGCGGCAGCCGGCGCTTCATCCTGGTCGAGGGCGAGGACTACGCCGACACATTGACCGCCGAGCGCGTGCGCCGGGCGATCAACGGCTATGCCTGGGAAGGCACGCAGCGCGAGACGCTGCTGGAAGAGAAGGTCACGCTGACGCAGTTCAAGAAGGCGGCGCAGTGGCTGGCCAAGGTCGACGCCATCGAGCGCGCCGAAGGCTTTGGCGCCAGCGATGCCACGGCCGATCTGATCGGCCAGAACGGCGGCACCGCACCGCGGCGCAAGCGCTTCGACAAGATCGAGACCAAGATCGATGACGGCGTGCTGCGGGTCGAAGGCGTGCGGCGCGTGTCGCAGCGCGCCGAGGGCCTGGGCGGGGGCTTCACCTACTGCACGCTGGGCGAGCCGCTGGACCTGGAGGCCATGCTCAGCGGCGAGCGGCTGCCGACCCGTGACGCGCTGGGCGCCTGGCTGTTCCACACCGCCACCGGCGGCACCCTGCCGCCGCTGCCGAAGGACGCGCCGCCGCACTACCTGGGCGAGGCGCTGGACAAGCATGTGTGGCTGGTCTACCAGCCCGAATTGCCTTGGCTGAAGAGCCCGGAGGCCGCATTGACGCTGAGCCTGGCGCAATCGCTGCACGCCTGGGGCCTGGCGCACGACGCGCAACGCCAGCGCCCGCCCAAGGGCCACCTGGTGTTTGCGCCGGCCAAGTACCTGAGCAACCGCCAGCTGAAGGACTGCGGCGTGGATTACGCGCCGCTGCCGTTTGCGCTGTACCGACAGGGCTGACCATGAGCGATCCGACCGACCGCCGCCAGCAACTGGCCCTTCAACATTTCGCGCAGGCCCTGGACCGGCTGCGCGAAGTGGTGGCGCTGCCGGAGGACCGCATCATTCGCGACGCCCTGATCAAGCGCTTCGAGTTCACCTTCGAGGCCGGCTGGAAGGCCGCCTACCGCTGGCTGCGCGCCCGCGGCATCGACGTGAACGAAGGCGCCGACGAGGTGATTCCGCAGGCCTTCAAGCACAGGCTGATCACGGATGAAGCCGGGTGGGGCGCGATGCGCAAGTACCGCAACCGCACCGCCCACACCTACGACGAGGCGGTGGCGGTGGACGTGGCCGCCTTTGCCCGCAGCACCGGCCTGGCACTGCTGACCGAACTGCACCAGGTGCTGCAGGCGCGCGCCGATGACTGACACACTCGCCACCGGCCACGGCATCGAGCCGACCAGCCTGGCCGCCATCCGCGCCCTGTGCGCACGCACGCCGGGGCTGCAGCGGCTGTGGCTGTTCGGCTCACGCGCGGCGGGCACGCACCGCGACCGCTCGGACATCGACCTGGCCGCCGACGCGCCGGACTGGACCACCGCCGACCTGCTGCGCTTCACAGAGGCATTGGCGCAGTTGCCGATGGTCTACACCGTCGATTGCGTGTGGTGGCAGGACAAGCTGGCGGACAGCTTCCGCAGCGAGATCGCCGCCCAGCGCCGCCTGCTGTGGCAACCGGCCGCCCAGGCGCTGGCGGCGCAGGTGCCGGCGCTGGGCGTGGCGCTGAAGCCGTTCCAGGAAACCGTGCTGGCGCGGCTGGGTGACTACGTCGACGAGCTGGTGCGCAGGCAGGCGCAGTCGGTGCCCGCAGTCACGGCCTTGCAGGCACTGGAAGGCATGGAGGCCGAGACGCGTGTGGCCGCCGACTATCCCGCCAAGACCTGGGACGCGCTGCGCCAGCGCAACCTGCTGCCACCGCGCTATGCGGCGCAGGCGCATTCCAGCCGCTTCGACGGTGCCGGGCGGGCCATTCCGAACCTCTGCCTGAAGGTGCCCACCGGCGGTGGCAAGACGCTGCTGGCTGCGGCCGCCGTGGCGCGGGTGCAGGGCAGCTGGTTCAAGCGCAGCACGGGCCTGGTGCTGTGGGTGGTGCCCAACGAGGCGATCTACCGCCAGACGCTGGCGACGCTGGGCGACCGCGACCACCCGTACCGCCAGATCCTGACCGTGGCGGGCGCGGGCCGGGTGAAGGTGCTGGAGAAGAACGCGCCGCTGTCGCGCCTGGACGTGGACAGCCATCTGTGCGTGATGGTGCTGATGCTGGCCTCAGCCGCGCGCCAGACCAAGGAGACGCTGCGCTTCTTCCGCGACCGCGGCAATGTGCTGGGCTTTCTGCCCGGCGAAGACGATCTCACGGCGCACTGGCAACTGCTGCAAGAGGTGCCCAACCTGGACGTCTATGCGCCATGGGGCGCCAGTGCGGGCGATGCCAGCCGGCAGATGGGCAGCATCGTCAAGAGTTCGCTGGGCAACGTGATGCGCCTGCTGCGGCCGATGGTGGTGATCGACGAAGGCCACCACGGCTACACCGAGAACGCGCTGCAGACGCTGGACGGCTTCAACCCGGGCTTTCTGCTGGAGTTGTCGGCCACGCCGCGCCTGGCGTCGGCGAAGGGAAGCGGCTCGAACATCCTGGTCGATGTGCGCGGCACCGACCTGGACGAGGCGCAGATGATCAAGCTGCCCATCCATGTGGACGTGCAGCACTGGAGCGACTGGCAAGCCTGCCTGATGGCGTCGGTGACGCGGCTGAATGCACTGCAGGCCGACGCGCAACTGCTGCAGGCACAGACGGCGCGCCACATCCGCCCCATCCTGCTGGTGCAGGTGGAGCGCACCGGCGCCGACACCCGCGACGCCGGCTTCATCCACGCTGACGATGTGCGCGCATGGCTGTTGCAGATCGGCTTCACCGCCGCGCAGGTGGCGGTGAAGACGTCGGAAAAAAACGACCTGGCCTCGCCCGAGAACCTGGACCTGCTGAGCCCCACCTGCGAGGTGCGGGTGATCATCACCAAGCAGGCGCTGCAGGAAGGCTGGGACTGTCCGTTTGCCTATGTGCTGTGCGCGCTGGCGGCGGGGCGCAACCCCGGTGCGATGACGCAGCTGGTGGGCCGCATCCTGCGCCAGCCGCAGGCCACCAAGACCGGCCGCGAGGCGCTGGACGGCTGTTACGTCGTCTGCCACGACGCCAGGACATCGGTGGTGGTGAAAGCGATCAAGGACGGGCTGGAAGGCGAGGGCCTGGGCGACCTGACGCTGCGTGTGTCGGGTGACTCGGGCGACGCGCCGCAGGCCCAGGCGGTCGTGCGGCAGCGGCGGCCGGCACTGGCCGGGGTGCGGCTGTTCCTGCCCCGGGTGACCTGGGTGCAGGCCGACGGCCAGCGGCGTGAACTGGTCTACGACAGTGACGTGCTGGCGCAGGTCGACTGGGCCGCGCTGGACCCCGCCACGCTGGCGCAGGACTGGGCGCCGAACCGGGAAGCGCCGCTGGGAGAGCAGTTCGATGTGTCGCTGCGCATCCTGGACAAGGGCGCCGTGCCCGACAGTCCACGCCGGCTGGCCGGCAGCGGGCGGCTGGACCGGGCGCTGCTGGTGCGCGCTCTGCTGGACCTGGTGCCCAACCCGTGGTGGGCATGGGGTTGGGTGGACGCGGTGGTGCAGCGGCTGGAGCGTGCCGGGTTTGCGACGGGCGTGCTGGCGGCGTCCAGCGCATCACTGACCGAAAGACTGCGCATCGACTTGGAGCTAGCGCGCGACCAGCTGGCCGAGGCCGTGTTTGCGCAGGGCGTGGCCGACGGACGAATCGAGTTCGCGCTGCGCGCCGACGCCAGCAACTACGAGCTGCCGATGGACGAAGCGCTGGCATTGCAGGGCTTGCCGCAGCCGCTGATGCGCGAAGACCACCGCCCGGCCGAGAAGAGCCTGCTGGAGCCGGCGCTTGTGACGCCAGACCTCAATGGCTTCGAGGCTGGCGTTGCGGGCTACCTGGACGGCAAGCAGGCGGTGCAGTGGTGGCACCGCAACGTGGCGAAGTCGCAATACGGGCTGCAGGGCTGGAAGCGCAACAAGGTCTACCCCGACTTCGTGTTCGCGCTGGTGCAGCAGGACGGCCTGCGCCGCACCGTGCTGCTGGAGACCAAGGGCGCGCACCTGACGGGTTCAGCGGACACCGGCTACAAGCAGAAGCTGCTGAGCAGGCTGGAGGGGATGTTCCAGGACGCACGCTGGCAGCAGGTGGGCGACCTGGCACTGGAACGGCCGGATGCCGGGGCGCTGTCCTGCGACCTGCTGGTCGACCAGGCCTGGCGCGGTGCGCTGGAGCACCGCTGGTTCGGTGCACCGGCGCCGGGCTGAGCGGCCCCGCGCCTTCGGTTCACTTGCGGCTGTACACCTTGTCAAAGCTGCCGCCGTCGGCAAAGTGCGTCTTCTGCGCCTTGGCCCAGCCGCCGAACACCTCGTCGATGGTGAACAGGTTGACCTTGGGGAACTGCCTGGCGAACTTGGCCGCGGCGGTGGGATCGATCGGCCGGTAGTAGTTCTCGCCGGCCAGGTTCTGACCCTCGGGCGAGTACAGGTAGTCCAGGTAGGCCTGGGCCACGGCGCGGGTGCCGCGCTTGTCGGCCACCTTGTCGACCAGGGTCACCGGCGGCTCGGCCAGGATGGACAGGCTGGGCGCGACGATGTCGAACTTGTCCGGCCCCAGTTCCTTCAGCGCCAGCAGGGCCTCGTTCTCCCAGGCCAGCAGCACGTCGCCGATGCCGCGCTCGACGAAGGTGGTGGTCGATCCGCGGGCGCCGGTGTCCAGCACCGGCACGTTCGCCAGGATCTTGCCGACGAACTCCTGCGCCTTGGCATCGGCGTTGCCGAACTTCTTCAGCGCATAGCCCCAGGCCGCCAGGTAGTTCCAGCGCGCGCCGCCGCTGGTCTTGGGGTTGGGCGTGATGACGCTGATGCCGGGCTTGGCCAGGTCGTCCCAGTCCTTGATGGCCTTGGGGTTGCCCTTGCGCACCAGGAAGACGATGGTGCTGGTGTACGGGCTGCTGTTGTGCTTGAGCCGCTTCTGCCAGTCGGCGGGGATCAGCTTGGCGCGCTCGGCCAGCTCGTCGATGTCGTAGGCCAGGGCCAGGGTCACCACGTCGGCCTCCAGCCCGTCGATCACCGACCGCGCCTGCTTGCCCGAGCCACCGTGGCTCTGCTTGACCGTGACCACGTCGCCGGTCCTGGCCTTCCAGTGCGCCGCGAAGGCCTTGTTGAAGTCGACGTAGAACTCGCGGGTCGGGTCGTAGGAGACGTTCAGCAGCGTGACGTCCTTGGCCTGGGCAACCAGGGCGGTGGCGGCCAGGCCGAGGGCGAGCGCGCTGCGGCGCAACAGTCGCAGGGTGCGGGCGGGAGCAAAGGCGGGCATGGCGGGCGTCGGGTGTTGGAAAGCCCGCATGTTCAGCGGGCAGCTCCCAACGAAGAACGAAGAACTCCGCGCTTGCTTATGCGCCCACCGACGAAGCGGACGCGGACCCGCGGCCGATCACGGCACCAGCAGCCCCACTGCCGCCATGAAGCTGCCGAAGGCCAGCACCGTGGTCCACAGCACCACGCGGGCCGTGCGGCCGGCGTCTGCGCCGAAGCGCTCGGCCAGCATCGGCACGTTGCTGGCGCTGGGCAGGGCGGCCACCAGCACCAGCACCGTGGCCGCGAGGGGGTCGACCGGCAGGCCCAGGGCCGCCGCGCCGCGCACCGCCAGCAGCACCAGCAGCGGGTGCACCAGCAGCTTCAGCGTGACCAGCACCGGCATGTCGCTGCGGGCGCCGGCCGCGGCGGGCACGCGGGTGCGGGCCAGCACCGCGCCCAGCACGAACAGCGCGGCGGGTGAGGCCGCATTCGCCAGCATCGCCACCGGCTTGCCCAGCAGCGGCGGCAGCGCCAGGCTGAAGGCCGACATCACGCAGCCGGCGCTGATGGCCCAGGGCAGCGGGTTCAGCGCGATGCCCTTGAGCGCACTGCGCATCGCCTGGCCGGCGCCGCCCCCACCGGCCGCGCCGCTGTCACCCCGTTCGCCCAGGCGCGACAGCCCGATGCACAGCGACGAGGTGATCACCATGTCGATCACCATCGACGCGATGGCCGGCGCGGCGGCGCGCTCGCCCAGCAGGTCGACCAGCAGCGGCACGCCCATGAAGCCCGAGTTGGGAAAGGCAGTGACCAGGGCGCCGAAGGCGGCGTCGTTCCAGCCCAGGCCGCCCCGCGGGTTTGACCACTTCGTCAGCACGATGGCCAGCGCCACCATCAGCAGCGCACACAGCAGCCAGCTGCCGAACACCGCCGCATCGAACAGCCGCGCCACCGGCGTGGCCGCGGCAAAGCGGAACAGCATGCAGGGCAGGGCGAAGTAGAGAACGAAGCGGTTCAGCCCCGGGATCGCCTCCATCGGCAGCCAGCCGCGGCGGGCAGCCAGCCAGCCCAGGCCCACCAGGCCGAAGAAGGGAACGGTGACTTCAAGGATGCGCAGCATCGGCAGGCGGCGGGGTCGGGCAGGGCGGACGGGCCCGCATCGTAGGCCAGCCCCCGGAGTCCGCGCGCTGCATCGCCGCGCAACCGCGCTGCAGCTTCACCGCAGCGCGGCGCTGCCGTTCGGGCTCAGGCCGTGGCCGGCTTCCCGCCAGCCGCCGGCCGTTGCAGCACGCGGTTGAGGATCGCCGCCTCGTGCCGCGCAAAGGCCGGCGCGCCCTGGACGCGCGGGCGGGGCAGGGCGATGTGGCGGTCCAGCGCCACGCCGCCGTCCTCGATCAGCAGCACCCGGTCGGCCACGGCCACGGCTTCGGCCACGTCGTGCGTCACCAGCAGGGCGGTGAAGCCGTGGCGCTGCCACAGGCTCTCGATCAGGCGGTGCATCTCGATGCGGGTCAGCGCGTCGAGTGCGCCCAGCGGCTCGTCCAGCAGCAGCAGGCGCGGCGCATGCACCAGGGCGCGCGCCAGGGCCACGCGCTGGCGCTGGCCGCCCGACAGCACCGCCGGCCAGTCGTCGGCGCGGTCGGCCAGGCCCACGGCGGCCAGGGCCTCGCGGGCACGGTCGCGGGCATCAGGCCCGGCCAGGCCCAGGGCCACGTTGTCGAGCACCGTCTTCCAGGGCAGCAGGCGGGCGTCCTGGAACATCAGGCGGATGTCGCTGCGCACTTGCGCCAGGGTCCGGGTGCCACCCGCCAGGCCCAAATCCACCACCACCTCGCCGGTGGATGGCTGCTCCAGCTGCGCCAGCAGGCGCAGCAGGGTGCTCTTGCCGCAGCCGCTGCGGCCGACCACGGCGACGAATTCGCCCGGCGCGATGTCCAGGTTGATGCCGCCCAGCACGTCGCGCGCGCCGTAGGTCTTGCCGATGCCGCGCAGCTGCAGCGCCAGGCCGTGCGGGGCGGCGGGCGGCACCAACGCCGGGGCGGCGCGGCGTGCGCCATGGTCGGTGCGGCCGGCGTCGGCGTCGTGCGCCAGCAGGGCGGCGCCGTTGAGTTCCAGGACTTGGGGATGCATGGGATTCCAGAGGGTCATGGGGGGCGCCGCTCAGGCCGCATAGCTGGGGTGCCAGCGCAGCCACTGGCGTTCCAGCGCCTTGGCCGCCACGTCGGCCAGCTTGCCCAGCGCGGCGTACAGCAGGATGCCCACCAGCACCACGTCGGTCTGCAGGAACTCGCGGGCGTTCATCGTCAGGTAGCCGATGCCGGCCTGGGCAGAAATGGTCTCGGCGACGATCAGCAGCACCCACATCAGGCCCAGGCTGAAGCGCACGCCCACCAGGATGGACGGCAGTGCGCCGGGCAGGATCACATGGCGGTAGAGCTGCCAGCCGGAGAGGCCGTAGCTCTTCGCCATCTCGATCAGGCCCTTGTCGACGGCGCGGATGCCGTGGAAGGTGTTCAGGTAGACCGGGAAGAACACGCCGAGCGCCACCAGGAACAGCTTGGCCGTCTCGTCGATGCCGAACCACAGGATCACCAGCGGGATCAGCGCCAGCGCCGGGATGTTGCGCAGCATCTGCAGGGTCGAATCGAGCAGGGTCTCGGCCAGGCGGAAGCTGCCGGTGGCCAGGCCCAGCACCAGGCCCAGGCCGCCGCCCACCGCAAAGCCGATGGCCGCACGCCGGCTGCTCACGGCCACATGCGTCCACAGCTCGCCCGATGCGGCCAGCTGCCAGAAGGCGCGCGCCACGGCCAGCGGCTCGGGCAGCACGCGGGTGGACAGCCAGCCGCGCAGCGAGGCCAGCTCCCACAGCAGCAGGATGGCCAGCGGCACCAGCCAGGGGATCCCGCGGCGTAGCGCGGCGCGGGTGGGCGACGTGGATTCAGACAGGGACATGACGGTTCGGTGGACGGTTCAACCCGCGGCGACAGCCTGTGCGCGGGCCGGTGGGGCCGGTTCGGCGGAGGGCGGACGATAGCTGTTCGCGACGAGCTCGCCGAACGGGCCGGTCATCGCGGGCTGGCTGAGCTTCTCCCGCGTGGCCAGCGGCAGCAGCGGGAACACCAGCTCGGCGAAGCGGTAAGCCTCTTCCAGGTGCGGGTAGCCCGAGAGCACGAAGTACTCCAGCCCCAGGTCGGCGTACGCCTGGATGCGGTCGGCCACCTGCTGCGGGTTGCCGACCAGGGCGGTGCCGGCGCCGCCGCGCACCAGGCCCACGCCGGCCCACAGGTTGGGCGCCACTTCCAGGCCTTGCCGGATGTCCTGGGGATTGAAGCGCCCGCCGTGCAGGGCGGCCATGCGGCGCTGGCCCTCGCTGTCCATCGCGGCGAACTTCTTCTGCGCCGCGGCCACGGTGGCCGGGTCCAGGTGCTGCACCAGGTCGCGGGCGGCGTCCCAGGCGGCGTCCTCGGTCTCGCGCACGATGACGTGCAGGCGGATGCCATAGGTCAGCGTGCGGCCATGGCGGGCGGCGCGCGCCCGCACGTCGGCCACCTTGGCGGCCACGGCCGCGGGGGTTTCGCCCCAGGTCAGGTAGGTGTCGAGCTGGCGGGCGGCCAGTTCATGCGCCTCGGGTGACGAGCCGCCGAAGAACAGCGTCGGGTAGGGCGCCTGCACCGGCGGGTAGAGCAGCTTGGCGCCCTTGACCTTCAGGTGCGTGCCGTCGAAGTCGACCGCCTCGCCGCGGTGGCTGGCCGCGACGATGCGGCGCCAGATGGTCATGAACTCGTCGGACAGCGCATAGCGCTGGTCATGCGGCAGGAACAGGCCGTCGCCTTCCAGCTCCTCGGCGTCGCCGCCGGTCACCAGGTTGATCAGCAGCCGGCCGCCGGACAGGCGGTCGAAGCTGGCGGCGATGCGGGCACCCAGGGCCGGCGTCATCAGCCCGGGGCGCAGGGCGACCAGGAATTTCAGCCGGGTCGTGGCGTCGATCAGGCTGGTGGCCACGGTCCACGGGTCCTCGCAGCTGCGGCCGGTGGGGATCAGCACGCCTTCATAACCCAGGGTGTCGGCGGCCACGGCCACCTGCTTGAAGTAGTCCAGCCCGGTGGCGCGGGCGCCGCGGGTGGTGCCCAGGTAGCGGCTGTCGCCGTGGGTGGGAATGAACCAGAGGATCTTGAGCGACATGAATCAGGCTTCCTGAAAAGAACGGCCCGTGCAGACGCTGGCGCCGCACGGGCCGCAAATCGACCCAACGCCCAGAGGGGTCGAGGAGACAAACGAACACCTGCACTGTCGCCGCCCGCCGGGGCCGCGCGAACGAAGCGTTGGTGGCTTGCTTATCTGCTGCCCGCATGAGCCGCGCGGCGCCTATGCATCAGCGTTCTGCTTCGTTGGCGGTGGCGCGTCCGTTGCCGACGATGGCGGCTTCCTTCCACTCCGAAGCCTGCACCATGTCCACACGCCGCCCCTTGTCCACCACCGCGCTGACCCGGCGCCGCCTGCTGGCCGCGGGCGCCGCCGCCGGCATCGCGCTGAGCCCGGCCGCCCGGGCGCAAGCCACTGGCGCCAAGCGCGTGTTGCGTGTGGGCCACCAGAAGGGCTGGCTGTCGATCCTGAAGGCGCGCGGCACGCTGGAGCAGCGCCTGGCGCCGCTGGGCGTGGGCGTGAGCTGGACCGAGTTCAACGCCGGCCCGGTGCAGCTGGAGGCGCTGAACGTCGGCGCGATCGACTTCGGCGACGTCGGCGAGGCGCCGCCCATCTTTGCCCAGGCCGCTGGCGCGCCCCTGGTCTACGCCGGCGCCACCGTGCCGCGGCCGCGGCTGGAAGCGGTGATCGTGCCCAAGGGCTCGGCGATCAAGACGGTGGCCGACCTCAAGGGCAAGCGCGTGGGCTACAACAAGGGCAGCAACGTCCAGTACTTCCTGGTCAAGCTGCTGGAGAAGCACGGCCTGCAGTACGGCGACGTGCAGAGCATCTTCCTGCCGCCGCCCGATGCCCGCGCCGCCTTCGAGCGCGGCGCCATCGACGCCTGGATCATCTGGGACCCGTTCCTGGCCGCCGCGCAGAAGACGCTGGACGCGCAGCTGCTGGCCGATGCCAGCGGCGTGGTCAACAACCGCGGCTACTACTTCAGCTCACGCGACTTCGCCACCCGCAACACCGACGTGCTGAAGATCGCGATCCAGGAGGTCAACGCAGTCGACACCTGGGCGGCGAAGAACCAGGCGGCGGCGGCCGACGAACTGGCGAAGGTGCTGGGCCTGGACCGCAGCATCACCGCGCTGCAGCTCAGCCGCGCCGCCTTCGGCACCAGCGTGGTCACGCGCGAGATCCTGGCCGAGCAGCAGGCGATTGCCGACACCTTCTTCGCGCTGAAGCTGATCCCCAAGAAGCTGAACCTGCTGCACGCCGCGCCGGTCGACCTCGGATGAGATCGCTCAACGGCTGAAGCGTCGGACGACGTTGTCCAGGATGCGGGCGACGTCGTTGTCGAAGCCGTTGACCGGCAGCGCGCCGCAGAAGGTGATCGAGCCGACCGAGAAGACCTCGCCGCCGCCGGGCACGGCAAACCAGGTCATGTCGGCGCGGATCAGGTCCTTGTGCGGCTGGCCCGGGATGGTGGTGATGTGGGTCAGCTGCTCCTCGGGCACCAGCACCCAGGGCGCGTCGGGTGGGTGGTTTTCCGAGCGGGCGATCACCACCGCGTCGGCGGGCGTGCCCAGGCGGGTGTCGGCGCGGTCGAGCTCGAAGCCCGCCGCGCCGTGGCCGCTGAAGCCTTCGCCACCCACGGTGTCCGCCGCCACGCCGTCGAGCGCCCAGGCCACCCGCGCATCGCTGCGCGCGCCAGGGTCGATGCGGTAGTGCGAGCCGACGAAGTTGCCCTGCGCGGTGAAGCCCACGCCCACCAGCTTCTGCGGCGGGCGGCCGTTGCGCCGCCACAGGCCGCCGTACTGGCCGTCGAACTGCTGGAAGTACTCGCCCGGCTCGGCGGCCCAGGCGCGGATGCCGCCCTCGGCGCGGCGCACTTCGATCACGCCATCGCGCGTGGGGTCGAGCGCGATCTTCCAGTAGAAGCCGTTGCCGCCCAGGTAGACCAGGCGCCCGCCGCTGTCGCGGTAGCTCTGCAGCGCATCGAGCATGCGCGGCGTGTGGTACTCGGGGTGTGACCCGGTCAGCACCACCTTGTAGCGGCGCAGCAGGTCGCATCCCTCGTGGTGCAGCTCGTCGTCGGTGATCAGGTCCACCGCATGGCCGGCATGGGCCAGCCACATCAGCAGATGGCTGTCGGCCGGGTAGTGGCGCAGGCCCGAGCCGCGGATGGCGGGGTACGGATAGGTGACGTAGCCGATGCGCAGGTTCTGCATCGGCCGGCGCCAGCTGACCAGGCCGATGCCCGAGCCATCGGCATGCACGTTGTAGGTCGACAGGCCGTAGTCGCGGTGCTCGCCCGGGTTGCCGGGGTAGGCGGTCCAGTCGGTGATCTGCGCCTTCAGCGCGGCGCGCCAGGCCGCATCGTTCAGCCATTCGGGCCGGGCGTGGTTGCCGTAGACGGTGTAGGTGTAGGTCGACACCAGCACCGCCACCCGCGCCGTGGCCGTGCCCTGGGGCGGCACGACGAAGAACGGGATGTTCTCCACCGCGTCGCCCGCCTGCAGCAGCAGGGCGTAGGCGTCGGACTTCAGGCCGTCGGGCAGGGTGACGGCATGCGTGGCCGGCCAGCGGCAGTCGTCCAGGTCGTCGTCGTGGAAGTGGATGGCGCCGTACTGCGCCGGTGCATGGCGGAAGCAGTGTTCCTCGCCGGTCCAGCGGGCGCCGCAGACTGCCCGCGTCGGCGTGTTGACCAGGGTGCCGTGGCGGCCCTGCGGTCCGGTGTCGACGATGCGCTGGCTGTGCATGTCCAGCGCGAAGTCCCAGTCGGCGATGGTCGCGCCTGATTCAACGCCAGCCAGAAGGCGCGGGTGTTCCAGCCGGCCGTTGAAGCAGTCCACCGGCGCTGCGTCACTGGCGCTGGCGAAGCTCAGCCGCCGGCCGGGCGCGTTCAGCTGCGGCGCGCCGGGCAGCGGCGTGCTGGCGGCCTGGGCGTTGCCGCCCCCGATGGTTGCGGCGGTGCGCAGCGTCAGCGTGCCGCGGGTCGCATCGACCACCAGGGTGGCCGTGGTCCAGGCGCGCAGCGGCAGCGGCGCCGCGGTCTGCAGCGTGCAGGGGCCGGCCACGGTGCCGACGGTGGCGCGCAGGTGCAGCGTGGGTGTCAGTTCCAGCGCCAGGCCACTGCCGGCGTCGTCCAGGCAGGCCAGCAGCACCTGGCGCCGCAGCAGGGCCAGGGTTGGCTGCAGGGTGAGGGTCAGCGTCAGGTCGTGCACGCCCTGCAGCAGGTCGGCCGCGTCGATCACGGCATAGGACCCGGCGGGCACGGCCTGCGGGCCGGGTGCCTGCAAGGTGGTGACGGGCACATCGACCGGCGCGGTGCGCACACCGCCGATGGCCGGGTTCGGGTCGGCGCACAGCACCCGCACCACCTGGGCGGTGACGGGCGCGCCGGTGGCGTTGGCGACGTGGAAACGCAGGGTCTGCCCGGGGCGGGCAGACAGGCGCTCGGCATAGCCGGCAAGAGGCAGCATCGAGGGACTCCGCAGCAGGTCAGTGGAACGGTGGGGTCATGCGAGGCAGTCGCCTGGCACCGGCAGGGCAGATCGGCACCGGGCTCATTCCCAGGGGTTGGCCACCTGCGCGCCCAGGTGGCCAACGTCCCGGACGTTGCGCGTGACGAGGATCAGGCCATGGTGAAGCGCGGTGGCGGCCAGCAGGCTGTCGACGGCCGGCAAGGGGCGGCCGGCACGGGCCTGAAGGTGTCCCCAGCGGTCGGCCACCGCAGCGTCCACCGCCAGCACGCGGCCGGCGAAGAAGGCTGGCAAGTCGGTCTCCAGCCAGTCCAGCAGCGCGAGGCGCCTCGCCGGGTCGGCCAGGCGCTCGACACCCTTGCGCAGCGCGCCCAGGGTCAGCACGCTCAGGTCCAGCGTGCCGGCGGGCCGGTCGGCAAACCAGCGCGCCACCGCCGGGTCGGGCGTCCTGCGCCGCAACTCGGACAGCACGTTGGTGTCGACCAGATCACTCACCCGAGGGCCCTCCGGTCACGGCGTGACCACGTCCACGCCCTCGCAGAGCTCGGGCGCTTCGGCAGGCAGCCGGCCGCCCGCAGGGGCGCCCGGCCGTCCGGCCTCAGCCCCGAGGGAGGGGAGCGCTTCCTTCGGAGCGGCCGTGCGGAAGCGCTCACAGCGACACGTCACGCGTCAGGCTGGCGTCGCGCTCGATCACCAGTTCGTCATGCAGGCTGCAGCCTCGGTCAGCCGGCGCCGCTCAGCCGCCGATCACGCCACAGGCCACCCGCGCCCCACCACCGCCCAGCGGCGCCGGGTGGTCGGCGTGGTTGTCGCCGCCGGCATGCACCATCAGCGAGCGGTCGCGCACGTCGGCCAGCTTCAGCCGCGGCGCCAGCACCGGGGCGCTGGCCTCGCCCTCGGGCGAGACGTACAGCGGCGGCAGGTCGCCCAGGTGGCCGTCGCCCCAGGGCGTGCCGTGCTTCTTGGTGCCCTGCGGGTCGAGGTGGCCGCCAGCGCTACCGGCCGGCACCGCCGTGCCGTTGTTGTCGGACGGCGCGCACGAGGGCTTCTCGTGCACGTGGAAGCCATGCAGCCCGGGCGGCAGGCCCTTGAGCGCCGGGTGGAAGGCCAGGCCGTAGGGCGTCTCGACGATGCGCACCGTGCCCACCGCCGGGCCGGGGCCCTGGGCGGTGGCGACCTGCAGCGCCACGGTGATCTCGGCCGCCGAGGCGGTGAATGCGACAGCGCCCAGCAGACCGGCGGTCAGCAGCTTGTTCATGCGAATCCTCCTTGGTTGGCGCGGCCCGCACCCGGCGGATGCCACCGCGGCCCGCATTGTGGCCGTTCAGCCGCCATCGGCCTGCGCCACCGCCCCCAGGTGCATCACCAGCGCCGCGGCCGCGGCCGACAGCAGCGGCTGCCGGCGGGTGAGCAGCACGAAGCGGCGCACC
>CALMIF010000212.1 GCA_937864045.1 uncultured Aquabacterium sp. | reverse complement strand
CTGCAGCGCGGCGCGCCAGTCGGCGGGCAGCGGCACGGCGGTGTCACCGTCGAAGGCGCCCAGCGTGGCCTGGTGCAGGCCGGTGCAGTGGCCGTGCTGGAACAGCGCGGTGGCCAGGGTCAGGCGGTGGTCGTCGCAGCCCAGCAGGCGCGTGCCGGTGGCCAGCGGCGCGGGGTAGTGCGCCTCGGCCAGGAAGTCGGTGGCGTTGGCCTGCACCACGAGCTTGGGCGACGCACGGCGCCAGGGGTCGGGGCCCAGGTGCGCGTGCAGCCACTGCTGCAGCAGCTCGCCATGCAGGCCGATCTGGGCCACGTTGTTCAGGTGCTGCCACAGGTCCACGTCGTTGAACCGGGGTTGCAGCGTGCCTTGCGTCGGATACGCGGCGGCATCGCGCCGCCAGGGCTGGTGTTTCATGCGGCCAGTCTAGAAGCCGCCTGCGCGGCGCGGTGTCGCGCCAGCTACTTCAGCGCCCAGCCGCCGGACACCGGAAACACCTGGCCGACGAAGCAGGCCGCCGCCGGGCTGCACAGGTAGGCGGCGAAGAGCGCGTCCTCCTCGGCCGACACCAGCCTGCCCAGCGGCACCTCGCGCGCCAGCCGTTCCTGGAAGCGCGGGTTGGCCTGCACCTCGGGCGGAAAGTAGGTCGGGTTGGCGACGAAGTTCTGCGCGATGGCGTTGAAGGGGATGCCCTGCGGCGCCAATTCGAGCGCCACCGCCTGCATGTAGGCCAGCTGCGCGCCGCGGGCGGCGCTGTAGCTGCCGGTGCGCTTCTGGCCGCGCAGCGCGGCGGCGCTGCCCATCAGCAGGATGCGGCCCGACTTGCGCGCCAGCATCTGCGGCAGCACGGCAGCCACCAGGCGCGGCATGGGGTCGACCATGTGGGCGAAGACATGGCGCCACTCGGCCTCGCCGATGGCCTGCGCCGCGGTGGCGGGCGCCGGCACGGCCAGGTGGATCAGCAGCACGTCGACATGGCCCGCATCGGCCACCGCCGCGGCGGCGGCGGCGGGGTCGTCGGCCAGCGGCCGGGTGTCGGCGATGACCGTGGCGCCCTGGCGCGTGAAGACATCGGCCAGCACCGGGCCCATGAAGGTGTCGGCCTGGGTGAGCAGCACGCGCTGGCCGGCGAGCGTGGTGGCGGGGTGGGCGGCGATGATCATCCGCCCAGCATACGGCCCCCGGCGGCGTCGACCGGTGGCGGGCCGCACCACGGCGCCAGCGCGGCGTGCAGCTGCTGCAGGGTGAAGGGTTTGGTCAGGTGCGCATCCATGCCCGCGGCGAAGCAGCGCTGCACGTCGCCGCTCAGCGCATTGGCGGTCAGCGCGATCACCGGCAGGCGCGGCCGGCGCTGCTGCTGCTCCAGTTCACGCAGGCGGCGCGTGGTCTCGTAGCCGTCGAGCACCGGCATCTGGCAGTCCATCAGCACCGCACGCAGGCCGGCGGCGGGCAGGGTCAGGTGGGCCAGCGCCTCCTCGCCCTGCTCGGCGGCCAGCACCTGCAGGCCCAGCCGCTCCAGCATGGCGATGGCCACCAGGCGGTTCACCGGGTTGTCCTCGACCAGCAGCACCTGGCCGTGCAGCTGGGCAGGCACGCCGTTGGCCAGGGGCAGGGCCGGTGACGGCGGTGCGGCGGCCCGCGGCAGCTGCAGGCAGAAGGCGAAGCTGGCGCCCTGGCCGGGGTGGCTGTGCAGCACCAGGGTGCCGCCCATGGCCTGCACCAGCTGGCTGCTGATCGCCAGGCCCAGGCCGGTGCCGCCGTCCTCGCGCGGCCCCGGCACCTCGCCTTGCACGAAGGGCTGGAAGATGCGCGCCTGGTCGGCCTCGGCGATGCCCGGGCCGGTGTCGCGCACGCTGAAATGCAGGGCGTCGGGCGGCTCGCCGCTGCGCCCCTCGCGCAGCGCCAGCACCACCTCGCCGCGCTGGGTGAACTTCATCGCGTTGCCCACCAGGTTCAGCAGCACCTGGCGCAGGCGCATCGCGTCGCCCAGGCGCCAGCCGGCCAGGCGCGGGTCGGCTTCCAGCCGCAGCGCTAGGCCCTTGCGCTGGGCGCTGGCGGCGAACAGCGTGGTCACCGACAGCCCCACCGCCAGCACGTCCATCGGCGCGTGCAGCAGCTGCAGCCGGCCGGCGCCGATCTTCGCGAAGTCCAGCACGTTGTCCAGCACCGCCATCAGCGCCGCGCCCGAAGCCGCTGCCACCTCGGTGTAGCGCTGCTGCTCGGCGTCGAGCTGGGTGGTGGCCATCAGGTCCAGCGCGCCGAGCATGCCGTTCATCGGCGTGCGGATTTCGTGGCTCATGCTGGAGAGGAACTGCTCCTTGGCCCGGCCGGCGGCCAGCGCGTCGTCGCGCGCGACCTCCAGCTCGCGCGTGCGCGCCTGCACCCGTTCCTCCAGCCCGGCATTCAGCGCCGCCAGTGCGGCCTGGTCGCGCCGCTGGTCGGCGCGGGCCTGGTCGATGCGCAGCATCATCGCGCGCAGGCCGTCGGCCAGCTGGTGGATGTCGTCGCCCCGGTGGCGGTCCTCGGCGGCGCCGTCCAGCCGGCGGGCGACCGAAGTCGTCAGCGCGCCATCGACCGCAAAGCCGGTGGCGGCCTCGCGCAGCAGCCACAGCCGGCGTGCCTGCTGCCGCACCCAGCGCCCCAGCACCCACCAGCCGGCGCCGACGAAGCCCAGCGCGCCGGCGGCCAGCATCGCCAGCAGCTGGCCATCGCTCAGCGGTGGCGCCACCGGCCGCTGCACCCGCAGCACCGGTGCGCCGGCACGCGCGTCCCAGGGCAGGTCGGTGGCCGGGGCGCCCTGCAGCAGCGCGCGCGAGGCCGCCTCCACGGCGCTGGCCGTGGCCCGCACCGCACCGCCATGCAGCAGGTCCAGGTGCGACTGCGGATAGACCATGCGCGCCAGCAGGGCGTTGTCGATCGGGAAGTACAGCAGCATGCGCAGCACCTGCGGCCCCAGCTTCAGCGGCATGCTGACGGTGCGGTAGATGGTGCGGTCTGCCTCGCTCCACACCCAGTCCAGGCCCTGGCGGTCACCGGTTGGCGGCAGCGCCGGGCGGTCCTGCGAGCGTGAACCCTGCGCCAGCAAGGTGCGGCCATCACCGTCGACCAGCAGCACATGGCTGAAGTCGCCCTGGTCGGTCAGCGTCACCAGCAGGGTGCGCAGCCGGGCCTCGGCCACGTCGGGCGTGGTGTTGGCATGGCCGGGCTCGGCCTGCCACAGCATCAGCTGCTGGCCCACGGCGAAGCCGGTCAGCCGCCAGCCCTCGTCCATGGTGCGGATGCGCTGGGCGAAGTAGTCGCGGGCATCCTGCAGCTGCTGTGCGCGCACGCTGGCGATCACCAGCCGTGCGGCCACTGCGAAGCAGGCCACCACCACCGCCAGGATCAGCAGCAGCATGGCCAGCAGCCGCAGCGTCAGCGTGGTGTCCGGGGAGCGGCGGCCGACGGCGGTGGTCATGGCGACTCAGGGTTTTCGACCGGCCCAGCGGTCGACCACCATCGACGCCACCTGGAAGGCCTGCGCCTCGGGCGCGTGGCCGGCGCTCTCGCGGAAGAAGACCTCGGTCTGCGCCAGCTGGGCGGCAGAGAAACGGCCGTCGGGGCTGTACTGCTGCGGATAGGCGCCCAGCATCGCGGCGAAGGCCGCCGCATCGGCGCCGGCCAGGCCCAGTGCGCTGACCACCGCCTCGGGCGTGCGCTCCTGGCGCCAGGCCAGGGTGCGCTGCGCCATCGCCACCAGGCGCTGCGCCAGGTCGGGCTGCTGCTCGACCAGCCGGCGGGTGGTGATCAGCGCCCCGCGCAGGAAGCCGATGCCGGGCAGCCGGTTGCTGTCACCCGGGTGGCCGATGCGCACCAGCGGGAAGGCCAGGCCCGCCTGCTCCAGCCGCACGCCGAAGGGTTCCTCGGACACCACCGCGTCGGCCAGGCGCCCGCGCAGCGCGGCCGACTGCGTGTCCCACGACTGCCCGGCGGCGACGAAGCGCACCGTGTCCTCGGGCACGCCATGGGCGCGCAGCACCAGCAGCAGGAACTGCTGGCCGGTGGTCCGCGTGGTCAGGGTGTTGCTGTGCACGCCCAGCACCCGGCCGCGCAGGTCCTCGACCTTGCGCACCGTGCCCTTCAGGTCGCTGCGCACCATCAGCGACAGCGGCGTGCGGTCTTCCAGTGCCGCCAGCGCCACCAGCTTCGGGCCGGCCAGGTTCTCGTGCATCGCCGCCGGCAGGCCGAACACGGCGCAGTGCGCATTGCCGTTGTTCAGCTCGCGGATCGCCACGCCGCCGCCGTTGACGAACTTCAGCCGCAGCGCCAGGCCCTCGGCACGGTCGGCGCCGGTCTTGGCCGCCAGTTCGGGGATCAGCGAGACGGCGCTTCCAGGGCCCGGTGTGGCCAGCACCACCTCGGTGGGCGCGGGCTGGGCGCGCAGCAGGGCCGGTGCGGCGGCGCTGGCGCCCAGCGCGGCGCCGTGCAGCAGCAGGTGGCGGCGAGCGACCGCCATGGCCTCAGCCCGCGCGCCGCGGCAGCACGGCCGCCTGCTCGCCCACCTGCCACAGCAGGGCAGCGGTCATGCCCAGGCCCTGGCGCAGCACCGCCGGCAGCACATGCTCGTTGGGCGCATGCTGGCTGCAGGCCGGGTAGCTGTGCGGCACCCACACCGTGGGCAGGCCCAGGATGTCGGCGAACACGTCATTCGGCAGGCTGCCGCCCAGGTTGGGCAGCAGGGCGGGCTTGACGCCGGTGCTGGCCTGCAGGCTCTGCATCGCCAGCCGCACCCAGGCGTTGTCCGGGTCCAGGCGGGTGGCGGCCATCACCACCGGTTCGCTGACCTCGACGCCGTGAAAGCCGTGGTCGTGCAGATGCGCCACGATGTGCTGGCGGATGCGCTGCCCTCCGTTGCCAAGGTCGGTGCCGACGACGAAGCGCAGCTGCAGCGTGGCGCGCGCGGCCGGCGGAATCGCGTTGACCGGCTGCGCCGGGTTGCCGCAGCCGAAGGCCAGCACCTCCAGCGCGTTCCAGCCGAACACGCGCTCGGCCGGCGTCAGGCCGGGCTCGCCCCAGGCGGTGTCGACGTCGGGGTCGCCCGGGCCGCCGCCCACGGCGATGTCGGCCAGCGCGGCGCGCACCGAGGCCGGGATCGGCGGCGGGCGCAGCCCCTGCACGCGGATGCCGCCCTGGGCGTCGACCAGGCTGGCGATGGCGTTGGCCAGCACCGTGCCCGGGTTTCGCAGCAGGCCACCCCAGTTGCCCGAGTGGTGGCCGCCGTCGCGTTCCTTCAAGACCAGGTCGACGTTGGCAACGCCGCGTGAGCCGAGGAACACGGTCGGCCGGTCGGCGCGCAGGCGCGGACCGTCGCTGGCGATCAGCACGTCGGCGGCCAGCGCCTGCTTCTGCGCCGCGCAGAACGCAGCCAGGCCCGGCGAGCCGGTTTCCTCACCCATCTCGACCAGCCACTTGGCGTTGAAGCCCAGCCGGCCGCCACGCGCGGCCAGCACCGCCGCCAGCGCGGCGATGTTGATGCTGTGCTGGGCCTTGTTGTCGGCCGCGCCGCGGCCGTACCAGCGTGCACCGTTCGGGCCGTCGGCCGGCGTCAGCGTCCACGGGTCGCGGCCTTCGGCCCACTGGCCCTCGTGGCCGCGCACCACGTCGCCGTGGCCGTAGAACAGCACCGTCGGCAGGGCCGGGTCTTCCAGCCGCTCACCGATCAGGAACGGCGGCGCGCCGGCCTCGGGGTTGGGGTGGATGGTCGACCTGAAGCCCAGCGCCGCCAGGGCCGGTGCGATCTGGCCGTCCAGGTACGCGGCCAGCGCCTCGGCACGCTCGGGGTTCTGGCTCTCGGTGCGGCAGGCCACACGGGCCGCCAGCGTGGCGAAGAAGGCGCCGCTGTCGAACTGCGACTCTGCGTGGGCGACGGCGGCGGCTTCTGTCATGTCAGGGCCTCAGGCCGACTTGGTGACCAGGCTGAAGTGCTCGACCTGCGGCAGCTGGGCGAAGAACGGCCCGATGATGCCGCGCCACTGCGGGAACAGCGGGCCCTCGCGGAAGCCCACCGTGTGGTCCTCCAGCGTCGCCCAGACGATCTGCAGCACGTAGCGCTCGGGGCTCTCGACGCCACGTGTGACGCTGTAGCCCTGCATGCCGGCGGCCTGGACGGCGACCGTGGTCAGCGCACGCTGGATGGCTTCCTCGAAGGCGGCGTTCTGGCCGGGCTGGATGCGGATGTCGGCGATCTCGAGAATCATGGGGAAGGGCTCCGGGACGGGTGGGGCAGTTTAGGGGGATCCCGGGCCGGGACACCCGCGAATGCGGGGTGGTGGCTTTGCTGCGGCAGGTCCTCTCGGCTAGTCTGGCTGCAGGCCATCCACCCGGGAGCTTTTCACGATGATCTCTGCCCTTCGCGCCACCGCCGTCGCCGCCGCTGTCCTGCTGGCGCCTGCCGCCTTTGCGGCGCTGCCGTTCGGCAGCCTGAGCTTTGTCGAACCCACCGGCACGGTCGGGCCGACCGACGTGATCGACGTGCGCCTGCGCTTCACGCTGGGCATGGAGTCCACGCCGCTGCTGCTGGCGCCGGGCGACCTGTCGGGCTTCCAGCCGGAGGACCTGCCCACGGAAGGCGAGTTCTACAACCCGCTCACCCAGCAGTACGAGGCGCGGCCGTTCGCGCAATTGACGGATGCCAGCCTGAACGTCTGGTTCTCCTGCAGCGACACCTTCACCAACAACTGCAACGGCACCCCGCGTGTCTACACCTACAACTGGCACTACAACGGCACGCCGGATCGGCCGTCGGCGATCGGCATGAACACCTTGTCGCTGCAGCCGGGCGACTCGTTCGAGTACGTGTTCGTCACCTTCACGCCGCGCGCCGGTGGTGCGCCGGCCGGTCACTACGCGTTCTACGGCAGCGGGCTCTCGCTGAGCTTCAACGGCGTGGATGCCGACGGCAACTTCCTGTATACCAACGGCGTCGACCTCGGGTTCACCTGCAGCAATGGTCAGAACCCCGATTGCGCCTTCACCCGCACCGTGGTGGCCGTGCCCGAGCCGCAGACCTGGCTGATGCTGGGCCTGGGCCTGGCCGCCCTGGCGCCGCTGGCGCGCCGCCGTCGCGCCTGAGTCCGTC
Source organism: uncultured Aquabacterium sp. (assembly GCA_937864045.1). Classification (GTDB taxonomy): domain Bacteria; phylum Pseudomonadota; class Gammaproteobacteria; order Burkholderiales; family Burkholderiaceae_C; genus Pseudaquabacterium. Next base: position 29,620 of record CALMIF010000212.1, on the reverse strand, counting down.
CCGGTCCTGACACGGCATCGCACGGCACCGCCCTAAACTGGGGCGATGCCCGCCACCGCTGCAGCAGCCAACGCCCCCGAGGAATCCCGCCAGGCCTGGGTCGTCGTCTGGGCCTGCTTCGTGGCGCTGGGCGTGATCTTCGGCGTCTCGTACTCGTTCGCCGCGTTCTTCGAGTCGCTGTCGGCGCAGTTCGGCGCCAGCCGGGCCGACGTGGCCCTGGTCTTCGGCCTGTGCGGCCTGGTGTACTTCACCGGCGGCGCCGCGGCCGGCCTGGCGGCCGACCGCTTCGGGCCGCGGATCGTCTGCGGCGCGGGCATGCTGTGCATCGCCGCCGGGCTGGCGGTCAGCAGTGTCGCCACCTCGATGCTGGCGATCTACCTGGCCTACGGCGTGGGCATCGGCGTGGGCATCGCCCTGGTCTACACACCGTCGATCGCCTGCGTGCAGCCCTGGTTCACCCGCCGCCGCGGCCTGGCCGCGGGCATCGCCAGCGCCGGCATCGGCGCCGGCACGGTGCTGGTGCCGCTGGGGGCCACGGCGCTGATCGCCGCGCTGCAGTGGCGCGGCGCGATGCAGGTGCTGGCCGTGGGCGTGGTGCTGCTGGGCGGTGGCGCCACCCTGCTGCTGGCGCGGGCGCCGTCGGCCAGCGGCGCCGGCGGCCGGGCGGTGGCCGGCCACACGCTGCGCCAGGCCATGGCCACGCCGCAGTTCCGCTGGTTCTACCTGATGACGGTGCTGGCCGGGCCGGTGATGTTCGTGCCCTTCGCCCATGTGTCGGCCGCCGCGCGCGACCTGGGCGTGGACGACGCCCGCGCCGTCGGCCTGGTCGGCCTGATCGGCATCGGCAGCCTGACCGGGCGCTTTGCCATCGGCGCGCTGGCCGACCGCATCGGCCGCCCGCTGACGCTGGTGATGGCGATGGCGTCGATGGGCCTGTGCTTCCTGGTGTGGTGGGGCGCGCGCGGCTGGGGCGCGATGGCGGTGTTCGCGCTGTGGATGGGCCTGAGCTACGGCGGCATCGTGTCGCTGATGCCGGCGATGTGCATGGACCTGTTCGGCGCGCGGGCGGTGTCGGCCATCATCGGCACGCTGTACACCGGGGCGGCGGCCGGCAACCTGCTGGGGCCCTGGGTGGCCGGCGCGGTGTTCGACCGCATGGGCAGCTACACGCCGGTGATCTGGGGCTGTCTGGCGCTGGCGGCGCTGGCGACCGCCGCGGCCTGGCGGCTCAAGGGCGACCCGCCACCAGCGCCGCCGCTGCCCGCACCGGTGGCCCGCACATGAAGACCCTGTCCTGCGGCATCCTGGTGCTGAATGCACAGCAGGAGCTGCTGCTGTGCCATGTCACCGGCGCCTGGCACTGGGACATTCCCAAGGGCGGCATCGAGCCGCACGAGCCGCCGCGCGTGGCGGCGCTGCGCGAGACGCGCGAGGAATCCGGCCTGGACTTCAGCGACCGGCCGCTGCTCGACCTGGGCCGCATGGCCTACCGCCCGCGCAAGGACCTGCACCTGTTCGCCGTGCTGACCGAGCGCTTCGACGCCGGCGCCTGCCACTGCGACAGCCACTACACCGACACCTGGGGCCGCGACCGGCCCGAGATGGACGGCTTCGAGTGGACGCGCTTCGAGCGGGTGCATCGCCGCTGCGCCCGCCACATGGCCGAGGTGCTGACGCAGCGGCTGTCGCTGCCCGCGCTGCTGCTGCAACTGCAGCAACAGACCGCAGCCTAGACTGCCGCGGTCGCCGCTTCCCCTGCACCGCACCGCCATGCCCATCGCCCGTTCTGCCCCGCTGCGCCGCCTGACGGTCGCCCTGCTGACTGCCGCCGCCTGCGCACTGCCGCCGGCCGCACAGGCCCAGACGCCAGCCCCCGCCCTGCCGGCAGGCGTGGCGGCCGTCACCCAGGTCGAGGGCATCGCCGCCTACCGGCTGGCCAACGGGCTGCAGGTGCTGCTGGTGCCCGACGCCACCAAGCCCAGCACCACGGTGAACCTGACCTACCACGTCGGCTCGCGCCACGAGAACTACGGCGAGACCGGCATGGCGCACCTGCTGGAGCACCTGATCTTCAAGGGCACGCCCACCCAGCGCAACGTGATGGGCGAGTTCAGCCGCCGCGGCCTGCGCTTCAACGGCAGCACCGGCTTCGACCGCACCAACTACTTCGCCAGCTTCAGCGCCAGCGACGAGACGCTGCGCTGGTACCTGGCCTGGCAGGCCGATGCCATGGTCAACAGCCTGATCGCCCGCAGCGACCTCGACAGCGAGATGACGGTGGTGCGCAATGAGATGGAGGCCGGCGAGAACAACCCGGTGCGCGCGACGCTGGAGCAGACGCTGGCGACCATGTACCAGTGGCACAACTACGGCAAGTCGCCCATCGGGGCGCGCGCCGATGTCGAGAACGTCGACATCGGCCGGCTGCAGGCGTTCTACCGGCTGCACTACCAGCCCGACAACGCCACCCTGGTGGTGGCCGGCAGCTTCGACCCGGCCCGGGTGCTGGCCTGGGTGGCGCAGAGCTTCGGGCCCATCCCCAGGCCGACGCGTGTGCTGCCGCCCACCTACACCGTGGACCCGGTGCAGAAGGGCGAGCGCACGACCACCGTGCGCCGCCGTGGCGGTGCGCCCTTCCTGCTGGCCGGCTGGCATGGCGTGCCGGCCGCGCACCCCGACTTCGCCGCCACCGAGGCCATTGCCGCGATGCTGGGCAACGCGCCGTCGGGGCGGCTGCACAAGCGCCTGGTCGAGCCGGGGCTGGCGGCCAGCAGCTTCGGCTTCACCTGGGGTGTGGCCGAGCCCGGGCCACTGCTTCTGGGCCTGCAGCTGGCGCCCGGGCAGGACGTGGACAAGGCGCGCCAGGCGCTGCTGGCCGCGATCGACGGCCTGGACGCCGAGCCCTTCACCGCCGAGGAGCTGGAGCGGGTGCGCACGCAGTGGCTCAATGACTGGGCGCAGGGTTTCGCCGACCCTGAGCGGGTGGGCGTGGCGCTGAGCGAGGCCATCGGCAACGGCGACTGGCGGCTGTTCTTCCTGGCCCGCGACCGCATGCGCCAGCTGACGCTGGCCGACGTGAACCGCGTGGCGCGGGCGATGCTGGTGCCCGACAACCGCACGCTGGGCACCTACCTGCCAACCGACAGCCCGAAGCGGGCGCCCGAGCCGGCCCTGGTGGCCGTGGCGCCGATGGTCGAGGGCTACCGGGGTGACACGGCGGTGGCGCAGGCCGAGGCCTTCGACGCCACGCCGGCCAACCTGGACGCACGCACCCAGGTCAGCACCCTGGCCAGCGGCCTGAAGGTGGCGCTGCTGCCCAAGGGCACGCGCGGCAACCGGGTGCAGGCGCGGCTGGTACTGCGCTTCGGCGATGTCGACAGCCTGCGCGGGCGCAAGCTGGCCGTGGCGATGATGGGCGACCTGATCGACAAGGGCGGCGCGGGCATGACCCGTGCGCAGATCAGCGACACCTTCGACAAGCTGCGCGCCGAGGTCGGCTTCAATGCCAGCGGCCAGGCGCTCAGCGTGGGCATCACCACCGTGCGCGAGCACCTGCCGGCGGTGGTGGCCCTGGTCGGCAGGCTGCTGCGCGAGCCGGCCTTCCCGGCCGATGCGCTGGAAGAGCGGCGCCGCCAGACCCTGGCGGGCGTGGCCGCCCAGCGCAGCGAGCCCGGTGCGGTGGCCGGCAACGCGCTGCAGCGGCACGGCAACCCCTATCCGCGCGGCGACCTGCGCTACGCGCCCAGCTTCGACGAACTGGTGGCCGCCGCCAACGCCATCGGCATCGACGCGGTGCGGGCCGTGCACCGGCGCTTCCTCAGCGCGGCGGCGGGCGAGTTCAGCGCGGTCGGCGACATGGACGTGGCGGCCGTGCGCACGGCGCTCGACCAGGCCTTCGGCGACTGGAAGGCGCCGGCCGACGGCGTGTCGGCCCAGGCTGCGTACCTGCGCGTGCCGCAGCCCCTGGTGCCGGTGCCGCCGGCGCGCCTGGTGCTGCCCACGCCCGACAAGCCCAATGCCAACCTGCTGCTGGAGCAGTCGCTGGCGGTCAACGACACCGATCCCGACTACCCGGCCCTGCTGATGGCCAACCACCTGCTGGGTGGCGACGCCAGCGCCCGGCTGTGGGCGCGCATCCGCGAGAAGGACGGCCTGAGCTACGACGTGCGCAGCTTCGCCGCCTGGAGCAGCTTCGAGCCCAACACGCCGTGGCGCGTGTCGGCGATCTTCGCGCCGCAGAACCAGGCCCGGGTCGAGGCGGCGCTGCAGGAGGAAACGGCCCGCGCGCTGAAGGACGGCTTCACCCAGGCGGAACTGGACGCCGCCCGCATCGGCCTGCTGAACCAGCGCCGCCTGGCCCGCGCCCAGGACGGCGCAGTGGCTGGCGCCCTGGTCAGCAACCTGCACCTGGGCCGGCGCTTCGCGCGGCAGCAGCAGGTGGACGACGCCATCGCCGCCCTGACGCCCGCCCAGGTGAATGCCGCCCTGCGCCGCCACATCGACCCCGCGAAGTGGGTGGTGGTGTGGGCCGGCGACTTCAAGCCCTGACGCGCTTCGATTCACCCCCAACCCACGCGAGCAGGAGCCTCCCGATGAACACCGACATCCCCGTGCAGGCCAGCCCGCTGGCCGATGCCATCGCCACCGCGGCGCAGGCCGTGCTGGCCCGCGTGACCGCCTGGCGGCGCGACTTCCATGCCAACCCGGAGCTGGGCAACCGCGAGTTCCGCACCGCTGGCATCGTGGCCGAGCACCTGCGCGCCCTGGGCCTGGACGAGGTGACCACCGGCGTGGCCCACACCGGCGTGGTGGGGCTGCTCAAGGGCGGCCTGCCCGGCCCGGTGGTGGCGCTGCGTGCCGACATGGACGGCCTGCCGGTGGCCGAGGAGGTCGACATCCCGTTCGCCAGCAAGGCCAAGGCCGAGTGGAACGGCGAGCAGGTGGGCGTGATGCATGCCTGCGGCCACGACACCCACACCGCCATCCTGATGGGCGTGGCCGAGGTGCTGGCCGGCCTGCGCGCGCAGCTGCCGGGCACGGTGAAGTTCCTGTTCCAGCCGGCCGAGGAAATGCCGCCCGAGGGCGAGGATGGCGGCGCCAAGATGATGGTGGCCGAGGGCGCGATGCAGAACCCCAAGCCCGATGCGGTGTTCGGCCTGCACGTCACCAGCCGCCTGCCGGTGGGCGTGATCGGCTACCGGCCCGGCCCCACCATGGCCAGCGCCGACAGCCTGAAGATCACCGTGCGCGGCAGCCAGACGCATGGCGCCATGCCCTGGTTCGGCGTCGACCCCATCGTCACCAGCGCCCAGGTGGTGATGGGCCTGCAGACGGTGGTCAGCCGCCAGGTCGACCTGACGCGCGAGCCGGCGGTGGTCACCATCGGCACCATCCACGGCGGCCTGCGGCAGAACATCATTCCCGACGAAGTGGTGATGACCGGCACCATCCGCACCTTCGACGAGGCGATGCGTGACGACGTGCACGAGCGGGTGAAGTACCTGGGCGAGACGATTGCCCGCGGCAACCGCGCCAACTGCGTGGTCTGCATCGACAAGCACTACCCGGTGACCGTCAACGACCCCGAGCTGACCGCGGCGATGCGGCCCAGCCTGGCGCGCAGCGTCGGCGAGAACCACCTGGTGCTGGTGCCCAAGGTGATGGGCTCGGAGGACTTCTCGTTCTTCCAGCGCGAGGCGCCGGGCCTGTTCTATTTCGTCGGCGTGGTGCCGGCGGGGCAGGACGTGATGAAGGCCGCACCGAACCACTCGCCGCGCTTCTTTGCCGACGAGGGCTGCCTGATCGTCGGTGTGCGCAGCCTCGCCAACCTGGCGGCGGATTTCCTGCACCATCCGGCCTGAGCCGGCGGCTGGGCCGGCTTCAGATGCTCGTGGCCTTCCAGGTGTTGCGGTCGATCGCCCAGGAGCCCACCGAATCCGGCGTGCCGTGGCTGAAGAAGTCCAGCCGCAGCGTCGCCGGGGCGGTGCTCAGCAGGCCGTAGTTCTGGCACTTCGAGCCCACGCCCACCAGCTTGCACACCGCCGCACCCGACGCGGTGGCGTCGTGCAGCCAGTGGCCGTCGCCCAGGTTGGTCGACTTGAAGCGGTTGGCGTGGATGTCGCCGCTGAGCACCAGGATCTTGTGGCGCCGCGCCAGCGCCAGCAGCCAGGCGTGGTCGTCGAATTCCGCCCACCGCGCATCGTCGTCGGCCTGCACGACCGAGCCCGAGGCGATCAGGTGCACGGCCGTGGGCGCGCTGGCCAGCCTGGCTTCGATCTGCGTGCGCTGCGCGGCGCCCAGCAGGTCACGGCCGATGCGCCAGGAGCGGCCATCGGTCAGGTGCAGGTGCAGGTCGGGCGCCAGCGCCTTGTGGCGGTAGCCCGGCGGCGGCTCGTCGGGCTGGTTGATGCGGGTGTCGTTGTAGGCCGACGGAAAGCTGCCCGGCGCCAGGCGGGCGTCCAGCGTGCGGCAGAAGGCATTGAACAGCGCTCGGCTGATGCGGATGTTCTCGCGGTAGACCACCTTCTCGATCGCACGCTCGCCGTAGCTCTCGTCCCACAGGAAGTCGTGGTCGTCCCAGATCGCGTCGGTGGGCACCGCCTTGACCAGGGCGCGGAACTGCGGCTGGTCGAGCTGGGTGCGCCAGCGTTCCAGCACGTGCTGCAGGAAATCGACCGGCGCCAGCTTCTTCGGGTGGATGTTGCCGTCGGGGAACGGCGGGCCGTCGATGTAGATGGAGTCGCCCAGCAGCAGCAGCCGGTCGGGCCGCTGGGCGGCGATCTGGTCCCACACCGGCTGCTGCGCGAACACGGTGAACGACATGCAGGACGTGAAGGCGATCTTCATGGCCGGGCCCTCCGAAATGTGCGATCCGTCACGGCGCACTGCCAAGGTGCCGGATCAATGTAGCCCGATTGCCGCGGCGCGGACCCGGCTTTCTTGGTCCCGACTAGGGATGTGCACACTGGCGTGGCACATGCTGTTACCGCGCCAGCCTTCATCGGCGCGCCGGCGTGCCGATCAGCACGGACGAGCTGTCCTCGGGCGTCTGCCGGCGCCCGGCCACCATCCGGTCTGCATGCCCTCATGAAACGTTCCCTGGCCTCGGTTGCCCGCAAGTCCCTGCACCAGGGCGCGCGCTTGGCGCTGGCGCAGCTGCCGCGCGAGCGGCGGTTCGCGCTGTTCCGCAGCCTGATCGACTGCGATCCGGCACCGGACCCGCGGCTGACGCTGAAGATCGCCGACACGCAGGAGGAGCTGGAGGCGTGCTTCCGCATCCTGCACGACGCCTATGTCGCCGCCGGCTTCATGCAGCCCGACCCGTCGGGCCTGCGCGTGACCATCTACCACGCCCTGCCCACCACCACCACGCTGTGCGCGAAGTGGGACGGCCGGGTCGTCGGCACGATCTCGATGATCCGCGAGGGTGTGTTCGGCTTTCCGCTGCAGTCGGTGTTCAACCTGGGACAGGTGCGCGCCAAGACCGGGCGCATCGCCGAGATCTCGGCGCTGGCGATCGACCCGCGCTTTCGCGCCACGGGCGGGCGCATCCTGTTCCCGCTGATGAAGTTCATGTACGCGTACTGCCGCGACTACTTCGACACCCGCCACCTGGTGATCGCGGTCAACCCCAACAAAATCGAGATGTACGAGTCGCTGCTGCACTTCGAGCGGCTGCAGGCGCGCGTGGTCGACAGCTACGACTTCGCCAACGGCGCGCCGGCCGTGGGCGCCACCCTGGACCTGCAGGCCGCGCCTGAGCGCTTCCGCGCCACCTATGCCGACAAGCGGCCGCGCAAGAACCTGCACCACTACTTCGTGGAGGCGCAGCTGGACAACATCCGCCTGCCGCACCGGCGCTTCTTCACCACCAACGACCCGGTGCTGACCCCGGCGCTGATGGACCACTTCTTCAACCGGCGCACCCGCGTCTTCGAGACGCTGAACGACCGCCAGCGCCTGCTGCTGCGCTCGATCTACGACCGGCCCGAGTACCGCGCCGTGCTGCCCGCGCCCAGCGCGGGCGCGCAGGACCTGCTGAGCCTGCGCCAGCACCAGCGCTTCTCCATCCGCTGCCCGGCGCGCCTGCTGGTGCGCAGCTACGACACGGTGCTGACCTACCCATTGCAGGTCATCGAGCTGTCGCTGCACGGCTTCCAGGCCGAGTGCAGCCTGCCCCTGCCCGAGGGCACCCAGGGCAGCGTCGAGGTCGACCTGGGCGAGAACGAGACCGCCGTGGCCGATGCCACCGCGGTGCGCCGCCAGGAGAACGGCGGCCTGGTGTCCTACGGCTTTGCCGTGCCGCGACCGGATGCCGTCTGGCGGCGCTGCGTGCAGGCATTGCAGACCGGCAGCACCCACTTCGACCTGGATGCGGTGCAGTCGGCGCCGCCGGCCGAGCTGTCGGCGGCATCCATCCCACCGGGCCAGCGTGGTGCCTTGCACGCACTGGCGGCGGCCGTGGCGGATTGAGCAGCAAGCGGCGCCGGCCGGGTGCCACAATCTCCGCGGTGCCGCTTCCCGCACCGGGCCCCCGGACCGGTGGATTGCCATCCTGTCGATGCGGTGCTTACAGTCATTCGAAGTGCCAGGGTGTTGTGCCTGCTGACCCGGCCAGGGGCTGTGACCGCGGCGACCGGCAGGTCGACCGCGATTGCGGAGCGGGCGCAACGCGCTGTCAGGAGATTTTCATGGTCAGGTTGTTCAACCACTACTTCCACGCCTGGACGCTGCGGCGGGTGTTCTTCGACTTCCTGCTGTCGCTGCTGGCGCTGGCCGGCGTGGTGCTGGCCCAGGCCGACAGCCTGAAGCTGGCCATCCCGATGGCCGGTCCCCAGGTCGTGTCGCTGGCCGCCGGTCTCTTCGTGATCAACAGTGCCTCGGGCCTGTACCAGCGTGCCCAGGACTGGTCGGTCGTCGAATCCACCCTGCGTGCGGCACTGGCGCTGGTGCTGGCGCTGCTGCTGACCTATCAGATCTTTCAGTTCCTGCCGGTGGGCTTCGGCAACCTGGACGCCATCCGTGCGTCGGCCATGCTGGTGATCGCCGCGCTGATCCTGCGCCGCGTGGTCATGGGCTACTGGGCGACCAAGGCGCGGGCCGGCGCCCGGGTGCTGATCTTCGGCGCCGGGCCGGCGGCCCAGATGGTGGGCAGCACGCTGCGCGTGGCCGACCCGCTGGCGACCATCGTCGGCTACTTTCCCGGCCCCAACGAGAAGCAGGCCGCCGTGCCCGAGGGCGAGCGCCTGAGCGCCGAGCAGTCGCTCACCCAGACTGCCAGGCGGCTGGGCGTGGACGAGATCATCGTCGCGCTGACCGAACGGCGCTCGGGCAGCATGCCGCTGCGCGAGCTGCTGGACTGCAAGCTGAGCGGCGTGCGTGTCTTCGACATCACCACCTACTTCGAGCGCATGCTCGGCCAGATCCGCATCGACTTCGTCAACGCCGGCTGGCTGATCTTCGGCGACGGCTTCAACCAGGGCTTCTACCGCACGGCGGTCAAGCGGGCCTTCGACATCCTGTGCTCGACGGTGCTGATCGTGCTGGCCGCGCCGATCATGGTGGTCACCGCCATCGCCATCAAGCTGGAAAGCCAGGGCCCGGTGTTCTACCGCCAGGAGCGCACGGGCTTCAACGGCAAGCCGTTCATGGTGACCAAGTTCCGCAGCATGCGCACCGACGCCGAGAAGGACGGCAAGCCGCGCTGGGCCACCGCCAACGACAACCGCGTGACACGAGTGGGCAACTTCATCCGCCTGGTGCGCATCGACGAGCTGCCGCAGCTGTTCAATGTGCTGACCGGCGACATGAGCCTGGTCGGCCCGCGGCCCGAGCGGCCCTTCTTCGTCGAGCAGCTGACCAACGAGATCCCCTACTACGCGGTGCGCCACAGCGTGAAGCCTGGTGTCACCGGCTGGGCCCAGGTGCGCTACCAGTACGGCTCGACCATCGAGGACTCGCAGGAAAAGCTGCAGTACGACCTGTACTACGTGAAGAACCACAGCCTCTTCCTCGACTTCGTGATCCTGATCGAGACCGTGGGCGTGGTGCTGACCGGCAAGGGTGCCCGCTGACGCCGGCCCCCGCGCCGTGCCTGGCGCCGGGTCGGCCGCGGTCCGGCCGCCGCGCCGAGGCTGATCGCCCCTGATGTCCGGCGCCGCCAACCTGCTCAACGCGGACCTGCCCGAGATCGGCCTGCAGGCCGCCGGCTTCGCGCTGGTGGTCGTGGTCTACACGGGCTATGCGGTGCATCTGCTGCGCCGCGGCCTGCTGGGCTCCGACGCCCACCCGAGCGCGCGCTGGTTCCTGGCGGCGGTGCTCTGCACCGCGGTCTGGGGCGCCATCGGGCTGGCGGACCTGTACTCCACCAAGGTCGTCACCTCCCACCTGGCCCTGGCCGTGGACCAGCTGCGCTATGGCGCCTGGTCCGGCGTGCTGCTGCTGCTGGTGCGGCCGATGGCGGGCCAGCTCGGCGCGTCGCGCGCACGCCTGTGGGCGGCCTTGCCGGCCCTGCTGCTGGTGCTGGGCCTGCTGGCCAATGCGCTGCTCGGCATCGAGGGCATGGCCATGGCGGGCGTGGCGCATGTGCTGCTGGTCAGCCAGCTGTTCTGGCCGGTCTTCGGCCTGCTGCTGGTGGAGCAGGTGCTGCGCAACCAGGTCGACCAGAAGCGCTGGGCCGCCAAGCCGCTGTGCCTGGGTCTGGGCGGGCTGTTCATCTACGACGTCTACCTGTTCAGCCAGGCGGTGATGTTCGGCGGCTTCGACGGCGATGCGCTGGCCGCGCGCAGCCTGGTGCACGCGGTGGTCATGCCGCTGCTGCTGATGGCGTCCAGCCGCAGCGAGCGCTGGCTGTCGCGGGTGCAGGTCTCGAAGACGGCCGCGTTCTACTCGGCCTCGCTGCTGCTGATCGGCGCCTACCTGCTGTTCATCGCCGCGGTCGGCTACTACGTGCGCTTCTTCGGCGGCACCTGGGGCGGCGCGCTGCAGGTGGCACTGCTGTTCGCGGCGCTGGTGCTGCTGACGGTGCTGGCGGCCTCGGGGTCGCTGCGGGCGCGGCTGCGCGTCTTCCTGGGCAAGAACTTCTTCAGCTACCGCTACGACTACCGCCTGGAGTGGCTGCGCTTCACGGCGATGCTGTCCACGCGCAGCTCGCCGCAGGAAGTGGGCGCGCTGGTGGTGCGGGGGCTGGCCGACATGGTCGAGTGCTCGGCCGGCGCGATGTGGTTCAAGGCCCTGGGCGATCATGCCTTCGTGCAGTCGGCGGGCATCAACCTGCCCGAGCTGGCCGCCGAGGAGCCGACCGACTCGCCGTTCGCGCGCCTGATGGCCGAGCGCGAGTGGATCATCGACCTGCGGGCCACGCGCACCGGCGCCAGCATGGCCGACGAGGCGGCGCTGCTGCCACGCTGGCTCGATGACCTGCCCGACGCCTGGCTGGTGGTGCCGCTGCTGGTGGCCGACGAGATGCTGGGCTTCGTCGTGCTGGCCCGCCCGCGCACCCAGGTGGTGCTGGACTGGGAAGTGCGCGACCTGCTGAAGACCGCGGCACGCCAGGCGGCCGGCTTCCTGGCGCAGATGCATGCCACCGAGGCCCTGCTGGAGGCCCGCAAGTTCGACGCCTTCAACCGCATGAGCGCCTTCGTGGTGCACGACCTGAAGAACATCATCACCCAGCTGTCGCTGATGATGAAGAACGCCGAGCGCCACCGCGACAACCCCGAGTTCCAGCAGGACATGCTGCTGACGGTGGAGAGCTCGCTCGACAAGATGCGGCAGATGATGTTGCAGCTGCGCGAGGGCGACAAGCCGGCGGGCGTCGCCTCGGGCGTCGAGCTGGCGCCGATCCTGCAGCGCATCGAGACGGCGGCCACCCAGCGCGGCCGGCGGCTGGAGCTGCAGATCGAGGACAAGGTCGCGACCCGCGGCCATGCGCAGCGCCTGGAGCGGGTGATCGGCCATCTTGTGCAGAATGCCCTCGACGCCACGCCTGGCTCGGGTAGGGTGTGGGCCCGGCTTGCGCAGTCGTCGGGCCGCGCCTTGTTGGAGGTGGGCGACACCGGTGTGGGCATGAGCGCCGACTTCGTCCAGCACCGCCTGTTCCGGCCCTTCAACTCCACCAAATCCAGCGGCATGGGCATCGGGTCGTACGAGAGTTTCCAGTACATCAAGGAACTGGGCGGGAGCATCGAGGTGAAAAGTGAACTGGGCCAGGGCACCGTGGTGACCCTGCTGATGCCGCTGTTCGATCTGCGGACGGCCACCGACCTGCGGGCGTCCGGGGCCGCGGCATGAGCACCGATGCGCCGTCGTCGCCGCTGCTGATCGTCGAGGACGATCTGGCGCTGCAGAAGCAGATCAAGTGGAGCCTGGACCGCTTCGAATGCGTCACCGCCAGCGACCGCGAGTCCGCGCTGGTGCAGTTCCGCCGCCACCAGCCGGCCGTGGTGACCATGGACCTGGGCCTGCCGCCCGACCCGGACTCGACCAGCGAGGGCTTCAAGCTGCTGGAGCAGCTGCTGGCGGCCGACCCGAACGTCAAGGTCATCGTGCTCACCGGCCAGAACGACCAGGCCAACGCCCTGCGCGCCATCGCCCTGGGTGCCTACGACTTCTTCGCCAAGCCCTTCGAGCCCGAGCTGCTGGGCCTGACCATCGACCGCGCCTTCCGCCTGGCCGAGCTGCAGGCCGAGAACCGCCGTCTGCAGACCATCCACCAGCCGGACGCGCTGAGCGGCCTGATCACCCGCGACCCGGAAATGCTGCGGGTCTGCCGGATGATCGAGCGCGTGGCCTCCAGCGACGCGACGGTGCTGCTGCTGGGCGAGAGCGGCACCGGCAAGGAGGTGCTGGCCCAGGGTCTGCACCAGGCCAGCAAGCGCAGCGGCAAGTTCGTCGCCATCAATTGCGCGGCGATCCCCGAGAACCTGCTCGAAAGCGAGCTCTTCGGCTATGAGCGCGGTGCCTTCACCGGCGCCACCAAGACGACCATCGGCAAGATCGAGACCGCCAACGGCGGCACGCTGATGCTCGACGAGATCGGCGACCTGCCGTTCTCGCTGCAGGCCAAGCTGCTGCGCTTCCTGCAGGAGCGCAAGATCGAGCGCCTGGGCGGACGGCAGGAGATCGCAGTGGATGTCCGGGTGGTCTGCGCCACGCACCAGGACCTGCACAGCCAGATCGCCGAGCGGCGCTTCCGCGAGGACCTGTACTACCGGCTCGCCGAGATCGTGGTCCAGATTCCCACCCTGCGCCAGCGCCAGGGCGACGCCGTGCTGCTGGCCCACGCCTTCCTGCGGCGCCAGCTGCAGGACCACCGGCGCAGCAGCCTGGCCTTCAGCGAAGAAGCCCTGCGGGCCATCGAGCAGCACGCGTGGCCGGGCAATGTGCGCGAGCTGATGAGCGCGGTGCGCCGCGCCGCCATCATGGCCGACGGCCCGCGGATCACCTGCCGCGAGCTGAACCTGCCCGAGCCGGCGGGGGAGGCCGCCGACGCCGACGGCGCGGCCCGGCGCGCCGGCGAGCTCGACCTGCGCAGCGTGCGCGAGGCCGCCGAGCGCCAGGCGGTGCTGGCCGCCCTGGCCCGCACCGACGGCAACGTGGCCAAGGCCTCCGAGCTGCTCGGCGTCAGCCGGCCGACCCTGTACGACCTGATGCGCCGCCTGGCCATCCAATGAGCCCATGAGCCGCGAAGGACTGGCATGCGATTGAGAACCCAGGCCATCCGGCCGCTGGCCGTGTCCCTGGCCGTGCTGATGCTGGCGGGCTGCTGGACCCCGTCCGATACCAAGCTCATGGAGGAGGCCAAGGTTGCGCTGGAGCAGGAGGACTACAAGGCTGCGCTCCTCCGTCTGAAGTCGGCGTTGCAGCGCAACCCCAACCTGGCTGAAGCCCGCTACCTGCTCGGCTCCACGCTGTTGCGCGGGGGCGATGCGGTCGGGGCCGCCGTCGAGCTGCAGAAGGCCAAGGACCTGGGCCATCCGGCCGACCTGGTGGTGCCCCGGCTGGCCGAGGCCATGCTGGTGACCCGTCAGGCGAAGAAGGTGCTGGAGCAGTACGCCGACACCAAGCTCGGCGACCCCAAGGCCGGTTCCGCGTTGCAGGCCGTGCTGGCGGGTGCCTACCAGGTCGCGGGCGACCCGGCCAAGGCCTCGGCGGCGATCGACGCCGCACTCGACCTGGACGGCACGAACATCGTCGCCCAACTGCTGGCCGCACGCCGATCAGCCGGTGCCGCCGACATTGACGGTGCGCTCAAGCGGGTGGACGACATCCTGCGCACCGCGCCGAAGCGGTTGGATGCGCTGGTGTTCAAGGGCGACCTGCTGTGGCATGGAAAGGCCCAGCCCGACGCCGCGGCCGCGGCCTACCGCCAGGCGCTGGCCGCCGACGGCGCCTACGTGCCAGCGCACGCCGCCTTGCTGCGCTTGCTGCTGGAGCGGGCGGACCTGCCGGCGTTCCGCACCCAGGTGGCCAGCCTCGTCACGGCGGCGCCCACCCATCCCACGACCCATTTCTTTGCCGCCCAGCTGGGCCTGCTGGACCGGGACTTCGCCCGCGCCCGCACCAGCGTGGCGGCCCTGCTGCAGTCCGCGTCCGGCGACCCCACTGCCCTGCAGCTGGCCGGCATGATCGAGTACCAGGGCGGGTCTCCGAAGGCCGCCGAGGCGCACTTGGTCAAGGTGCTGCAGATCGCGCCTGGCGCCCACGGCGCCCGGCGCATGCTGGCCGAGACCTACCTGCGCACCGGCCAGCCCGCCAAGGCGCTGCAGGTGCTGCAGCCGGCGCTGGCGGCGGCAGAGCCCGAGGCCGCAACGCTGGCCCTGGCGGCGCGGGCGCACCTGCAGGCCGGCGACCTGGTGCAGGCCGAACGCCTGTTCACCGCTGCCGGCAGGGCCGATCCCAACGACACCAAGTCGCGCACCGCCATCGCACTGACCCGCATCTCCCGCGGCGAGCTCGATGCCGGCTTTTCGTTGCTCGAATCGCTGGCCGCCGCCGACAAGACCGCGTACGCCGATCTGGCGCTCATCAGCGCACGCCTGCAGCGCAGCGACTTCGCAGCGGCGCTGATGGCGATCGACCGCTTCATCGCCAAGTCGGGTGACAAGCCCCTGCCGCACCTGCTGCGCGGCCGCACGATGCTCGCGCGCGGTGATCTGGCCCAGGCTCGGGTCAGCTTCGACAAGGCCCTCGCCGCCGATGCAGCGAGCTTTCCGGCCGTCCAGGGCCTGGCTGCGGTCGACCTGGCCCAGGGCCAGCCCCAGGCGGCACGGGCGCGCTACGAGGCCTTCGTCAAGAGCGATCCGAAGAACCACCTCGCTCTGCTGGCGCTGGCGCAGCTGCGCATGGAGGCGGGCGAGCGGCCCGAACTGATCGAGTCGCTGCTCGTCGATGCGGTCAAGCTCAACCCCGGCGAGCAGGCGCCGCGTCTCGCGCTGATCGACCACCGGTTGCAGCGGCACCAGGTCAAGGCCGCGGTCGATGCCGCCCAGGAGGCGGTGGCGGCGATGCCGGACGACGTGCAGTTGCAGGACGCCCTCGGTCGCGCGCACCTGGCCGTCGGCGACCAGCGTCAGGCCCTCAACGCCTTCAACAAGATCGCGGCGCAGCGTCCGGGCGACCCGCTGGCGCAAGTGCGGCTGGCGGAGGCCTACCGCGCCGGCAACGACCTCGCATCGGCAAGTCAGAGCCTGCGCCGAGCCTTGACGATCAAGCCCGATCTCGTCGCCGCACAGCGCGGGCTGGTGACCATCGCCGTGCTGGAGAAGCGCATCGACGAGGCCCTGCAGGTGGCCCGTACGGTGCAGAAGCAGCGTCCGCGCGAGGCCGTCGGCTTCCAGATGGAAGGCGAGGTGCTGCTGGGCCAGCAGAAGCTGGAGCCGGCGCAGCTGGCGTTCAAGGCGGCGCTCGACCGTGAACCGACGACCAACAACGCGACGCGCCTGCATGCGCTGTACGCCAGCGCCGGACGCGACGCCCTGGCCGACCGGCTGGCCGAGTCCTGGCTGCGCGAGCATCCGCGCGATGCAGCCTTCCTGTTCTACCTGGCCAGTGGTGACCTCAGCCGCGGCAACCTGAAATCGGCCGAGGCGCAGTACCGCAAGGTGCTGGCACTGGAGCCGACCAACGCATCGAGCATGAACAACCTGGCCTGGCTGCTGGTGCGGCAGGGCAAGCCCGGTGCGGTGCAGATGGCCGAGCAGGCTGTCCAGCTGATGCCGGGCAATGCGGGCTTCATGGATACGCTGGCGATGGCGCTGGCGGCCGAGAAGCAGTGGCCCAAGGCCATCGAGTGGCAGCGCAAGTCGCTGGAGCGCGAGCCGCAGTCGCCGCTGCTCCGGTTGCACCTCGCCCGCCACCTAATCGGCGGCGGCGACAAGGAGGCCGCCCGCGCCGAACTGCAGAAGCTGGTCGCGCTGGGCGACGGCTTCGACAAGCAGGCGGAAGTCAGCGCGCTGCTGAAGTCGCTGTAGCCGCTGCCCCGGCGGCCTGCGCGCCGGCGCAGGCCCGGGCCGCTCAGCGGAAGTGGTAGGTGGCGACGGCCTGCACGACCTGGCGGTCGGGCATCAGGCCCCACTGGTCGAGCGCGCCGCCGCTGCTGCGCTGCCATTGCACCGCCATGTCGATGCTGGGCCACTGGTAGCGCAGCTCGGCCCAGTGCAGGCGGCTGTGGTCGATGGTGTTGAACCGCACGAACGCCGACAGCAGCAGGTTGCGCACGCCCAGCAGGTCCTTCTGCGTCAGGTAGACCAGCGCGGCCCGGCGGGACGCGAGGTCCTGCCGTTGCTCCGCGGTCAGCAGGTAGGCGCCGCGCTGCGCCGCGCCGCCCGCTGCTGCCCAGCCGGCATCGGCCAGCGCGAAGTCGTTGCCCTGCAGCTCGCCGGTGACCGACAGCTTGCCGGCGGTGGTGTAGGTCAGGCCGAACGCATAGCGGTGGCCGGCCTTCTCGCCGCCGCTGCTGCCGCCAGCCATGTCGGCCAGGCTCGATTGCCGGCCATGGGCCCACTCGGCATGCGCCACGGTGGCCGTGCCGATCAGGGCCGTGGCGCTGGCGCCCAGCTGCACGCCCTGGCCGGTCTCCTTGTAGAGCAGCGCCTGGGCATTCACGCGTTCGGAGATCTGCCGGCTGGCGCTCAGCAGCCAGCGGTCGCGGTTGTTGGTGGCGCCCAGGTCCAGGCTGGTGCCGTCGCTGCTGCGGCTGTCGGCCAGCTTCGGTGCAAAGGCCAGCGCCACCGAGCTGCCCGCCCAGGTCCGCTGCCCCCGCAGCATCACCACGCCCAGCCGGTTCTCGCGCTGCGAGAACGGGTTCAGGCTGGTCACCGTGCGCAGCGAGCCGTCGCGGAAGAAATCCGTCGGGTTGTAGCCGTAGCCGGTGCCCTGGCGCAGGTTGATGCGGCCGAACTCCAGGCTGGACGCCCCGTCGCCGGCATCCCAGCCCACATAGGCCTCGCGCAGGCTGTTGACGGTGTCGGGCAGGCCGCCGTCGGCGGGCCGGACATGGTCGATGCGGTCGGAGACGACATAGCGCCAGCCCGGCGCCAGCCGGCCGGCGCGGTACAGGTCCACCGACAGCCGTCGCACGCCGGCCGTGCCACCGGTGCTGCGCCGGTCGGCCACGCCGGCGGCGGCTTCGAGCATCAGCTTGAAGGGGGCGGGCGTGGCGGCGGCCGGGGCATCAGGCGCGCTGACGAGCCCGAGGGCGTCGCCCTCGCTGTCGCTGCTCTGGGCCGCTGCGGTGGCGCAGCAGGCGGCGGCTGCCAGGCCGATGGCCAGTTTGGGGAAGTTCATGCGCGTTGCTTCAGTCCGGTTGGAATCGGGGCAGGTGGTCCCGATGGAACCAGTTCTGCGGAATGGTCGGCGTGGCGAAGTCCGAGTAGCGCATCAGCGTCACGGCCTTCGGATTCAGCCCGTCGATGATCACGGTCTCGGTCGGCCGCTCGCGGCCGAGCTGCTGCTCGAAGCGCCGGTAGTACACGGTCTTGAGCAGGCGGCCCGATTCGGCGAAGAAGCGGCCCTTCAGCGGCCGGCTGTTCTCGGCATCGACCCACAGCTCGACGTTGGCATAGGTGGCGGCCGCATTGCCGGCCTTCAGGCCCAGCTTGTACGCCTTGCGGCTGCGGCGCTCGCCGTCCAGCACGTCTTCCTCGGCCAGCAGGCTGGCCTGGTAGTCACGCGCCAGGTTGACCGTCACCACGTCGCCGTTGGACGCCTGGCCCATCAGGCGCTGCTGCGGCGACAGCCGCACGCTGGCCTTGGTGCCGGGGTCGTAGAACCAGAGGTCGTCGCCATTGCGCAGGATCAGCTTGCCGGCGTCGCGCGCCGGCAGGGTGAAGCGGATCAGGCTGGCGAACTGGCCGCTGTCCTCCTGCGCACGCGCCCAGCTCGTCAGGCTGCTGCTGTCCACCTGCTTGCCGCCCTCGAAGTCGGTCAGGGTGACGCGCACGCTGAACGGGCGGCCGGGGTTGCGGATCGCGTCGCTGGCGCGCAGCAGTTCCTGGGGGTCGGGCGCCGCCCACGCCAGGCCCGCGGCCAGCGGCCAGGCCAGCAGCACCAGACGCCGCCCTCGTTGCATCACGCTCGCTCCCATCGTCACCCCGTAATGTTCAGACATGGCGCAGGGCCTCCACCACATCGAGCCTGGCGGCGCGGTAGGCGGGCCACCAGGCCGACAGCGTGGCCATCAGGATCAGGCCGCCGGTGGTGCCCAGCATCAGGCCCCATTCTCCCCACAACGACAACGACAGCGGCACCGGCGTGGCGCTGCCGGGCGGCAGCCAGTGCAGGCCCAGCTGGTTGACCACCAGTGCGCACAGCAGGGCCGCCAGCAGCCCGGCCACCGAGCCGGCGACGCCCAGGGCACAACCCTCGGCCACGAACAGCCGCCGGATGCCCGCGCGGCGCAGCCCCATCGCACGCAGCGTGCCGATCTCGACGGTGCGCTCGACCACGGTGGTGTTCATCGTGTTGCTGACGGTGAACATCACGATGCTGCCGATCAGCACGAACATGAAGCCGAAGATCGTGCCGAACATGTTGATCGACTGCACGTAGAACGGATTGAGGAAGCGGAAGTCGCGCACCAGCAGCGGCTGCCCGCCGGACCACTGCGCCAGCCGCTGGTCGATGAGGGCCTGCACCTGGCCGGCCATGGCGGTGTCGCGCAGCTGGATCACGATCGACGTGGCCTTGGGCGGCGCCGCGCCAAACACCAGGCGCTGCGCCTGGTCGAGCTGCAGCACGACGCTGACCTCGTCGAACTCCTTGAAGCCCTGGCTCTCGGCGCCGATCACCTGCAGCGAGACGACGTTCGGCGCACCGCGCGGGTTGCTTGCCAGCAGGTCGATGCGGGCGTCAGCGGCGGCCGCTGCTGCTGGCGCGGGGGATGCTGCCGCCAGCTTGGACTCCTGCGCGCTGAGGGCCTCGATGTCGGCGGGCATCGCCGCCTGCGGGCCCGGCCCGTCCTGCGTGGGCTGCGGGCAGTCGCTGATGTTCAGTGCCGCACACAGCTGCAGGCCGCGCGCCAGCGCCACGCCCAGGATGGCGGCGTTGCGCGGCGCGCCGGCCAGCTTGTACGGCGGGATCTCCGAGCGCAGGTCGTACTGGTTCCAGACCCGCAGCCGCGCCTGCTCGGCCGCGACGATGCCGCTGCCCACCACGGTGCGCGAGACATTGGCCGCATAGTTGCCGGCGATGCCACCGAACTGCAGTGTCGGCGTCACGACCACCAGGTGCGGCGCCAGTTCCGGGTCGGCCTGCAGCGCCGCGATGATGCGGCCGTAGTCGGCGATGCCGTAGGCGGTCGGGTTGCCGCTGCCGTAGAGGAAGTAGTCCTTGTGCTGGATCTGCAGGTGCCCGCCGAGCCGCACATAGGCGGTCTGCATCGAGTAGTCGATGTTGGTGCGGTAGGCGCCGAACAGCAGCACCGCGACGGCACCGATGGCGATGCCCAGCAGGGTGGCGAGCGAGCGGCGCGCGTTGCGCACCAGGTTGCGCAACGCGATGAGCAGGGTGCTCATCGGGCGGCGCTCGTCTGCGGGCGGCAGTCCATGCGCGGTTCCTCAGCGGCCGCGGCCGGCCGGCGAGATGACGACGGTCTCGGTGGGCGAGCGCAGTTCATAGCAGATGCCGCGCCAGACCATGCGGCGCGTCAGCGCGGCATGGACCGTGTTCAGCAGGGTCATGGCCGACGCCAGGGGCGCGGCGAGGATGTACTTCCACCGGAGCGCCTGCAACTCGGGCCGGATCGGCGCCGGCAGCAGGGCCTTGGCGCTGCCGAACATCCAGGCCGCGTTGGCGGCCTGCATCACCAGCAGCAGCAGGCAGGCGGCGCCGGGCAGCCAGGCCGCATCGCCGCGCTGCAGCCACAGCGCGCCGCACACCAGGCCATAGACGATCAGCAGGTTCGCCAGCGCGTGGCCGATCGCCGTGCCCCACCACAGCGGGGGAAAGTACACCCGCGAGATCAGCGACTGCCGGTTGGTGAACTCCAGCGTCTCGGCCACCGTGGAGGACTCGTGCGACACCGCGATGCAGGTCGGCACGAACTGCACCCCGAGGCCGAGCTGGCGCACCGCCACGGTCAGCGTCATGTCGTCGGAGACGGCGCGGTCCCAGGCACGGGCGATGCCGGCCCGGGCGAAGGTGTCGCGGCCGATGGCCATCGCGCCACCCCAGGCGAACACGACCGCCGGGTCCACCAGGAAGGGCAGGGCGCCTGCGTTCCAGGTGCTGCGCAGGATCGAGCCGAGATCGGCGGTGGGCGGGTGGTACCAGCGGTAGCCGGTGGTGGCGCCCACGGCCGGATCCTGCAGCGGCTGCACCAGCCGGCGCACGAAGCCCGGGTCAGGTCGGCAGTCCGAGTCGACGAAGACCAGCACCTGCGAGCTGTCGCGCGTGCGGGCCAGTGCCGCCAGTTGGTTGGTCAGCTTCTGCGCACGCTGGGTGCTCAGGCCCGCCACATGCAGCGTCGCCCGCACCCGGCCGCCCCGCGCGGCGTGCCGCTGCAGCAGCGACTGCAGCACCGGGTAGGCCGGATCGGCTTCCTCGGCAACGACGAACAGCAGCTCCAGGTCGGGGTGGTCCTGCGCGAACAGGGCCTCGATGTTCGGCTCGAAGCCCGGGTCCAGCCCCTTGCACGGCAGGATCACCGACGCCGGCGGCAGCTGGCCGCCTGCAGGTGGCGCCTCGGCGGCCTCGCGCAGGCGCCGCTTCATCCGCGCAGTCAGCATGAACGGCACCAGGCCGAAGGCGAATGCCACCAGCAGCAGCCCTGCATTCAGCGTCATCAGGCCGCTCATGCCGGGACTCCCCGCTTCTGCCGCGGCTCAGCCATGGTCCTGCACCGGTCGGAACATCATCATCATGTGGTCGTTCTTTCGGCCCGGCACGAAGTAGCCGAACAGGAGATGGAACAACAGGCTGGGGTGGCGCAGGAACAGGCCCAGGCGGGGCGGCTCGTAGCCGGCGTCGATGTCATTGTCGCCATGCAGCAACAGGCCCTCGATCAGACGCCGCGATGTGGCGGGCTGCCAGGCATCCATGTACCAGCGGTCCCAGGCCCGCACCTGCTGCAGGCCGTTGCCCTGCGCCAGCTGCTGCAGGCCCTGCCAGGAGAGGATGTGCTGATGGTAGGGCAGGTGCAGCGCATGCAGGTAGGTCTCGGGCTGGCGGAGATCGATGCCGCTGGCGTTGGGCGTCTCGATGCACAGCAGCCCTGCCGGCTGCAGCAGGGCCACCATGCGGCCCAGGTGGTCCGCCGGGTCGGTGTCGTGCTCGATCACGTCCAGGCTCACCACGACGTCGTAGCGCTGCTGCAGCACCGCGGCGTCGTGGAAGCGCTCGACGAAGGGGTCGTAGCCGGTGCACTGCGTGTAGCCCTGCTCCTTCAGATAGGCCAGGAACAGGCCCTGGTTGCAGCCATGGTCGAGCAGGCGGTGCTGGCGCGTGAAACCGGCCTGCACCAGGCGGCGCAGCACCACGGCATACCAGGCACGCGAGAAGTAGTCCAGCCGTTGCGCGCGGATCGGATAGCCCTGGTAGTACGCCGCCAGGTCGGCGACGGGCTCGCAATGCAGTGATTGGCAGGCCGGGCAGCGCCAGATCTCGAAGCGGCGCTCACGGAACCGGCGCACGTTCGAGCGGATGCGGTCGACCTCGGCCGGCCGGGCGGTCTCGCCGCAGATCGCACAGAACCTGGGTGTGGCGGTGTCGGACAGGGGCGGCATGGGTGGGTTGCCGAAAGGCAGGGCTTGGGAAGACACCATGCAGCCTAGCCCAACAGCCTGGCCGCCGAAGCCGTGAACAGCAGTCCCTTCCGTGCTGATGACCTGCTTCGGACGTGTCCGCACGGTCCTTCCCGGTCCTTCTGGAGTGTCGAAAAACTTGACGCCCCGACGCGGTGCGCGTTCTCAAACACCACGCCGCGCACGTAAGTCGTTGTCGCTGCTGGAATTGAAACTCCTGGCACACGTGTTGCTTCATTGAGTCCAGCGGCAGGCAGCATCCTGTTGGTCGGCCCAACCCTCTTCTGGAGTCCCCATGAAAATCTCTCGGCTTTCTTCCCTCCTGGCAGCCGCCGGCCTGTTCGTCACCGTGGGCGCTGCGCAGGCGACGGTCACCTTCTCGTTCAACCCGAACGGCACCGGTGCCGTCGGCGCGATCGCCGGCGCGACCACGCTGGACCAGGCCGTCGGCAGCACGCTGGCCCTGAACGCCACCAACTTTGGCCGCCCCCTGGCCGTCGGCACCCAGATCACCGACTACTACCAGGCCAACCTGGCGATCGTTCAGGACGAAAACGGCGACATCCTGTTCTCGAACGGCGGTAGCGGCAAGTTCTTCACGTTCGTTGCGACGTTCACCGAGTACGTCACCTCGTCGGTCATCGACGGCGCTGGCGTGAAGACCACGTTTGGAATCACCGGCGGCACTTTCAAGATGTGCGCCCAGACCGCGTCCGGCAACAACCTGGCGGGCACTGGTTTTGCCTGCGCCGGCAACGGCATCCTGTCGGGCACGATCAAGGGTGGCAATGCCACGCAGACCAGCTTCCCCTCGTCGCTGCAACCGCTGGACCGTTTCGGCGCTGACAACTGGGGCGGTACCCAGACCGTGACCAGCGCCGGCGCCGCCAGCCTGCTGGCTCAACTGGATTTCGTTGACGCCGGCTACTTCCCCGACCTGAACGTCAACACCCAACTGACCCTGGCCTCGGTCAACTCGTCGCTGATCTCGCCGTACGACCAAGTCAACCCGTCGCGCCAGTTCAGCAGCAACACCATCGCCAACGGCGACGTGGCTGCCAACGTCGGTGCCATCAACGGCGTCACCGGCCCGAACTTCATCTTCCAGTCGGACGCCAACTCGTCGTTCGCCATCCCCGAGCCGGGTTCGCTGGCGATCGTGGGCGTGGCCCTGGCCGGCCTGGCGCTGGTGCGTCGTCGCAAGGCCTGAGTTGCCTGAACCGTCTGCCTCTCGGGGCAGACCCCCGCAAGCCGCCTCCCTCGGGAGGCGGTTTTGTTTTGGGATTGCGTTTCGCCAGACGGGCTGGCTTCCGCGCCGGGCGCTGCCGGCTGCTGGCGTCAGCCCGGCGGCCGGCCTCAGCCGATGCCGTAGCGCCCGGGCGCGAGGATGTTGCCGGGGTCGACCGCAGCCTTGAGCGTCGCATTCAGGCGGCCGACAGTCGGCGCGTCCTGGTACAGCCCGGACCAGGCCAGCAGGCTGGCGCGGTATTGCTGGTAGCCGGCGGCGCGCATGTCGCTCACCAGTTGGGCATACAGCGCGGCGGCGCGGCGCGTCTCGTCCGGGTCATCCTTGTCGTAGAGGATGTTCATCAGGCAGGTCACCGAGCGCGGATTCATCAGCATCGCTGCCACCCAGAAGTCCAGGCCGGCTTGCTCGAATCGCTGCCGTGCCTGGTCCAGGAAGGGCAGCATGTGCTGGCTGGTGAATGGCAGGATCGGTGCGAACCAGATCAGGCCGCAGCCGTCGCGTGCCGGGTCGATCGCGGTCTCGGGGCGGCGCCGGCGGCTGCGGTAGTAGGCATGCTTGACGAAGTAGTCGGTGGGAATGCCCTGCAGGATTCGGTGAACGTGCGGCGACGAGTCCAGCACTTGCAGCGAGGCCCCGGCGACCCGCTCGACCACCTGCTTCAGCCAGGGGCGCTGCCAGGCGGCGGCCAGCACCCGTTCCAGCACGGCCACCAGGCCGTCGGAGATGAACAGCAGGCGGCCGTGGCGGCCCACCGCCCGCTTGAGCAGCCGCCGCTGCAGGCGCACCTGCGCCCGGGTGCCGTAGATGCCGCCGGCGCAGGTCAGCGGCGAGATGCCGTACTGCTTGCGCAGCGCAGCCAGTTCGTCGGCAGACAGGTAGCTGCCGCCCAGCCGGTGCTGCTCGATGCGCTGGGTCACGACCGTGAACGACACCATGTCGTTGATCATGTGCAGCTTGGTCGTCACGATGCCCTGCAGGGCCAGTTCGCGGAAGGCGTCGATGACGGCCGGCAGGTGCTCGGGGCCGGCGAGCTCGAACACCCAGGAGTTGTAGGCCTCCGGCTCGGGCATCAGCCAGATGCCCGCCTTCGTGACCACGCCGAAGTTGGACTGGGTGAACATGCCTTCGAGGTAGGGCCCCACCCCCCACTTGTGCAGGTGCCAGGTCTTGAGGCCGCGGTCGTCGCCGCCGACCGGCACGATCTGGCCGTCCGGCAGCACCACCTCCATGCCGCAGAGGTTGCCGAAGTGGTCGCCATAGGGCGTCTCGCCGACACCGCGGTCGAGCGCGTTGCCGATCACGGTGCCCTGCGACGTGCCGTCGATGCAGTCGACCCACAGCCGGTGGCGATGCTGCTTGAGGTGGGCGTTGAGCTGCTCGTAGCTCACGCCCGGCTCGATGACTGCGTAGGCCAGCTCCTCGTTGACCTCCAGGATGCGGTTCATCCGCTGCAGCACCATCACCACGGCACCGTTTGCACACGCCAGGGTGGTGCTGTAGCCCCAGTTGCGGCCGCCGCTGAAGGGCCACACCGACAGCCCGTGCGCCCCCGCGGCGCGCAGCACGGCGGCCACCTCGTCGGCCGAGCCTGGAAACACCACGGCCGCGCAGTCCCGCTGCCAGGGGATGGTGCAGGTGGAATAGCGCTCCAGCGCCGCCGCATCGGTCAGCACGTGGGCCGTGCCGACGGCATCGCGCAGGGCCTGCAAGGCGGGCGTGGCGAGTGCGGGCGCTCTGCCGCCGGTGTGGATCGAGTCGCGGGGCTCAGTCATGCTCATGCCAGTCGTCCATCGGCTGTGTGGCCGGGTTGTCGTCGTCGATGTCTTCGGGCGGCGGCGGGACTTCGGGTGGCGCGGCCTTGCGCCGGATCGATTGGATCACCCCGTCGCGCAGCGTGATCAGGTCGTCCGCGGCCTTCATCAGGCTGCGGTCGTGCGAGGAGAACACGAACGAGATGCGGTAGCGCTCCTGCACCTTGCGCATCAGGCGGATGATCGCCGCGCCCGTGCGGCTGTCCAGATTGGCCGTCGGCTCGTCGGCGATCACCAGCTTGGGCTTGCGCGCCAGCGCCCGGGCGATGGCCACGCGCTGGCGCTGCCCGCCCGAGAGCTGGCCGGGCAGGTTGTCGGCCCGGTCGGCCAGGCCGACGGCCTTGAGCAGCCGCAGCACGCGCTGGCGCCGCCGCGCCGGCTCCATGCCGGCCAGCACCAGCGGGTATTCGATGTTCTCGAAGGCGCTGAGGACGGGGATGAGGTTGAAGTTCTGGAAGATGAAGCCGATGTTCTCGGCCCGGAAGTCCGCCAGCGCGTCATCCGACAGCGTGTCCACGTCCGTGCCGGCCACCTGCACGCGTCCCTGGTCGGCGCGGTCGATGCAGCCGATCAGGTTCAGCAGCGTGGTCTTGCCGCTGCCCGAGGGGCCCAGCAGCACGGTGAAGTGGCCGGGGCGGATCAGCAGGTCGATGCCCTGCAGCACCGGCACCTCGACGGCGTCGAGCCGGTAGGACTTGACGACATTGCTCAGCAGGGCGACGGGTTCCTGGGTCACGGCTTCACCGGGTTCAGTTCAGGACGACGATGTCCGGGCGGTCGCTGGCGCCGGCATCGACCGCGGCATAGAGCGCGTCGACGACCGACGCATGGCGTTCGGCGATCACGCCCCGGCGCAGCTTGAGGTTCGGCGTCAGCTCGCCACTGTCGATGCCGAAGGCGGCGGTCAGCAGCGCGATGGCGCCCGGCCTGTCGCGGGCATGCACGGCGTCCAGGCGCGCCAGCAGGTCGGCGCGCAAGGCGGCGGCGGCCTCGGGCGTCGCCGGCAAGCCGCCTGGCAGCACGCACAGGGCGACCGTGCACTTGCGGCCGGCGCCCAGCAGCACCGCCTGGTCGACGCCGCTGACGCTGCGCAGCACCGCCTCGACGGCGGCCGGCGCGACACGCCGGCCGGTGCTGGTCTTCAGGATCTCGCCGCTGCGGCCGATCAGGCTGAGATAGCCCTCGGCGTCGAGCCGTCCCAGGTCGCCGGTGGCCAGCCAGCCGTCGGCGTCCGGGCCGCCGGACAGGGTGCCGCCGCCAAGATAGCCGCGGAACACACCGGGGCCCCGCACGTCGATCTCGCCATCGGGCCCGATGCGCAGTGCATTGCCATCCACCACCTGGCCGACCGTGCCGAAGCGGAAGGCGTCGATGCGGTTCATCGCCATCGGCAGGATGTTCTCGCTCAGGCCGTAGCTTTCCAGCACCAGCCAGCCCAGGGCGTGGAGCTCGTGCAGCAGCCACAGCGGCATCGGCGCCGAGCCCGACACCATGCAGCGCAGCCGGCTGCCCATGATCGCCCGCAGGCGGCGCAGCACCAGGCGCTCGGCCAGGCCATGGGCAGCGCGCTGCAACCAGGTCGACGGCAGGCCTGCGCGCTGGCGGGCGTGCAGGCGGCGTCCGCTGTCCCAGGCCCGCTCGACCAGCCCACGCAGCAGCGGCGGTTGGCGCCCCAGGTGTTCCAGCAGCCCGGCATGCAGCTTCTCGTAGAAGCGCGGCACGCCGATGAAGACGTCCGGCGACACGCTGCGCACCACCTCCATCACCCGGCGCGGGTCGTCCAGCAGGTAGGTCGCGGGGCCACGGCGCAACGCCGCCAGGTTGACGATGCGCTGGAACAGGTTCGACAGCGGCAGCCAGCACAGCAGCCGCCCGTGCTCGTCGACGAACGAGAACGCCTGCGCGATCGCATCCACGGCCAGGCAGATCTGGCCGTGGTCGTAGGCGATGCCCTTGGGCGCGCCGGTCGTGCCTGAGGTGAAGATGATGGTCGCCAGGTCGCTGCCGTGAGGTGCCGTTGCGGGGTCGTGTGCGACCGGCGCGCCGTCGCCGCGCGCCTCGAAGGCGGCCCAGTCCTGCCACGGTGCCGGGCCACCGGCTGGCGCCGGGCCGGCGCCCAGGTGCAGCAACAGCCGGCAGCGTGCCAGCGTGGCGTCGGGCACGGCGGCCAGCACCGCGCTGCTGCTGCTGGCCACGGCGTCGACGCCGGCCGCCGCCATCATGTCGGCCACCCGGGCCGGCAGGTCGTGGCTGTCCAGGCCGACGACGACGATGCCCAGACCCAGGGCCGCGTGGTGCAGCACCTCCCAGCGCAGCGACACCGGTGCGATCAGCGCGAGCCGGCTGCCGCGTGCCAGGCCGCAGGCCCGCAGCGCCGCCTGCACGCGCTGCACCTGGTCGGCGAAGGCGCGCCAAGTCGTTGCCTGCCAGCGGCCGTCGGCGTCCTGCTGCTGGAAGGCGACCGCCGCCGGGCTGGCGGCGACACGGCGCCGCAGCAGCTCGGCAACGGTGTCCGCCGGTGCGGCGACAGCCGGGTTGGTGCGGTCGGGCGAGGGCGGGCTGCTCATCGTGGCCCGCCGGCGGCCTTGCTGGCCAGGTAGTAGTCGAGCACCGGGCCGAGGTAGCGCTCGCGTGGCAGCAGCGGCAGGCCGGCTGCGTCCAGCAGGGCGGCGGTGGCCGTGTTGTCGAAGCTCTGGTCCTCGGCCAGGTATTCCAGCACCGGCTTGAGCCCGCGCAGCGCACGGCGCACCCGCTGCCCCGCCAGCAGCCCAATCAGCGGGATCAACCGTTCCAGCCAGCTGCGGGGCACGGTGCGCAAGGCCGGCAGCGGCCGGCCGGCGGCCTGCCAGCGCTGGCGCACCAGGTGCTGCAGCTCCGGCAGGGCGATGGCGCGCTCGGGTCCGCTGCACAGGTGCAGGATCCGCCCCGCCATGGCATCGGTGTGGCTGGACCAGGCGATGGCGTCGGCGACCCAGTCCACCGGCACCGTGTCCAGCCGGGTCTGGCCCAGCGCGGGCATGATGCCGAAGGTGCGGGCGCCGGACAGGAACTCGCACAGGTGGTAGAAGACCTGGAAGTGCAGCACGCGTCCGCTGTCGCGCTCGCCGACCACCATGCTGGGGCGGTGCACCGTGACCGGCAGGCCGACGCCCTCCTCCCACACCACGCGCTCGGCCTGCGCCTTGGCCGCCTCGTAGGTGTTGTGGAACTGCTGCACCTCGGGCAGCGCGCGCTCCGGCATGCGGCCCGGAGTGCGCCCCCAGACGCCGACCGTGCTGACCAGGTCCACCTTGCGCAGGCAGCCGGCCTGGCTGGCCTGGCGGGCGAGCGCCAGCACGGTGCGTGTGGGTTGCACCGCTGTGGCCAGCGCCTGTGCCATCGGCATGGTCAGCTTGACGCTGGCGGCGCAATGGATGATGTGCGTGGTCGTGGCGGCCACTGCCTGCCAGCGGGCGCGGTCCAGGCCGAAGTCGGGCTGGCTGATGTCGCCTCGCAGGGGCTGCAGGCGCGCCGCCATCGCGCTGCCCGGCGCGATCTGCCAATGGTGCAGCAGCGTGTGCAGGCGCTGCTGCAGGTCGGCGTCATCCTGCGCACGCAGCAGCAGCGTGAGCGTGCTGTCCGGGCGGGCGAGCAGCCGCGGCACGATGGCGCTGCCGATCGTGCCGGAAGCGCCGGTGATGAAGATCTGGCTCATCGGCACCGGGACGGGCCGCGCACGATGCCGCCGCGCTGGCGGGCGGCAGCGGGTGTTGCACGGGGCGGCTTGCGGGGGTGGCTGGGCTTCATGGGGCAGGGGCACTGGCGCCGGCTCGGGCGGCACGCCGTCCGGTCGCGGTCGAAGCGCGCATGTTGCCCCAAGCGCCCTCCGCGCAATGCCCGAGCAGCGCGGCCGGCTCAGCCCTGCTTAACCGATCGCTGCCGCCGCGCGCCCGCCCTTGCGCCTGCGGGCACGGCAATCGTGAACTCTTCAATCCGGGACTGCCCGAGATGCGCGGCCCCCCGAAATTGGCGTCATGCGCCTGTGCGATCATTGAAAGCTCGCTGATTCACATAGATCTCAGCCGGAGCGGCCGCACCGATGCGCAGGCTGCGGGCGGCACAACAACGCAGCGATCTTCCCTGTTTAGGAGCCAAGGTGACCAAGTATTTCTCCCGCGCGTTGCAGTGCTGCCTGGGTGGCCTGATGGCCCTCGGACTGGTGTTGTCGGCAGGCTGCGCCAGCGGCCCCGTGCTGCCGCCCGCGCCGACCGCCGCGGCAACCGCTGACAGCTACTCCTACCTGATCGGTGCCGGCGACACGCTGAACATCATCGTCTGGC
>CALMIF010000211.1 GCA_937864045.1 uncultured Aquabacterium sp. | reverse complement strand
CGCCCAGGCCAGGGCCAGCTGCGCAGGGCCTCGGGCGGATAGCCGCGGTCCACGTCCAGCCCGGTCACCCGCCAGGCCAGCGGCGGCGCCGCGCCGACCAGGCCCGGGCCGCCAGCACTGGCAAAGCGCAACGGCCACACCACGCCGTGCAGGCGGCGGTGCCCGGCGAGGTCGACCGTGACGATGGCGCTGCGGTCCAGGCCGGTCAGCGAGACCTGCAGCCGGCGCAGCCACAGCTGCTCGCGGTCGATGAACAGCGACAGCCGGTCGGCCACCATGCCACCCAGGCCCGGTGCCAGCGGCAAATGCAGGTGGTCGCAGCGCTGGCCTTCCAGCGTCACCGGCTCGGCCCAGTTGACCAGGCCGTCGAAGTCGGCCAGCGCCAGCGGGCCCAGCAGCAACAGGCGGTGCAGGGATGCGGCCAACGGCGTTGTCAGTGGCGCGGAAGCGGGGTCATGGCTGTCGGCGTGCAGCACCGCCGTGCCATCGGCTGGCAGCAGCCGCATCTGCGCGGCGCCGCCCGGTTGCAGGCCGCGGGCCGCCGGCCAGGGCAGGTGGTCGAAGCCCAGGCTCACGTCGCGCAGCACGCGCCAGCCGGCCAGGCCATGCGCTTCGGCGCTCTCGCGCAGACGTGCCCGGGCGCTGGACGACCCCGGTCCTGCCGGCACGGCCGGCCAGGGCGCGGCGCAGCCGGCCAGCGCGGCCAGGGGCCAGGCCAGCATCTGGCCCAGCAGGTGGCGGCGCCACACCGCAGGGCCATCGGCGGGCTGGGTGAAACGCAAGGGCATGGACGGCATCGGTGCGACCTGGGCGGGTGACTTCATGGCCGATTCTGGGCCGTTTGCACCGGCCCGGCCTTGATGCAGCTGGGGGTGCGCAGCGCTGGCGCCAACGCCGACTTTGGCGCCGAGACCCCTGTGGCACACTCGCCCGCTTTCCGGTTTGGGGCCCCCGGCGGGCCGGTGCTTTGGACAAGATTCTTCTGCAGATCGCGGCCGAACTGAAGGTCGCTGCGCGCCAGGTGAAGACGGCGGTCGAACTGCTTGATGGAGGCGCCACCGTGCCCTTCATCGCCCGCTACCGCAAAGAGGCCACCGAGGGCCTGGACGACATCCAGCTGCGCGAGCTGGAAGCCCGCCTGGCCTACCTGCGTGAGCTGGAAGACCGCCGCGAAGCGGTGCTGCGCAGCATCGACGAGCAGGGCAAGCTGACGCCCGAGCTGCGCGCCGCCATCGAGGCGGCGCCGACGAAGCAGGAGCTGGAAGACCTGTATGCGCCCTACAAGCAGAAGCGCCGCACCAAGGGCCTGATCGCCCGCGAGGCCGGCCTGGAGCCGCTGGCCGACAAGCTGCTGGCCGACCCGTCGCTGGACCCGCACGCCGAGGCCGCTGGGTTCCTGAACCCCGACGCCGGCTTTGCTGATGCCTTTGCGGTGCTCGACGGCGTGCGCGACCTGCTCAGCGAGCGCTGGGCCGACGACGCGGCCCTGGTCGGCCCGCTGCGTGAATGGCTGTGGAGCGAGGGCCTGGTGCGCAGCCGCCTGGCCGACGGCAAGGACCCGAACCACGCCGACCACGCCAAGTTCCGCGACTACTTCGACCACGACGAGCCGGTGCGCAGCATGCCCAGCCACCGGGCGCTGGCGATCTTCCGCGGCCGGTCACTGGAGATCCTGGACGCCAAGCTGGTGATCGACGAGGAGGTGGTTCCCGGCGTGCCTGGCCTGGCCGAGGGCCGCATCGCTCAGCACCTGGGCTGGCGGCATGCCAAGCGGCCCGCCGACGAGTTGATCCGCAAGACGGTGGCCTGGACCTGGAAGGTCAAGCTGAGCCTGAGCCTGGAGCGCGACCTCTTCACCCGCCTGCGCGAGGCCGCCGAGGCCACCGCGATCAAGGTCTTCGCCGAGAACCTGCGCGACCTGCTGCTGGCCGCCCCGGCCGGCCAGCGCGTGGTGATGGGGCTGGACCCGGGCATCCGCACCGGCGTGAAGGTGGCCGTGGTCAGCGAGACCGGCAAGGTGCTGGCCACCCACACCGTCTACCCGCACGAGCCGCGCTGCGACTGGGACGGCAGCCTGCACGCGCTGGGCAAGCTGGTGGCCACGCACGGCGTGAACCTGATCGCCATCGGCAACGGCACGGCCAGCCGCGAGACCGACAAGCTGGCCGGTGACCTGATCAAGCGTGTGCAGTCCGCGGCGCCCGACTTCAAGATCGAGAAGGTCGTCGTCAGCGAGGCGGGTGCCTCGGTCTACTCGGCCAGCGAATTCGCCAGCAAGGAACTGCCCGACCTGGACGTGAGCCTGCGTGGCGCGGTGTCCATCGCCCGCCGGCTGCAGGACCCGCTGGCCGAGCTGGTGAAGATCGACCCCAAGAGCATCGGCGTGGGCCAGTACCAGCACGACGTGAACCAGGGCGAGCTGGCGCGCATGCTGGACACGGTGGTGGAAGACTGCGTCAACAAGGTGGGCGTGGACCTGAACACCGCGTCGGCGCCGCTGCTGGCCCAGGTGGCGGGGCTGAGCCCGGCGGTGGCCGCGTCCATCGTGCGCTGGCGCGACGCCAACGGCCGCTTCACCCGCCGCCAGCAACTGCTGGACGTGGCGGGACTGGGGCCCAAGACCTTCGAGCAGGCCGCAGGCTTTCTGCGCATCCGTGACGGCGAGAACCCGCTGGACGTGACCGGCGTGCACCCGGAGACCTATCCCGTCGTCGAGCGTGTGCTGGCGAAGCTTCAGCGCCCGATCACCGAGGTGATGGGCAAGGCCGACGTGATCCGCACGCTCAAGCCCGAGGCCTTTGCCGACGAGCGCTTCGGCGCGATCACGGTCAAGGACATCTTTGCCGAGCTGGAAAAGCCCGGCCGCGATCCGCGGCCCGACTTCAAGGTGGCGAAGCTCGCCGACGGCATCGAGCGCATCCAGGACCTGAAGGAAGGCATGACGCTGGAGGGCACGGTCAGCAACGTGGCGCAGTTCGGTGCCTTCGTCGACCTGGGCGTGCACCAGGACGGCCTGGTCCATGTCAGCCAGCTGTCGAACAAGTTCGTCAACGACGCGCGCGAGGTGGTCAAGACCGGCGACATCGTCAAGGTCAAGGTGCTGGAGGTGGACCTGGCGCGCGGGCGCATCGCGCTGACGATGAAGCTGGATGCACCGGCCGGCAAGGCCGGCGGCGCAGGGCGGGGCGACAACAGCTTCCGCCCGGCGGGCCGGGACGAGCGCGGCGGCCGCGGCACACGCCCCGGCCAGGCGCAGCCGGCGCCAGGTGGCGCGATGGCCGCTGCCTTCGCCAAGCTGCAGACGCGGCGCTGAGCCACTGCCCATGCCGCACCACCGCGCCGTGCGCCTGCCCCTGGCTTCGGTGCTGTGTGCGGCGGCCGGCGCGGGGCTGGCGCAGGTGCCGCAGCAGGTGGAGATCAGCGCCACGCCGCTGACCGAAGCCGACCAGCGCCGGCGCGACCCGGTGGCCAAGACCCTGGTCGGCCGCGACGAGCTGGACAAGCACGGCGACATCGCCGTCAGCGACGTGCTCAAGCGCCAGCCCGGCGTCACCCTCCAGGGCGGCAGCCCGCGGCTGCGCGGCCTCGGCAGCGGCTACACGCTGCTGCTGGTCAACGGCGAGCCGGCGCCGCCGGGCTTCTCGCTGGACAGCCTGTCGCCCAGCCAGGTCGAGCGCATCGAGATCACCCGCGGGCCCAGTGCCGAGCACAGCGCGCAGGCGGTGGCGGGCACCATCAACATCATCCTGCGCGAGGCACCGCGCACCCGTCAGCGTGAGCTGGGCCTGCGCGCCGGCTGGCAGGCGGTGCGACCGGTGGCCAGCGCCAACGCCAGCTGGGGCGACCGCGCCGGGGCACTCAGCTACACCGTGCCGCTGTCCTTGTACCAGTGGCAGGGCCAGGCCGACATGCGGACCGAGCGCCTGGCACCGGGTGCGGACGGCCAGCCGCAGCAATTGCGCATTCCGGGCAGCGACCTGTTCCACGGCAGCGGCGTCAACCTGGGCCCGCGCCTGAGTTGGAAGCTGGGCGAACGCGACACCCTGGCCTGGCAGGCCTGGGCCCAGCGCCATGCCTGGCACAGCCGGGGCACGCAGCTGACCGACGTGTTGCAGGGCCTGGCGCCGCTGAGCATCGACGATCGCTGGAACGCCGGCGGCCACTGGCAGCAACTGCGCAGCGGCCTGCAGTGGAACCATGCGGCGGCCAGTGGCTGGAAGCTGGAGATGAAGGCCGGCGCGCAGGGCAGCAGCAGCCGCTCGCACACGCTGACCACGGGTGACGACGCCGCGGGCCAGCGCACGCTGATCCGCACCAGCGACAACCACAACACCGAGCGCGGCTGGAACCTGGCGGCCAAGACCACCCAACCGCTGGGCGAGGCGCACACGCTGGCCCTGGGCTGGGAGGTCGAGCGCCGCAGCCGCACCGAGCAGCGCCGCATCGTGCAGAACGGTGCCGATCTGCTGGGCGTCTACGAAGGCCAGCCCTTCGACATGGCGGTGACGCGCAGCGCGCTGTTCGCGCAGGACGAGTGGGTGATCGATGCCCGCTGGTCGGCGCAGGTGGGCCTGCGTGCCGAGCAACTGCGCACCGCCGTCAGCGGCCTGGGCACGGTCGAGCGCCAGCGTCGCCAGGTGGTGTCACCGCTGCTGCACCTGACGCACAAGCTGCAGCCGGGCGGGCGCGACCTGCTGCGCCTGAGCCTGACCCGCAGCTACAAGGCGCCTGAGCTGAACCAGCTCAGCAGCCGGCCCAGCATCAACACCGCCTACGCGCTGGAGAATGAACCGAATGCGCAGATCGCGCCGGACAGCGTCGGCAACCCGGCACTGCAGCCGGAACTGGCCACCGGGCTGGACCTGGCCTTCGAGCACTACTTGCCCCAGGGCGGGGTGCTGAGCTTCGGCGGCTTCCACCGGCGCATCAGCGGACTGATCCGGTCGCGCACCGATCTGCTGGGCGTCGGCTGGTCCGGTGTGAAACGCTGGGTGGCGATGCCGGTGAACCTGGCGGCGGCGCACAGCACCGGCATCGAGTTCGAGCTGAAGGGGCAGGGCGATGCGCTGTTGCCGGCGATGGCGGTGGACCGGCCGTGGCTGAAGGGCACCAGCCTGCGGCTGTCGGCCAGCGTCTACCGCTCGCATGTCGACGGCATTCCCGGTCCCGACGACCGGCTGGTGCAGCAGCAGCCCTGGCAGGCGGCGGCCGGCATCGACCAGGTGCTGGGCGCGTGGGCCGGCGGCTGGCCGCTCACCGTGGGTGCCAGCCTCGCCGTCACACCGGGCTACCGGACGCAGCAGACGCCGGAGCAAGCCGTCACCGCTGCGCGGCTGCGCAGCCTGGATGTGTATGCGCTGTGGACGGTGGACCGCCAGACCACGCTGCGCCTGGGTGGCGCCAACCTGCTGGCCGACGGCACGCGCAGCCTGACCGAATTGCAGCCGGCCAACGGCGGCCCCTGGCAGACCCAGTTCACCGAGCGTGCCAACCGGCGCTCGGTCAACCTGGGCCTGGCGATGAAGTTCTGATTGGAATCACCAGCATGGCTGCTTCACGCCCTCGCGCCCTGCAGGTCTACGCCGGCCCGCGGGCGTTGGCCCACCTGCGTGAACGCGGCCTGAAGCCCGCGGATGTCCGCGTGGTGCCTGCCGCCGCAGGTGGACCGAAAGGCCTGATCCTGAATCCGCTGGACCGCCTGCTGTTCGGCCACTGGCTGGCGGGCAGCCGCCACCCGGTGCACCTGCTGGGCGCGTCCATCGGCGCCTGGCGCATGGCCTGCGCGATGCAGCCCGACCCCGACGCTGCCCTGGCCGAACTGGCCCACGGCTACATCCACCAGCAGTTCAACGTGCCCGATGGCGAGTGGCCCAGCGCGGCCGAGGTCAGCCGCGTGTTCGTCGACCTGCTGGCGCGGCAGTTCGGCGGGCGCGAGCAGCAGGTGCTCCACCACCCACGCTTGCGGCTGCATGTCTTCACCAGCCGCGGCCGGGGCGTGCTGCTGGGCCGCGAGGGCCGGGTGCGCACGCCGCTGGGCTACGCGGCGGCCTTCACCAGCAACCTCGCGAAGCGCCAGGCGCTGGGGCGCTGGCTGCAGCGGGTGGTGTTCTCCGACGCACGCGAGCCATTGCCGTTGCCGCTGAGCGACTTCCACAGCAAGAGCGTGCCGCTGTCCGCCGCCAACCTGGCGCCGGCGATGCAGGCCAGCGGCAGCATCCCGTTCGTGCTGCAGGCGGTGCACGACATCCCCGGCGGGCCGCCAGGCGCCTACTGGGACGGCGGCATCACCGACTACCACCTGCACCTGGACTACGCGG
>CALMIF010000210.1 GCA_937864045.1 uncultured Aquabacterium sp. | reverse complement strand
TCGGCGGCCTCGCCCACCACCGGGCAGTAGTTGGCCAGGCAGCGCTTGCCCGGAGCCAGGGAATTGGGCTTGCCGGGCTCGGGGTCGAACCACAGGATGCCGTTGTTCAGCAGCAGGCCGGTGGATGGCGACACCACGCGGGAGCCGAAGATCGACAGCAGCGTCTGCGTGACTGCGGCCATGTTGCCGTGCCGGTCGACGATGCTGAAGTGCGTGGTGCAGCCTGGCGCCTTGGGCGAATCATGGTCGCCCATGCCGCGCAGGCGGGCGTCGAACGCCGCATGCAGCGCCCGGGCGTTGGCCAGCGTGCTGACCGCACCGGGGCCGCCGTCCGGTGGCGGGCCGCCGGCATCCAGCAGGGCCAGCGCAGCAGCCAGCGTGGGGCCGCCGGTCAGCCCGGGCGCGGCATGGATGCGGCCGCCGCGGTAGGGGATGGACAGCGGCTCGGCCCATTCGGCGCGGTAGCTGGCCAGGTCGTCACGGCTCAGGCAGCCGCCCTTGGCCTGCACGTCGCGCACCAGCGCCTCGCCGATGCCGCCGCGGTAGAAGGCGTCGGCGCCCTCGGCGGCGATCTGCCGCAGCGTGCGGGCCATGGCCTTCTGGTCGAGGTGGCGCTGGGTGGTGGCCGTCCAGCCTTCGACGATGGGGAACAGCCCGTCGTCCAGGAACATGCGGGCCGCGTCGGGGTCGAGCGACAGCGCCTGGGCGGTGGACGCGGTGAGCAGGCCCGAGTACCAGTCGGCCACCATGCCCTGCTCGGCCAGCGCGGCGGCCGGCAGCACCAGATCAGCCCAGGGCAGGCGGCCGTGGCGGCCGTGCGCCAGCGCCATGCCGGCCACCACGCCGGGCACGGCCACGGCGGTGGCGCCCTGCTGGTTGCGGTCGCCCACCACGCGGGGCCAGGGGAACAGGTCGGCAGTGCGGCCGTCGCCGGCCAGCGGGTAGTCGGCCGGGTTCAGGGCTTGCGGGGCGCGCATGCCGTAGTCCACCACCTGGGCGCGGCCGCTGTCGGCGCGCCACAGCACCATGCAGCCGCCGGCGGCCGGGCCGCTCATCCAGGGCTCGACCACGCCGATGGCGAACGAGGTGGCCACGGCGGCGTCGACCGCGTCGCCACCGGCCTCCAGCACCGCCGCGCCCACCTCGGCCGCCCGCCGGTGCTGCGCCGCCACCACGCCGCCACGCGTGGCGATGACCTGCTTGGTGATGCGGTGGGTGTTGGAGAAGTTGTCGGTCATGGGATGGCTCCAGGGTGTGGCGAGCGGCGGCGTCAGCCGCGCCCGGGCAGGCGCAGCATCAACGTCAGGGGATGCAGCGGCGACGGCTGGAAGCCGTAGCGCAGGTAGAAGTCGCGGGCGGGTTCGCCCAGGGCATGCACCAGCAGCGCACG
Source organism: uncultured Aquabacterium sp. (assembly GCA_937864045.1). Taxonomy (GTDB): domain Bacteria; phylum Pseudomonadota; class Gammaproteobacteria; order Burkholderiales; family Burkholderiaceae_C; genus Pseudaquabacterium. The sequence continues at coordinate 4,926 of CALMIF010000210.1, read as the reverse complement.
CACGCCAGCGTCGTCGGCCACGCCGGTGGCGCGGCGCACGGCGTCCTGCAGCAGGCCGGCGCCCAGCTTCAGGCCCTGGGCCTGCCGATCGACGGCCAGCCGGCCGAGCACCAGCACGGGCACCGGGTCAGGCATGCTGCGGCGCACCGCGCTGGTGGCCGTCTCGTGGGCCACGGCGCCGGCGGCCAGGGCGTAATAGCCCATCACCTGGCCCGGCGCATCGGCCACCACGAAAGTGCGGCTGGCGCCGCTGGCCTGGTTGGCCAGTGCCCGCCGCCGCAGCCAGTCGTCCAGCGACGGCTCGCCGCAGCCGAAGGCGTCGAGCAGATGGCCCGGGCCCAGGGGCGCGGGCGGCGACAGCACCAGCGCCAAGCCGGCCTCAGCGGGCGCGTCGGGCTGCGGCTGGTGCGGCGGACGCGGCCTGCCAGGGTGGCTGCACCGCCATCAGGCGCTCCAGCCCGGCATTGGGCGCTGCCGGCGGCAAAGGCGGTGAAGACGGTGACCGGCTTGCTCGGGAAATCGTCGGCGCGGGCGGCCGTGGCCGCCAGGGCGGGTGCCGCGGCGGCGGCGATCAGCAGAGGGCGGCGGGGCAGGGACATCGTTGGTTCCGGCAAGGGTGCGGATCAGGCGGTGGCCGCGCCGTCACGCTGCTCGTACACACCCAGCTTGGTGTGCAGCGGCGTCTCGTCGGCCAGGAACAAGTAGGCCGGCGCGGTGGCCGAGCGGTTGGCCAGCGTCACCGCGGTGTAGCCGGGCGCGCAGCAGGTGTCGGCCGGGTCCAGCGTGAAGCGGGTGTCGGCGATCTGGACCGTGCTGCCGCCTTCGATCTGGTGGAACACCATGGCCGGCGAGCGCACCGGCAGCTGCAGGGTCTGGCCCGGGCGCAGCATCAGCGCGTAGAAGCCCAGGATGTTCTGCGCATGGCCGCCGGTCTCGGGGTTGACGTAGGTGAGCTGCACCGCGCCGTCCGCGCCTTGCGCGGCCGCCAGCGCCTGCAGCGCGGCCTTGGCCTCGGCCCAGGGATAACGCAGCATCGGGTAGGCGCGGTCGCTGCGCTGGAACACCGGCGTGGGCAGCAGGCCGCCACGCGCGTACAGCCGCTCGCCCTGGCCGGGCTGCACCGCCTGGCGCGTGCCATTCACGTGGTAGCTGGCCTCCATGTAGTAGACCAGCGGCAGGTCCAGCACGTCCAGCCACACCACGGGCTCGCTGCCGTCGTGGCCGTGCTCGTGCCACAGGCCGGTGGGCGTGAGGATCAGGTCGCCGCGCTGCATGGGGCACTTCTGGCCGTCGACCGTGGTGTAGGCGCCTTCGCCCTCGACGATCATGCGCACCGCGTTGGGCGTGTGGCGGTGGCTGGGCGCCCATTCGCCGGGCAGCAGCAGCTGCATGCCCAGGTACATGGCCGGGCTGGCCTTCATGTTGTCCAGGCCGTGGCCGGGGTTGGCCAGCACCAGCACGCGGCGCTCGGCGCGCTCGATGGGCGTCAGCTGCCCCGCCTGCATCAGCAGCGGGCGCAGCGAGGCATAGGGCCAGTGGATGGGCCGGGTGTTGCGCGTGGGCACGCCCGGCGGCAGCACCGCGCGCAGGCTGGGCCACAGCGGCACCAGGTTCAGGCCACGCAGCTGCTGCACATAGTCGGCGGGCAGGTCTTCCAGGCGTCCGAGGTCGTGCATGGCGGGTCTTCCATTGACGGTGGATCGAAGGCCGCCGATCGGGCGGCGCGCAGATAGTCAGTATGCATATTGTCAGCGCCGCCTACGATGGCGGCCCGCCCGGGCGACGCTGGCGTCCGTGCCGCCACCTCCTTCGAGGCACCGGCCTGCCGGTCCCTGCCGAACCACCCACCGATCCACCGACCGCCCCACCATGTGCACCCGCTACATCGCCCCCGAGGTCGGCGACATCGAACGGCTCTGGCATGTCGGCGCCGGCCAGCCCTGGCGTGGGGGCGAGGTGTTTCCAAACTACAGCGGCGGCTTCATCCGCGCGGGCCGGCAGGCCGGGGGCGCGGCGCGCGAACTGGTGCAGGGCCAGTGGTCGCTGATCCCCTGGTTCGCCAAGGAACGCAAGCTGAAGTACCCGACCGCCAACGCGCGCTCGGAGGAGATGGCCGGCAAGGCCTCGTACAAGGCGCCCTGGGCGCGGGGCCAGCGCTGCATCATCCCGGCCGCCGCCTTCTTCGAGCCCAACTGGGAAAGCGGGCGGCATGTGCCGTGGATCTTCCGCCGCGCCGACGGCGACCCCTGGGGCCTGGCCGGCCTGTGGGCCAGCTGGACCGACCCGGCCAGCGGCGAGATCGTCGAGAGCTACACCATGCTCACGCTCAACGCCGACGCCCACCCGCTGATGTGCCGCATGCACAAGCCCGACCCCAAGCTGCCCGCCGACCGGCAGGACAAGCGCTCGGTGGTGCCCATCGCGCCGGAGGACGTGGACACCTGGCTGCACGCCACGCCGGCCGTGGCCAAGGCGCTGATCCGCCTGGCGACGGCCGACGACTTCGACGCCGGGCCGGCGGTGTGAGCGGTCAGGCCGGACCGTCGTCGCGGCCCAAGCCCCACCACCCCGGCAGCAACGCCACCACTTCGGGCCGGCGGTAGCGGTCGTCCAGCAGCCACAGCCAGCCACGGTCCTCGGGCGTGCGCAGCACGCGGCCGGCGGCCTGCACCACGCGCTGCATCGCCGGCACCAGGTCGGCATCGCCATGGCCGGGGCCGAACAGCGTGTCCAGCCGGGCCGCCGCCGCGGTCTGCAGCGGCGACACCGGCGGCAGGGCCAGCGTGGCGATGAAGGCGCCGATCAGGCGCGTGCCGGGCAGGTCCACGCCCTCGGCGAACACGCCGCCCAGCACCGCGAAGCCGATGCCCTGGCCGCCGGGCGCGAAGCGGGCCAGGAAGTCGGCACGCGCCCCGGCGGTCATGCGCGGCTGCTGGCGCCACTGCGCGATGTCGGGCCGGCGCGCGGCCAGCCCGTCGGCAGCGCGGCCCAGGTAGTCGAAGCTGCTGAAGAAGGCGAGGTAGTTGCCGGGGTGCTCGTCGAACTGCCGCGCCAGCAGGTCGACCAGGCGCTGCAGCGAGCGGGCGCGGTGCTGCCAGCGGGTGGAGATGCCGTGCGCCACCTGCACCTGCAGATGCTCGGGCGGAAAGGCCGGCGGCAGGTCGATCCAGGCGGTGTCGTCGGGCAGGCCCAGCAGGCGCTGCGCATGGTCGGGCGGTGCCAGCGTGGCCGAGAACAGCGTGACCGCCTGCAGCGCCTGCCAGCGCGGACGCAGGAAGCCGGCCGGCACCAGGTTGTGGATGGCCAGGGCCACGCCGCTGCCGCCGGCCGGGGCGGCCTCGTCCGACCCGTCACCCGCCTGCACCACCAGCAGCGAATGCGGCCCCAGCGCGGCGGCCAGGCGGGCGAAGCGCTGCAGGTCGAAGTGCAGGTCGAGCAGGGTGCCGATGGCCAACGGATGCTGGTGGGTGTGCTCGGCCAGCGCGCCGGCCGCCGTCTGTAGCGCCTGGGCCACCGCGTCGGGCAGGTCGTCCAGCACCTGGGGCAGGGCGTCGGCGTCGGCCGCCAGCGCGTCGATCGCCCCGGCCAGCGCAGCCAGCGGCGCCCGCAGAGCGGTGGGCGCCACCTGGGCTGCGGCGCGCAGCGCGTCCGCCCCGAGCGCGCCGCTGTGCATGCGGCGGGTGCGCTCGACCAGGTTGTGCGCCTCGTCGACCAGCAGCGCCAGCGACCATTCCTGCGCCTGCAGCCGGCCCCACAGGCCGCCGCCGGGGTCGAACAGGTGGTGCACGTCGCCCACCAGCACGTCGGCCCAGCGCTGCAGCTCCTGGCCCAGGTAGTAGGGGCAGAGGGCGTGGTCCAGCGCCACGCGGCGCAGGGCCGGTGCGTCCAGCCAGCCGTGGTCGATGGCGGCCTGGCGCGCGGCAGGCAGCCGGTCGTAGAAGCCGCGCGCCAGCGGGCAGGCGTCGCCATGGCAGGCCTTGTCGGGGTGCTCGCAGCCTTCCTCCTTGGGCACCAGGGCCAGCACGCGCAGCGGCGGCGGGCCGCCGCCGGCCCCGCCCGGGCCTTCGCGCAGCCGCGCCAGGGCCTGCAGGGCGGTGCGCCGCGCCGTGCCCTTGCAGGTGAGGTACGCGACGCGGTCGACGCCCCGGGCCGGCACCGCGCGCAGCAGCGGGAACAGCGTGCCCAGGGTCTTGCCAATGCCGGTGGGCGCCTGGGCCAGCAGGCAGCGGCCGGCGCTGGCGCCGCGGTACACGGCCTCGGCCAGGGCCCGCTGGCCGGGGCGGAAGTCCGGCTCGGGGAAGGGCAGCACGGCCAGCGCCGCATCCCGCGCGGCGCGGTGCGCCGCCTCCTGCCGTGCCCAATCGATGAAGGCGGCGCAACGCTGCGCCAGCAGCGCCTCCAGGGCCTCGGCGCCGAAGACCTCGCGCAGTTCGACTTCGGTCTGGCTGGCCACGTCGACATAGACCAGGGCCAGCAACAGCTCGGCCAGGCCGCGGGCGCGGCAGAACAGCGCGCCGTAGGTCTGCAGCTGGGCCCAGTGCAGCAGACGGCGGTTGGCCGGCAGTGTGTCGGGGTGGCCGCGGATGGTCTTGATTTCCTCCAGGCTGCCGCGGCGTGGGTCGAAGCCGTCGGCCCGGCCGCGCACGCGCAGCGGGCCCACCACGGCTTCCAGGGCGATCTCGGTCTCGTAGTCGGCGCCGCGGCGGCGGGCCACGCCCTGCTGGCCCTGCAGGCCTTCGGCCGCGGTGGCCGAGGGCGTGAAGCGCCGGTCCAGGTCGCCGTGGCGGGCGCTGAACTCGCACAGCGTGCGCACCGGCACGGTGAAGGTCCAGCCGACCGGCGGCGTGTTGGGTTCGACCGGGTCGGACGGTGGCATTGGTAGATGTTGGCCCGTTTCAGGCCCGAAGGTCGATAACAGAGCCAACA
>CALMIF010000209.1 GCA_937864045.1 uncultured Aquabacterium sp. | reverse complement strand
CACGGTCGACTTTCTCGGCGACCTGGTGGTCGAGCCCAGCCTGCGCCGCGCCGGCTTGTACCTGGGCGCCGACTGGAGCGAACACCATGCCGGCACCTGCGGCGTGGGCACCTGCATCGCCACCGGCGAGGCGCTCACCGTGCACCTGGCCGACCACTTCGACGCCACCCACATTCCGCTGACCTGCACCGCTGCCCCGGTCTACAACCCCAGCGGCGAATTGAGCGCGGTGCTCGACATCTCGGCGCTCACCTCACCCGACCCCAAGGCCAGCCAGCACCTGGCGCTGCAACTGGTCAAGCTGCATGCGCGGCAGGTGGAGAACGCGCAGTTCCTGCACCGCTTCCGCCACGACTGGGTGCTGCGCCTGGCGCAGGCGCCGCAGTTCCTCGACGTGCACCCCGATTATCTGCTGGCACTCGATGCGGGTGGTCGCCTGATCGGCCACAACCGAGGCGCCCAGCTGTTGCTGGAAAAGCTGCCCGCCCTGGCCGGCGCGCCGCTGCTGGGCCAGCCGCTGGACCACCTGCTCGACGCCCGCCCCGCCGACCTGGGCCGCTTCATGGCCCACCGCCCGGCCGACCAGCGCGCCGTGATGCTGGCCGGCGGCCGGCAGCTGCTGTTCATGCTGGCCTCGCCGCCGCCGGCCGCTGCCATCACGCCGCGCCCCGCGCCGCCCGCACCACCGCTGCCGGCCCCGCTGGCCGCGCTGTCGGGTGGTGATGCGCGGCTGGACCGCCAGATCGAGCGCGCCGCCCGCCTGGCCAACAGCCCGGTCAGCCTCTTGATCACCGGCGAGACCGGGAGCGGCAAGGAATATTTCGCCAAGGCCCTGCACGCCGCCAGCGAGCGCCGGGCCCGGCCCTTCATCGCGGTGAACTGCGCCGCCATTCCCGAGGGCCTGATCGAGAGCGAGCTCTTCGGCCACCTGCCGGGCAGTTTCACCGGCGCCGGCAACCGGGGCAAGCGCGGGCTGATCCAGGCGGCCGACGGCGGCACGCTGTTCCTCGACGAGATCGGCGACATGGCCCTGGGCCTGCAGGCCCGCCTGCTGCGGGTGCTGGCCGAGCGCGAGGTGCTGCCCATCGGCGCGGCGCGGCCGGTGCCGGTGAACATCCGCGTGATCGCCGCCACCCATGCGCCGCTGGAGCAGCGGGTGCGCGAGGGGCGCTTCCGCGACGACCTGTACTACCGCCTGAACGGCGCGCACTTCGCCCTGCCGCCGCTTCGCGAGCGCAGCGACCTGGGCGCGATGCTCGACCGCATGCTGGCGGCCGTCGACAACCAACCCGCCGTGCGCCTGGCGCCCGCCGCCCGCGCCCTGCTGCTGGCCCACCGCTGGCCCGGCAACCTGCGTGAGCTGCGCAACGCGCTGGACTACGCCCGCAGCGTGTGCAGCGGCGGCCTGATCGAGCCGCACGACCTGCCCGACGCGCTGCATGCCGCACCGCTGGCGGCTGATGGCCGTTCGCTGCCGCCTGCCGCCGCCCAGCTGCTGCAGCAGCTGCGCGGCGCGCACTGGAACGTCGCCGCGCTGGCGCGCCAGCTGGGCTGCGCCCGCATGACGCTGTACCGCCGCATGGCACGCTGGGGCATCCGCTCGCCGAATGCGGTCGATGCCGAGCCGACACCGAACACCCACTGAACCATGACCACTGCCGTTCTCGATCTGCTGCACCACCACCTCGCCGCCCGCCACTGCCCCGGCGCCCTGCTGCATGTGGAGGCTGCCGGCCAGGTGCTGCACCGCCATGCGCTGGGCCGCATCACCCCCGACAGCGACGCGCCGCTGCACGACGGCGTGCGTTTCCGCATCGCCTCGCTGACCAAGCCGGTGGTGACCGTCGCCGCGCTGATGCTGGTCGACGAGGGCCGGCTGGACCTGGACGCACCGGTGGCCAGCATCCTGCCGGCGCTGCAGGGCCTGCGGCTGGCCGACGGCACGCCGGCGCAGCCCACGGTGCGCGACCTGATGCGCCACAGCGCCGGCTTTGCCTACCCGCAGGAGATTCCGAACGCCACGCTGCGTGCGGCCTGGACGGCCGCCGCGCCGGCGCCGGGGCGGTCGGGCGTCAGCAGCGCTGGCTTCCTGGCCCAGCTGGCGAGGCTGCCGCTGGTGATGCAGCCGGGCACGGCCTTCCGTTACGGCTACAGCACCGACGTGCTGGGCCTGGTGGT
>CALMIF010000208.1 GCA_937864045.1 uncultured Aquabacterium sp. | reverse complement strand
GGCCTGGGCCGCCAGCTCGACCCCGAGCTGGACCTGTGGGCCACGGCCAAGCCCTTCCTGGAAACCTGGATGTACAAGCAGGTCGGCTGGCAGGGCCTGGTCGAGCGCCTGAAGAACGAGGCGCCGCACTTCGCCCAGATGCTGCCCGAGCTGCCGCGCCTGGTGCACCAGGCGCTGCAGCGCCGCCCGGCCACCGACCCCGCACTGCTGGCCCTGCTGGCCGAGCAGCGCCGCACCAACCGGCTGCTGCAGGCGGTGGTGATCGGGGCGCTGGGCTTCCTGGTGGGCGCGATGGCCACGCAGCTGTGGCTGCGCTGGCCGGCGGCCTGAACACCGGCGGCGCTTCATAATCGCGCCCGTTTTTGGCGCGCATCTTGCTGCCTGTTCCTCCACCGACGCCCCCGGTCACCGGCATGAACATCACCCTGATCGTCTTCGTCGTGCTCTACCTGCTGGGCACCCTGGCCCTGGGCATGTGGGCCGGCACCCGCATCAAGAACAGCACCGACTTCGCCATCGCCGGGCGCAGCCTGCCGCTGGCGATGGTGATCACCACCACCTTCGCCACCTGGTTCGGCGCCGAGACGGTGATGGGCATTCCGGCGAAGTTCGTGCAGGGCGGGCTCAACGCCATCGTCGAGGACCCGTTCGGCGCCGGCATGTGCCTGGTGCTGGTGGGCCTGTTCTTCGCCGCGAAGCTGTACCGGCTGAACCTGCTGACCATCGGCGACTTCTACCGCCAGCGCTACGGCAAGGGCATCGAGGTGTTCTGCTCGGCGGCGATCATCCTGAGCTACCTGGGCTGGGTGGCGGCGCAGATCACGGCGCTGGGCCTGGTCTTCAGCGTGCTGACCAACGGCGCCATGAGCGAGACCGCCGGCATGGTGGTGGGCACGCTGGCGGTGCTGATCTACGTGGTGGTGGGCGGCTTCCTGGCGGTGGCCTGGACCGACTTCATCCAGATGATCGTGCTGGTGGTGGGCATGAGCGTGATCGCCGTGTTCTCGGCGGACCTGGCCGGCGGCTACGGCGTGGTGATGGCCAAGATCGGCTCGCAGGACCTGTGGCGCTTCCTGCCCGAGGCCAACTTCAAGGACGTGGCCTTCTTCATCGGCGCGGGCATCACCATGATGCTGGGCAGCATCCCGCAGCAGGACGTCTACCAGCGCGTCATGTCGGCCAAGGACGCCACCACCGCGCGCAACGGCGCGGTCATCGGCGGCACGGCCTACATCCTGTTCGCCTTCGTGCCGATGTTCATCGTCGCCGCCGCCGTGGTGGTGATGGGTGACCAGGCCCTGGAAATCGCCAAGAACGACTACCAGCGCCTGCTGCCCACCTTCGTGATGGGCCAGATGCCGCTGCTGATGCAGATCCTGTTCTTCGGCGCGCTGCTGTCGGCGATCAAGAGCACCTCGTCGGCCACGCTGCTGGCGCCGGCCACCAGCTTCGTCGAGAACATCCTGAAGAACCTGCGCCCGCACATGGGCGACCGCCAGCAGCTGGCGGCGATGCGCTGGTCGATCGTGGTCTTCGCGGCCACGGTGCTGGCCTACGCCATCGCGATGAAGGGCACCTCGATCTACGAACTGGTGTCGTCGGCCTACCAGGTGACCCTGGTCGGCGCCTTCGTGCCGCTGGTGATGGGCCTGTACTGGAAGCCGGCCACCACCCAGGGTGCGATCGTCTCGGTGGCCGCCGGCATCGTCACCTGGGTGCTGTTCTTTCCGCAGATCAGCGGCCTGGGCGAGCATTTCCCCGGCCAGCTGGCCGGGCTGCTGGCGGCCTTCGTCGGCCTGGTGGCGGGCTCGCTGGCGCCGCAGTGGCTGCGCAACCGGCACGAGGCCGACCACCATGTGCGCGGCTTGAACGTCTGAAACCGCACCCCATCTCCCCGAGCGGGAACGGGCGGTCCAGGGGTCGCGCCGTATAATTTGAGGTTTTGCGTTTGGGGTTCAGACATGCCGATCTACGCCTATCGCTGCTCCGCCTGCGGCCATGCGAAGGACGTGCTGCAGAAACTGTCCGATCCGGTGCTCAGCACCTGCCCGGCCTGCGGTGCGGAGGCCTTCGCCAAGCAGGTGACGGCCGCCGGCTTCCAGCTCAAGGGCTCGGGCTGGTACGCCACCGACTTCAAGGGCGGCGGCAGTGCGGCCACCAGCGCCGCCGCCACCACCACGGCATCCGATGCCAAGTCCGACACCGGCAGCAGCAGTGGCGGCGACGCCCCGGCCGCAGCCAGCGCGTCGGCCACGCCTTGCGGCGGCTCCTGCGCCTGCCATTGACCCCCGCGCAGGCCGCCCCCCGAAAGCCACCGAGTGAAAAAGTACATCATCGCCGGCCTGCTGGTCTGGCTGCCGCTGGCGATCACCATCTGGGTGCTGCTGTGGCTGCTGGGCCTGATGGACGGGGTGTTCTCGTGGCTGCTGACCATCGGCCAGCATGTGCTGCCGCCGGGTGCCGACGGTTCGATCGAGGCGCTGCGCCGCGTGCCCTTCCTGGGCGTGCTGGTGATGGCCTTCCTGCTGCTGGCCACCGGGGTGTTCGTCACCAACATCTTCGGCCAGTGGTGGGTGCGCCAGTGGGACAGGCTGCTGTCGCGCATCCCCATCGTCAAGAGCATCTACAGCTCGGTCAAGCAGGTTTCGGACACGCTGTTCTCCAGCAGCGGCAACGCCTTCCGCGAGGCGGTGCTGGTGCAGTACCCGCACGCCGGCAGCTGGACCATCGCCTTCGTCACCGGCAAGCCCGGCGGCGAGGTGGCCAGCCACCTGAACGGCGAGCATGTCAGCCTGTACGTGCCGACCACGCCCAACCCCACCAGCGGTTTCTTCCTGATGATGCCGCGCACGGCGGTTCGGCCGCTGCAGATGAGCGTGGACGAGGCGCTGAAGTACATCATCTCGATGGGCGTGGTGGTGCCGCCGCCGCCCGCCCCGCCGCGGCCCCTGCCGGTCGCCGCCGCGCCCCGAAATTGACGGGGCCGGGCGCACACGGCACCAGCGCCTGGTCCTGAGGGCTGCCGCACCGGCCCCAACGCCGCATCCACCCCTTCCCGCGAATCTTCCGCCCGGCCACTGCCGCCCCGTCAACCGGGCCAGGCGCCGTGGCTTCAACACCGGAGCTTTCACCCATGCGTACCACCTATTGCGGCCTCGTCAGCGAGGCGCTGCTGGGCCAGACCGTCACCCTGATGGGCTGGGCCCACCGCCGGCGCGACCACGGCGGCGTGATCTTCGTCGACCTGCGCGACCGCGAGGGGCTGGTGCAGATCGTCTGCGACCCCGACCGGCCCGAGATGTTCAAGGCCGCCGAGGGCGTGCGCAACGAGTTCTGCCTGAAGGTCACCGGCGTGGTGCGCGCGCGCCCCGAGGGCACGCACAACGCCAACCTGGTCAGCGGCAAGATCGAGGTGCTGGCGCACACGCTGGAGGTGCTGAACGCCAGCGTGACGCCGGCCTTCCAGCTCGACGACGACAACCTCAGCGAGACGGTGCGCCTGACCCACCGCGTGCTGGACCTGCGCCGCCCGCAGATGCAGAAGAACCTGATGCTGCGCTACAAGGCGGCCATCGAGGTGCGCAAGTTCCTCGACGAGCAGGGCTTCATCGACATCGAGACGCCGATGCTGACCAAGAGCACGCCCGAGGGCGCGCGCGACTACCTGGTGCCCAGCCGCGTGCACGACGGCCAGTTCTTCGCGCTGCCGCAGTCGCCCCAGCTGTTCAAGCAGCTGCTGATGGTGGCGGGCTTCGACCGCTACTACCAGATCACCAAGTGCTTCCGCGACGAGGACCTGCGCGCCGACCGCCAGCCCGAGTTCACGCAGATCGACCTGGAGACCAGCTTCCTGGACGAGCACGAGATCCGCGCCATCACCGAGGCCATGATCCGCACCGTCTTCCGCAAGACGATGAACCTGGAACTGCCGGTCTACGCCGAGATGACCTATGCCGACGCGATGCACAAGTACGGCTCGGACAAGCCCGACCTGCGCGTGAAGCTGGAATTCACCGAGCTGACCGACGTGATGAAGGCCGTCGAGTTCAAGGTCTTCAGCACGCCGGCCAACAGCCCGACCGGCCGCGTGGCCGCGCTGCGCGTGCCCGCCGGCGGCGAGATGAGCCGTGGCGAGATCGACGCCTACACCGAGTTTGTCAAGATCTACGGTGCCAAGGGCCTGGCCTGGATCAAGGTCAACGACATGGCCAAGGGCCGCGACGGCCTGCAGAGCCCGATCGTGAAGAACCTGAGCGACGCCGCGCTGGAGCAGACGCTGGCGCGCACCGGTGCCTGCAACGGCGACCTGATCTTCTTCGGCGCCGACAAGGCCAAGGTCGTCAACGACGCCCTGGGCGCGCTGCGCGTGAAGATCGGCCACAGCGAGTTCGGCCGCAGCCACGGCCTGTTCGAGGACAAGTGGGCGCCGCTGTGGGTGGTCGACTTCCCGATGTTCGAGCACGACGAGGACAGCGACCGCTGGGTGGCGGTGCACCATCCGTTCACCGCCCCGAAGGACGGCCATGAGGACTTCATGACCACCGACCCGGGCAAGTGCATCGCCAAGGCCTATGACATGGTGCTCAACGGCTGGGAGATCGGCGGCGGCTCGGTGCGGATCCACCGCGCCGATGTGCAGGCCAAGGTGTTCGACGCGCTGAAGATCACGCCGGAAGAGCAGAAGGTGAAGTTCGGCTTCCTGCTCGACGCGCTGCAGTACGGCGCGCCGCCGCACGGCGGCCTGGCCTTCGGCCTGGACCGCATCGCCACGCTGATGACCGGCGCCGAGTCGA
>CALMIF010000207.1 GCA_937864045.1 uncultured Aquabacterium sp. | reverse complement strand
AGGAGATCTTCGGCCCGGTGGTGTCCATCCTGGGCTACGACACGGTCGACGAGGCCGTGGCCATTGCCAACGACACGCCCTACGGCCTGGCCGCCTACGTGTCGGGCGCCGACCCGGAAGCCACCCGCAAGGTGGCATCGCGCCTGCGCGCCGGCCAGGTCAACCTGAACAGCGCCGCCCCCGACCTGATGGCCCCGTTCGGCGGCTTCAAGCAGTCGGGCAATGGGCGCGAGTGGGGGGAGCACGCGTTCGGCGAGTTCCTGGAGACCAAGGCGGTGCTGGGGTTTGCGGCGAAGGCCTGACCGGAGAGGCTGCCTGATGGACAGCGGCCTGCGCACGTGGATTGAGCGTGTGCGGGCATGCGGGCATGCGGGGCGCACAGCGGCTGAGCCGTTTGTGCGCCTTGGGTGACTACTGGCCTGCCGGCTAGCACAAGCGATTGGAGCCGTGCGCACGGCCCCTGATATCGCGCAGTTGGTCGGCGTTGTTGATAGCCCTAGTTGGTTGTGATGCCGAAGAGCCTCGCGGCGTCGCTGTTGATGGCCCAGCCAGCGCGCTGACTGCAAAAAGTCATCGTTCGCTCGAATAAGAATTGGCCGTCTTTCGCCCCGAGATACTGAACAAAATATTGCCGAAGGCCCACCATCTGGTCTTTCCCTGGGCAGTACACTGCGTCGCCCGTCTTCAAATATGGCGAGTGAAAAAGCAGTTGACCCTCCGTGTCAATCGTTCGATATTGGCCACCCAAGAATGCTACTGCACAAGCCGACGCGCAGACCTCACGCGGCGGCACGATGGTCTGAGCACCATATTTCCGAAGAGTGTGCCCGAGCTTGTAGCCATGCTCCAGCTCACCACCACCAGAAACGAGATACACGATTGGAGCAAACGAATCTGGCGAATTCTTGTGTCCGCAGCGAGGAAGCTTTTCCAATACGCGATCCACAACTTCTGAGGAATCGGGGCCAATCGGCCCAACAAGTTCTAGATGATCGTACCACCCAGATTTGCACTGGGCATGTTGGACACGAACTTGGCGAACCCGCAATGCATTTATTTTAAGCTCCGAGATTACGCGTATTCGAGGATTCCCTGCGTTAGCTCCGTTGCCTGCGTTTGTAGTGGCTTGTGCACAAGGGTGATCCTGATACGCCGTCAAGCCAGATGCACTAGTACAGCGATAGATATCTTGAGCGTTTGCAACGTTTGCAACACAGATCAGCACAAACGCATAAAGAACACTTTTCATTTTAAACGCAAAGAGCAAGAATTTCATCTGCCTGAATTTCAATCCGATTGCCCATCGGATCAACGCAATCGACTCGATTTCCAAGAATTAAAACTATCTCAACTTCAGCAAAGCGGCCTTGATCAACCCTAACAAGGACCATATCCCCAACATCAGCAGTAAACTTCGGATGCTTTGTCGGCGAGACTAGGCACTGATTGACTTTAACGCTCATTTCGTAGTCTTTCGGTTATATGCTGAAACGTGAATTCTTGATGTGATTCAGTCAGCCGCCGCAGATTCGATCTACACCTGCCGCGCAGTGAACTTGACGCCGAGCGCGCGCGCAACCTTCATGACGGTTTCAAAGCGAGGTTTTGCCCCAGGCGCAAGCGCCTTGTAAAGGCTTTCCCGACCCAGCCCCGCATCCTTCGCCACTTGCGCCATTCCTTTGGCGCGGGCCACATCACCCAGGGCCAACAGCAGAAGATCATGATCATTTGCTTCAAGCACAGCGGTCATGTACTCTGCGACTCCTTCATCGTCGTTCAGATAACGTGCTGCATCAAACGCAACCAGTTTCAAGGGCTTGGGTGGCTTGGACACAAATTCATCTGGATAACGGCGAACCTGAACGAATGTATTCAATTGGATACAGATCGTCAACACACCATCTTCACCGCGGATCCACCGGCGTCATCGCCGGACACCGCGCCTCGATCACCTCGGCCGCGTCGAACAGCAAATCTTCCCGGAACCGCGGCGCCGTCAGCTGCACGCCCATCGGCACCGGGCCGGCCATGCCGGTGGGCACGGACAGGCCGGGCAGCCCCAGCAGCGGCAGCGCGAACTGCGATTCCTGGGCGCGCAGCACGCGGGCCATGGTCTCTGCGCTCTCCACGTCCAGGCCCCAGGGGAACGGCGGCTCGCCGGACACCGGGCCCAGCACCAGCGGGTAGCGCTCCATGAACTGCTGCCAGCGGCGGATCAGCGTGCTGCGGCGGGCGAAGGCCTGCAGGTGGGCCGCGTGGTCCAGCACCGGGGAGTCGGCCAGCATCCAGCCGAAGGACTTGCGCACGCCCTCGTCGCCCAGGGCCTCGATGGCGGGCCACATGAAGAAGCGCGCCTCGTCGTTGGCGACCAGGTTCCACAGGCGGTGGGCCTCGGCCATGTCGGGCGGCTCCACCTCCTCGACCACATAGCCCGCGTCGGCCAGCCAGGCGCCGGCCTGGCGCACCGCGGCCACCACCGCCGGGTCGGCCGGCGCGCCGTGGCAGTTCACCGTCAGCGCCACGCGCAGCGGCCGCGGCAGCGCCGGGCCCTGCAGCGGCACGGGCACCCACCAGGGGTCGCGCGCGTCGCCGGGGCTCATGGCCGCCAGGGCCAGGCGCAGGTCGGCCACATGGCGGGCCAGCGGGCCCTGCACCGACATCATGGCCATCGAGAGTGGCCGCTCATCCTTGGCACTGGGCAGGTAGGCGGGCACCCGGCCGAACGACGGCCGCAGTCCGTAGACGCCGGTGCAGTAGGCCGGGTAGCGCACCGACCCGGCCAGGTCGTTGCCATGCGCGATGGCGCCCATGCCGGCAGCCACGGCCGACGACGCCCCGCCGCTGGACCCGCCCGGCGTGTGCGCCTTGGACCAGGGGTTGAGCGTGCGGCCATGCAGGGCGTTGTCGGTGAACCAGCGCACCGAGAACGCCGGCGTGTTGGTGCGGCCGATGATCACCGCCCCGGCGCGCCGCAGGTTGGCCACCACCGGGCTGTCGTCGGTGGCGATGTTGTCCTTGAACGCCACCACGCCGTTGGTGGTGGCGCGGCCGCGCATGTCGACGTTGACCTTCACCGTCACCGGCACGCCGTGCAGCGGGCCCAGCGGCTCACCGCGCCGGCGGGCGGCATCGGCGGCGGCGGCCGCGGCCAGCGCCTCGTCAGGCAGCAGGTCGACGATGGCGTTGAGCGCCGGGTTGACGGCCTGCACGCGGTCCAGGGCGGACGTCGCCGCCTCGCGAGCCGAGACCGCGCCGGCACGGATGGCGGCGGTGAGTTGGTGCGCGGGCCAGCGCCACAGTGCGTCGGACATGTCGGGGTCTCCTGTCGGGTGGGTTTGGTTTGATGGAAGCCTACACGGTCGGAAACCGCAAGCAGCCGGGCCGTAGACTGATTCGATCTTCAGGAGCACGTCCGATGTCCGAGACCGCTGTCGACCCCATCAGCTCCCTGCAAGGCAGCTGCCACTGCGGCGCCGTGCGCCTCACCCTGCCGCAGGCACCCGAGAAGGCCACCCGCTGCAACTGCTCCATCTGCCGGCGGCTGGGCGGGCTGTGGGCGTATTACGAATTCGGCACGGTCGACGTGCAGGGTCATCCTGAACACACCGAGGCCTACATCTGGGGCGACCGGACGCTGCGCACGGTGCGCTGCAGGACCTGCGGCTTGGCCACCCACTGGGAGCCGCTGGACCCGCAACCCGGCAGCAGGCATGGCGTGAACCTGAACAACTTCGACCCCGCGCTGGTGCAGGGCGTGCCCGTGCGCCACTTCGACGGCGCCGACACCTGGACTTTCCTGGACTGATCCGGCCGACAGCGCCGCATATCATGGTCGGCAAGTCGACTTTCACACGTGTGCCATGCGCCCTGTCGCCACCCCCGACGTCACCGCCGCCGCCCGAAGCGACATCGCCCACCACCTGCATCCGTACACCCAGCTGCGCCAGCTGGAGCAGGACGGGCCGCTGGTGATCACCGGCGGCGACGGCGTGCATGTGATCGACGAGCACGGCAACCGCTACCTGGAGGGCATGGCCGGGCTGTGGTGCGCATCGCTGGGCTTCAGCGAGAAGCGCCTGGCCGATGCGGCGCACCGGCAGATGCTGCAGCTGCCGTACTACCACGCGTTCTCCGGCAAGGTGCCGGGGCCGGTGACGGACCTGGTGAAGACGCTGATGCAGTGGGCGCCCACGCCCGAGCTGCAGCGCGGCCGGGTGCTGTTCGCCAACTCGGGCAGCGAATCCAACGACACCGCCTTCAAGCTGGTGCGCTACTACAACAGCGCCCGCGGCAAGCCGGGCAAGTTCAAGATCATCGCGCGGCAGAAGGGCTACCACGGCGTCACCGCGGCTGCGGCGTCGATGTCGGGCCTGGCGACGATGCACCAGCACTTCGGCCTGCCGCTGCCGGGCATCCTGCGGGTCAGCGCGCCGCACTTCTATGCCAATGGCCTGGCGGGCGAGACTGAAGCGCAGTTCGTCGACCGCCTGGTCAAGGAGCTGGAGGACCTGATCGCCGTCGAGGGCGCGGACACCATCGCCGCCTTCATCGCCGAGCCGGTGCAGGGTGCGGGCGGCGTGGTCATTCCGCCGGCCGACTACTTCCGCCGCATGCAGGCGGTGCTGAAGAAGAACGACATCCTGCTGATCGCCGACGAGGTGATCACCGGCTTCGGGCGCCTGGGCCAACCCTTCGGCACCCACGTGTTCGGCATCCAGCCCGACATGCTGACGGTGGCGAAGATGCTCACGTCGGCCTACGTGCCGATGTCGGCCTTGTTCGTCAGCGACGCGGTCTACCAGGTGGTGGCCGATGCCAGTGCGGCCATCGGCACCTTCGGCCACGGCTACACCTACTCAGGCCACCCGCTGGCCTGCGCGGTGGCGCTGGAGACGCTGCGCATCTACACCGATGACGACGTCATCGGCCATGTGCAGAAGGTGGCGCCGCGGCTGCAGGCCGGCATCCGCCAGCTGGGCGACCACCCGCTGGTGGGCGAGGCGCGCGGCCTGGGCCTGATCGGCGCCCTGGAACTGGCCGAGGACCCGGCGAGCCGCAAGCCCTTCGACCCCAAGCGCGGCGTCGGCGCCTACCTGGTGAAGCGTGCCCAGGCGCACGGGCTGATCCTGCGCGTGCTGGGCGGCGACATCATCGCCTTCTCGCCGCCGCTGGTGATCAGCGAGGCCGAGGTCGACGAGCTGCTGGCGAAGACCAAGCTGGCGCTGGACGACACGCTGGCCTGGATGCGTGCGGCGTGAGTTCGCGGCCCGGGGCTTGCTAGCGTCTCCGCAGGTCGTCCTGGCCTGACACAACACCGGAACAGGCGCGCAGTCGATGGCGCTGATCGAACTTCAACGCTTGAGCAAGCTGTACCCCGGCGCCTCGGCGCCGGCGGTCGACAGCGTGTCGCTGGCCATCGAGGCCGGGGAGTTCCTCACCTTGCTCGGGCCCTCGGGGTCGGGCAAGACCAGCACCTTGATGCTGCTGGCCGGCTTCGAGCAGCCCACCAGCGGCCACATCCTGCTCGACGGCCAGCCCATCGAGCGCCTGCCGCCGCACCAGCGCGGCATGGGCGTGGTGTTCCAGAGCTACAGCCTGTTCCCGCACATGACGGTGGCGCAGAACGTGGCCTTTCCGCTGCAGGTGCGGAAGTGGCCGGCGGCCACCATCGCCGCCAAGGTGCAGCAGGCGCTGGACACGGTGCGCCTGGGCCACCTGGGCGAGCGCCGGCCGGTGCAGCTGTCGGGCGGGCAGCAGCAACGCGTGGCGCTGGCGCGGGCGCTGGTCTTCGAGCCGCGCGTGGTGCTGATGGACGAGCCGCTGTCGGCGCTGGACAAGAAGCTGCGCGAGGAAATGCAGCTGGAGATCCGCCGCCTGCACCGCGAGCTGGGCGTGACCATGGTCTTCGTCACCCACGACCAGGCCGAGGCGATGACGCTGTCGGACCGCGTGGCCGTGTTCAACCACGGCCGCATCGTGCAGCTGGCCCCCCCGCAGGCGCTGTACGACGCGCCGGCCGATGTGTTCGTCGCCGGCTTCATCGGCGACAACAACCACCTGGCCGGCCAGGCCGATGGCACAGGTGGCCTGCGCAGTGCCGGCGGCCTGCGACTGCAGGGCCGGCCGGCGGCTGGATCGCAGGCGGGCGCTGCCACGCTGTGCGTGCGGCCCGAGCACTTGCGCCCGGCACGCGCCGACGACCACGTGAACCGGCTCGACGCCACCGTGCTCGACGCCATCCACCTGGGCGACCACTGGCGCCTGGTGGTGAGGCTCGACGGCGCGGCCGAGGCCGATGCCGCCTGGTTCGCCAAGCTGGCGCCGGGCGCCCTGCCAGATGACCTGCGTCCCGGCCAGCCGCTGGCGCTGGCCTTCGATCCCCAGCATGCCTGGCTGTTTGCAGCCTGAGCGGCACCATTCCACGAACAGGTTCAAACCCGAGGAGAGCGCGATGACGAGGAAGACGACGACGACCCTGGCCGCCCTGGCGGTGCTGACGCTGGCGGCCGGTGCGGCCCATGCCCAACGCGACCTGACCGTGGTGAGCTGGGGCGGGGCCTACCAGGACGGGCAGAAGGAAGTCTTCTTCAAGCCCTTCAATGCCGCCGGCACCAAGCTGCTGGACGAGGCCTGGGACGGCGGCCTGGGCGTGCTGCGCACCAAGATCAAGGGCGGCAACAACACCTGGGACGTGGTGCAGGTGGAGGCCGACGAGCTGGAGGTGGGCTGCGACGAGGGCCTGTACGAGAAGCTCGACGTGGCCAAGATCGGCGGCGCATCGCGCTACCTGCCCGGCACGGTGCACGCCTGCGGCGTGGGCGCCATCATCTACAACCTGGTGCTGGCCTACGACGGCGACAAGACCAAGACCGCACCCAGCGGCTGGGCCGATTTCTTCGACAGCAAGAAATTCCCCGGCAAGCGCGCGATGCGCAACGGCGCGAAGTGGAACCTGGAGGTGGCGCTGATCGCCGACGGCGTGCCGTCCAAGGATGTCTACAAGACCCTGCGCACGGCCGAAGGCGTGGAGCGCGCGTTCAGGAAGCTGGACACGATCAAGGCCGACCTAGTGTTCTGGAAGAGCGGCGCCCAGCCGCCGCAGATGCTGGCCGCGGGCGACGTGGTGTTCACCACCGCCTACAACGGCCGCATCACCGCCGCCAACGAGAAGGACAAGAAGAACTTCAGGATGGTGTGGAAGGACACGCCGTACACCATGGACAGCTGGGTCATCATGAAGGGCACGCCGAACAAGGCCAATGCCGAGAAGCTGGTCGAGTTCATGGGCCGGCCCGAGAACCAGGCCAAGCTGCCCAAGTACGTGCGCTACGGCGTCACCGCCGCGGCCGCCGCGCCCCTGGTCGACAAGAGCCTGATGGGCGAACTGCCCACCAACCCCGACATCCACAAGCAGGCCTTCGCCGAAGACCCGAAGTTCTGGATCGACAACGGCGACAAGCTGGCGGAACGCTGGGCGAAATGGAGCGGCAAGTAAATGGTGCCCCCGGCCGGCTTGCGCGCTGACGCGCGCTCATCGTCCGCCCCCCGAGGGGGCCATGCCGGGCCTTGGGGCGGCCCGGCGGCCCGGCACGCCGACTCCAACATCGGCGCGCCCGTGGCCGTGGTCGGCCACGGGAAAGCTTGATGCGCCCACGCCTGCTGCTCGCCACGCCGCTCGCCGGCTTCCTGCTGGTGTTCTTCGTCGTGCCGATCGCCTGGCTGCTGTCGCTGGCGGTGCGCGAGGCCGAGGTGCCACGGGCGCTGCCGAAGACGCTGGCCGCGCTGGTCGGCTGGCAGGCGCCGCAGCCGCTGCCCGCCGCGCTGTGGCCGGCCTTCGCGCAGGACCTGGTGGCTGCACGTGAAGCGCAGACGCTGGCCGACGCGGCGCGGCGGCTGAACTACGAGGTCAACGGCGTGCGCAGCACGCTGATGCGCGCCGCGCGCGCGGCCGGCAATGCGTCGCCCGACCTGCGCTTCGACGCCGCCTTCTTCGCCGAGGTCGACCCGCCGCTGGCGAGCCCCGCCTTCTTCGCCGCGGTGCAGCGGGCGCAGGGGCCGGTGTCGGCCTACTACCTGCTGGCCTCGGTCGACCTGGCACGCGACGCGGGTGGCGCCATCGTGCGGGCGGAGGAGTCGAACCGCATCTACCTCGAAGTGCTGGGCCGCACGCTGGGCATCAGCCTGAGCGTCACCCTGCTGTGCCTGGTGATGGGCTTTCCGGTGGCGCTGCTGCTGACGCAGGTGACGGCGCGCACGGCCGACTGGCTGCTGGTGCTGGTGCTGCTGCCGTTCTGGACCTCGCTGCTGGTGCGCACCGCCGCCTGGGTGGTGGTGCTGCAGAAGGAGGGCATGGTCAACAGCCTGCTGCTCAAGCTGGGCCTGATCACCGAGCCGCTGGCCCTGCTCTACAACCGCAGCGGCGTGCTGGTGGCGATGACGCATGTGCTGCTGCCGTTCATGATCCTGCCGCTGTACACGGTGCTCAAGGACATCCCGCCGCAGTACCTGCGTGCGGCCACCAGCCTGGGCGCGCCGCCGGGGCTGGCCTTCCGCCGCGTCTACCTGCCGCTGGCCGCGCCGGGCGTGGCGGCGGGCTCGCTGATGGTCTTCATCCTGGCGCTGGGCTACTACATCACGCCGGCCCTGGTGGGCGGCGGCGCCGACCAGATGCTGTCGGCCTTCGTCGCCACCTACACCACCGACACCGGCAACTGGGGCCTGGCCGCCGCGCTGGGCCTGCTGCTGCTGGCCACCACCGGCGTGTTGTACGCGGCGGCGCACAAGCTGTCGGGCGGCCGTGTGATGGCGATGGGCTGAGGTTGCGGAAAACAGGACATGGTCATTTTTGATTGCGACGGCGTGCTGGTCGACAGCGAGCGCATCACCCACCGGGTGGTGGTCGACATGCTGGCCGAGCATGGCGTCGACCTGCCGTTCGCGGAAGCCATCGACCGCTTCATCGGCCAGTCCATGGCCACTGGCCTGGTGCAGCTGACCGCGCTGCTGGGCGGTGAACTGCCGCCCGACTTCCTGCCCGAGATGGGCCGGCGCACGCGCGAGGCGTTCCGCGCCGGGCTGACCACGGTGGCCGGTGTCGACGCGGTGCTCGACGCGCTGGAAGGCCGGCGCCCGTACTGCGTGGCCAGCAACGGCAACCTGAAGAAGGTCGACTTCACGCTCGGCCACACCGGCCTGGCGCCGCGCTTCGCCGGGCGCATCTTCACCGCCGACGACGTGGCCCATCCGAAGCCGGCGCCCGACCTGTTCCTGCTGGCCGCCCGCACGCTGGGCGCCGACCCGGCGCGCACCACGGTGGTCGAGGACACACCCACCGGCATCACCGCCGCCAAGGCCGCCGGCATGCGCGCCATCGGCTTTGCGGCGATGACGCCGGCCGGCCGGCTGCTGGGCGCCGGCGCCGACGCGATCGCCCACGACATGGCCAGCGTCGCGGCGCTGTTGACCGAGGACCCGCGATGATCGCCCGCTGGCTGTTCCGCGGCTGGTGCGCGGCGGTGCTGGCCTTCCTGCTGGTGCCCATCGCTGCCATCGTGCCGCTGAGCTTCTCCAGCGGCAGCTTCCTCAGCTACCCGCTGCCAGGCTGGTCGCTGCGCTGGTATGCCGAGGTGCTGGGCGGCGGCAAGTGGCTGCAGGCGCTGGGCAACTCGCTGCTGGTGGGCGTGCTGGCCACCGCGCTGGCGCTGGTGCTGGGCACGCTGGCGGCCCTGGGCCTGGCGCGCCAGCGCGGGCCGCTGGTGGGCGCGCTGAAGCTGCTGATGCTCAGCCCGATGATCGTGCCGACCATCCTGGTCGCGGTGGGCGCCTATTTCTTCCTGGCGCCGCTGGCGCTCACCGCCAGCTTCACCGGCCTGGTGCTGGTGCACACGGTGATCGCCGTGCCCTTCGTCGTGGTGCCGGTGCTCACCGCACTGGAGCTGCTGGACCCGAACCTGGCCCGCGCCGCCGCAGCCTGCGGCGCCTCGCCGGCCACCACCTTCGGCCGCATCACGCTGCCGGCCATCGCCCCGGCGCTGGGCTCGGGCGGGCTGTTCGCGTTCGCCGCCAGCTTCGACGACGTGGTGGTGGCCCTGCTGATCGCCGGCCCCGGCCAGCGCACCCTGCCGCGCGAGATGTTCAGCGGCCTGCGCGACAGCATCACCCCTGCGCTGACGGCGGTGGCCACGCTGATGATCGTCTTCAGCACCGCGCTGTTCCTGGGCATGCAGGCGCTGCAGCGGCGGGCGCGGCGGCGGCAGGCCGCCGGTTCCTGAGGGAAAGCCGGCATCGGCCGGCCGGGTGGGCCGGGGCACACAGACTGTCCTCTTCCACCTTTCGTGCCCGTCGACCATGTCCACGCTCACCCGCCGCTTCGTCCTGGCTGCCACCGCGCTGGCTGCGCTGGTCGTTCAACCGGCCCTGGCCCAGAGCTACCCCACGCGGCCGATCACCCTGGTGGTGCCGTTTGCCGCCGGCGGCCCCACGGACATCGTCGCCCGCACCCTGGGCGGCGTGATGAGCAAGAGCCTGGGCCAGACCGTGGTGGTCGAGAACAAGGTGGGCGCGGGCGGCACGCTGGCGGCCGACCATGTCAAGCGCGCCGCGCCCGACGGCTACACCCTGCTGATCCACCACAACGGCATGGCCACCGCACCGACGCTGTACCGCAAGCTGCCCTACAACCCGCAGACCGACTTCGAGCATGTCAGCCAGGTCATCGACGTGCCGATGACCCTGCTCGGCCGCAAGGACCTGCCGGCCAACAACTTCCCCGAACTGCTGGCCTACCTGAAGAGCAAGGGCGACAAGATCAACCTGGCCCATGCCGGCCTGGGCGCGGTGAGCCACCTCTGCGGCATGGTGTTCCGCCAGGCCGTGGGCGCGGACCTGACCACCGTGCCCTACAGCGGCGCCGGGCCGGCCTTCCAGGCCCTGCTGGGCGGCCAGGTCGACGTGCTGTGCGACCAGACCACGCAGACCATGCCGCACATCAAGGCCGGCACGGTGAAGTTCTTCGGCGTCACCACGAAAGACCGCATCAAGGTGCTGCCCGACGCGCCCACCCTGGCCGAGCAGGGCCTGAAGGGCTCGACGTGGTGGTGTGGCACGGCATCTACGCGCCCAAGGGCACGCCGAAGGACGCCACCGAGAAGTTCGCCACCGCCCTGCGCGCCGCGCTGAAGGACCCGACCGTGGTGCAGCGCATGACCGAACTCGGCGCCGAGTTCGTGCCCGACAGCAAGCTCACGCCCGAGGGCCTGCGCAGCTGGCTGAAGCAGGAGACCGAGCGCTGGGGGCCGGTGATCAAGGGGGCGGGGGTGTACGCCGACTGAACGCCACGGCGGTCGCTTGCAACGCAAACGCAGCACACTGGCCGCATGAAAACCGCCGTGCTGCCCCAGGTCCGTGTCGAGCCCGAACTGCGTGCCGAGCTGGAGTCGGTGCTGCGCCAGGGCGAGACGCTGTCCGAATTCGTCAAGACCTCGGTGCGCAACGCGGTCGAGTACCGCCGGGTGCAGAACGAGTTCCACGCGCGCGGCGACGCGTCCTGGGCGGAGTACCAGCGCACGGGCGTGTCGTACTCGACCGACGAAGTGGTGGCGGAGTTGCGTGGCATGGTGGAGGCCCGGCGCCAGCAACTGTTGAAGCGCCTTGAACGCGGCGCCTGATGTTCGATGTCCGGTTCAACAGCGCAACCCGCGACGATCTCAAACGCCTGCTGCGATTTCTGCTGGAGCGCGCCGAAACTGCCGAAGACCTGATCGCTGCTCAGGAAGCCGTCGACAGCATCTACGCCACCGCGCACCGACACCTGGCCGCCACGCTTTACAGCTTCCGCAAGGCAGGCCGTCGCAGCACACGGCGCGAACTGATCGTCCCGTTCGGCACCACCGGCCATGTCGCGCTGTACGAGATCGTCAGCCCGACGCAGGTGCTGGTGCTGGCGGTGCGCCACCAGCGCGACGAGGACTACCACTGAACGTGGCAGCCCCGCCGCTCACTGCGGCTTGATCCCCGCCGTCGTCACGATGTTCTGCCACAGGCCCATGTCGCGCTTGAGGGTGCGGGCGAAGGACGCGGCGTTGTCGCCCACCGGCATCAGCGTCTGCTCGTAGAGCCGGGCGCGCACGTCGGGCATCTTGACGATCTTGACGATCGTGTCCGAGTACTTGTCGACGATGGCCTTGGGCGTGCGCGCCGGCAGCAGGATGCCGACCCAGCCCAGCGGCTCGAAGCCGGGGAAGCCCAGCTCCAGCAGCGTAGGCACCTGCGCCAGCAGCGGCGCGCGGCGCTCGCCCGTCACCGCCAGCGGCTTGAGCTTGCCGGCGGCGATGTGCTGGGTGGCGGTGCTCACGTCGGCCCAGGCCAGCGGCACCTGGCCGCCGAGCAGGTCGGTCAGCATCAGGGCCGAGCCCTTGTAGGGCACATGGGCCATGTCCAGCCCGGCCTTGCGGGCGAAGGTCTCGCCGACGATGTGCGAGGACGAGCCGGTGCCGAACGAGCCGAAGCTGTACTTGCCCGGGTTGGCCTTGACCAGGGCGATGAAGTCCTTGAGGTTGCTGGCCGGGAAGTCGGGCTTGACCACCAGCACCAGGTACGACAGGCAGATCTGCGAGACCGGCTCGAAGTCCTTCAGCGGGTCGTAGGGCACCTTGGCGAAGATGGCGGAGTTCTGGATGTGGGTGGTGATCGTCACCAAGGCCGTGTGGCCGTCGGCCGGGGCGCGCATCACCTCGCTGCTGCCGATCATGCCGCTGGCGCCGGCCTTGTTCTCCACCACCACGTTCTGGCCCCAGGCCTCCTGCAGCTTGTTGGCGATCAACCGGCCGACCAGGTCGGTGGCACCACCGGGCGGGAAGGCGACGATGAACTTGATCGGCTTGCTGGGGAAACCGGCCTGCGCAAAGGCGGCCGGGGCGAAGCTGGTGGGTGCGACGCCGGCCGCGGCGGCTTGCAGCAGGTGGCGGCGGGACAGGCGGCTGGGACTGGACACGGGGGCTCCTTCGGGATGGCGGGCGCAGTGTGCCAGCGGCACGGCGCAGCCCACCCGGGCCAGCGCAAGCCGGGGCTTCTTATTTGCGGAAGCGCGGCTTTGCGGGCATCCGGCCATGCCACCCCGGTCGCGCAGGCGACAGCACCCCCCCGGCCGGCCGCCCAGCATCGCCGCACAACAACCACTGGAGACACCGCATGCCCATCGCCGCCACCCCGACCCCGCCCGCCGCCCTGCCCGGCCGCCGCCAGCTGCTGCGTGCCGGCACCGCCCTGCTGGCCGGCAGCACCCTGGGCTGGGCGCCTGCGGTGCGCGCGCAGGGCATCGCCAGCGCCGCACCGGCCGAGCTGGGCCTGTCGCCGCAACGCCTGTCGCGCATCGGCGACTGGCTGCGCGCCGAAGTGGCGGCCAAGCGCATCCCCGGCGCGGTGGTGATGGTGCTGCGCCGCGGCAAGGTGGCCTATGTCGAGAGCGTGGGCAACCGCCGCCCCGATGCGGCCACGCCGATGGCCTTCGACGACATCTTCCGCATCTACTCGATGACCAAGCCCATCGTCAGCGTCGCCGCGATGATGCTGGTCGAAGAGGGCAAGCTGCTGCTGGAAGCGCCGGTGGCGACCTACATCCCCGCCTTTGCCAACGTGAAGGTCGGCGTCGAGAAAACCGATGCGGCCGGCAACAAGACGCTGGACCTCGTCGCCCCGCTGCGGCCGATGACGGTGCAGGACCTGCTGCGCCACACCTCGGGCCTGACCTACGGCTTCTTCGGCCCCGGGCTGGTCAAGAAGATGTACGTCGACAACAACGTCGGCACCCGCGGCGAGCTGAGCAACGCCGACTTCGCCGAACTGATCGCGAAGATGCCGCTGGCCTTCCAGCCCGGCAGCACCTGGGACTACAGCAATGCCACCGACGTGCTGGGCCGGGTGATCGAGGTCGTCAGCGGCCAGACCCTGGGCGCGCACCTGAAGCAGCGCCTGACCGACCCGCTGGGCATGCCCGACACCAGCTTCTACGTGCCCGAGGCGGCGCGCCAGGCGCGCATTGCCGAGCCTTTTGCCGACGACCGCACCATCGGCGTGGGCGCGGTGGTGGGCGACCCGCGCCAGGTGCAGAAGATGGAGAGCGGCGGTGGCGGCATGGTCAGCACCGCGCCCGACTACGCCCGCTTCCTGCTGATGCTGCGCAACGGCGGCCAGCTCGACGGCCGGCGCTACCTGAGCCCGCGCACCGTGGAGTACATGACCAGCAACCACCTCGGCCCGCAGGTGCTGCGCACACCGCTGTACCTGCCCGGCCCAGGCTACGGCTTCGGCCTGGGCTTCGGCGTGCGCACCCAGGCCGGTGAGGCCGGCAGCATCGGCGCGGTGGGTGAATACAACTGGGGCGGCGCCGGCGGCACCGCGATGTGGGTGGACCCGGCCAGCGACCTGATCACCGTTTTCATGATGCAGAGCCCGAAGCAGCGTGTGCTGTACCGGCCCATCCTGCGCAACCTGGTGTACGGGGCGATGACGGAGATGAAGTGATGCCGACCGCATAGCCTTCCCAGGGATGAGGGGTTGACGCCAGCATGCGGCGATGCGGCAATCAGCAGAACGAAAGGTCCTGAGATGCTCGCTTTCATCCATCGCATGACGCTGCCGCTGCTCGTGCTGGCCGGCTGGGGCGCGGCACAGGCCGCGCCGGATCCAGTGGCGGTCTACCAGTTTGCCAACAGCCTGTCGTCCAGCGTCGCGGGCGCGCCGGCGCTGCAGGTTGTCGACCCGCTGGGCCGAGGCGGCTTTGCCATCGATGTCGTCAATGGCAACCCCACCGTCGTCTACAACTTCGGCGGCGACAACTTCCCGACGACCAGCCAAGGTGGTCTGACATTGGACGTCAGCAGCATTCTGGCCGGTCATGCCGATCAGTACTCGGTGGAGATCGTCTTCAAGTTCAACGACAACGATGGCCGCTGGCGGCGCATCATCGATGTCCAGAACCGGCAGTCAGACAACGGCTTCTACGTCGATCCGGGCAACCGTTTGAACATTTACCCTGTGTCGTCGGGCAATGCCTTCTCCACCGGGGTCTACCACGATGTCTTCCTGGTCAACGACCAGGGCAAGGCCACCTACTACCTCGACAACGGCGCTGCCACCGTCTCCAACACGGCGGTGATGAACATCGATGCAAGCGGCCGGATGAACTTCTTCCTGGACAACGTCGTGGCAGGTGGCCAGGGCGAGTACGCCAGCGGCAGCGTGGCGCTGATCCGCATCTACGACAGCGCTTTGTCTGCGCCGCCTCCGCCCATTCCCGAGCCTGCAACATGGGCGCTGCTGATCGGCGGCCTCGGTGCGCTGACTGCACGGGCGCGGCGCCGCGCCAGCTAGGCGGGCGCAGCCCGCCCAGTGCTGACGCGTGGTTTACAAGCTGAACGCCGGCCGCTGCGCCAGGGCCGCGCGCCAGCGCAGCAGGTGGGCGTGCTGCTCGCCCGGCTTGACCTTCACCACGCGGGCGAAGTCGACCACCACGGCCGCGCTGATGTCGGCCAGGCTCAGGCGGTCGCCGACGATGAAGTCGCGCTCGGCCAGGTGGGCGTCCAGCATGTCGATGAACTGCTGCGCCCGCAGCACGCCGCGCTCGGCCAGCGCCGGGATCTGGGCGAAGTTGACCGGCCCGGTCAAGGCCCGGTCAGCCATCGCCGGCGCACTGTTGCGCAGCGCCTCGGCCACCGCCATGAAGCCCTCGGCCTCGATGCGGGCGTTCCAGCTGGCGACCTCGGCCTTTTCTAGCGGCGTGGTGCCCAGCAGCGGCGGCTCGGGCCAGCGCGCCTCGGCATAGGCGGCGATGCCGGCGTTGTCGGTCAGCAGCGCGCCCTCGTCGGTGCGCAGCACCGGCACCGTGCAGCGCGGGTTGATGGCGCGGAAGGCGTCGCCCAGCTGCTCGCGGTTGCGCAGGTCGACCTGGACGGTCTCGTGCGCCACGCCCTTCTCGGCCAGCAGGATGCGCGCACGGCGCGGGCTGGGCGCAGTCGAACAGTCGTAGAGGATCATGTCAGTTGTCCAAAGTGAAATTTGCCGCCGACGATGCAAGGGACCGGTCGAGGCCAGCGAACGCCGCGGAACCGGCTTCGCCGGGCCGCTGGCGTTGCCTCCTTGAGGGGGGCGCGCGAAGCGCGTAGGGGGTGGCTCAAGTTCGCACGGCCTTGGCATACAGCTTCTGCATGCCGCCCAGCCACTTGTCGTAGTGGGCGGTCTTGCCGCGCAGGTAGTCCAGCACCTCGGGGTGGGGCAGGATCAGGAAGGTCTCGTCGCGCAGCGCGTTGACCACGCACTCGGCCACCTGGGCCGGCTGCAGCATGCCGTCGACCTCGGCCGAGCCGGCGCCGTTGGCCGTCATCGCGGTGGCCACGCCCTGCGGGCACAGGCAGGACACGCGCACGCCGCGCCGGCCGTAGCCGATGCGCAGCCATTCGGCAAACGCCACCGACGCGTGCTTGGTCACGCCGTAGGGCGCGGTCTCGACGATGTTCAAGAGGCCCGCGGCCGACGCGGTGACGACGAAGCCGCCCTCGCCGCGCGCCACCATCTCGGGCACCACGGCGCGCGCCGCCCACACATGGGCCATGCCGTGGATCTTCCACATGCGCTCCCACACCGCGTCGGCCACCTCGAAGCCACCCTCGCCGCCGCCGATGCCGGCGTTGGAGATGTAGATGTCGACCTGGCCGAAGCGTGCGCGTGTGGCGGCGACCAGCGCCTGGATGTCGGCCTCGACGCTGACGTCGCAGCGCACCGCCATCGCCCGATTGCTGCCGTCGGCGTTGATCGTCGCCGCCACCTGCTCGGCCAGCGACTGCTGCAGGTCGGCGACGACGATGCCGCGTGCGCCGTCGGCGGCGAAGCGCTCGGCCAGCCCGGCGCCGATGCCGCTGGCGCCGCCGGTGATGATCGCGACCTTGCCTTGAATCTCCATGGTGTGTCTCTCTGTGGTGTTGGGTGTCAGCGGCCGTTGAAGGTCGGCGGGCGCTTCTCGACGAAAGCTGCCGCGGCCCCCTTGTGGTCGTCGGTCTCGAAGGTGCGGACCATGTGCACGGCCTCGGCGTCGAGCACGTCGGACAGGCTGCCGCGCAGGCCGGCATTGAGGTTGCGCTTCATGTAGCCCAGGGCCACGGTGGGCAGGGCGGCCAGTTCGGCGGCCCAGGCGGCGGCGGCGGCGGGCAGCTCAGCTGCGGGCACCGAGCGGTTGACCAGGCCGATGCGTGCGCCCTCGGCGCCGCTGATCACCTGGCCGGTGAAGTACATCTCGCGCGCCTTGGCGGCGCCCACCAGGTGGTTCAGGAAGAAGCTGCCGCCGAAGTCGCCCGACAGGCCGATCTTCGAGAACGCGGTGGTGAGCTTGGCCTCGTGTGTGCTGATGCGCAGGTCACAGGCCAGGGCCAGCGACAAGCCCGCGCCGGCCGCCGGGCCGGGGATGACGGCCAGCGTCGGCTTGGGCATCTCGTGCAGCCAGCGCACCGCCTCCATGCGGGTGCGCAGGTCGGTCACCTTCTGGTCGAAGGTGACAGTGACGGGCGCGCCCGCTGCATTGCGGGCGAAGCCCTTCACGTCGCCGCCCGAGCAGAAGGCCGCGCCGGTGCCGGTCAGCACCACCAGGCGCACCGCCGGGTCGTTGGCCAGCCGCGGCAGGGCCTCGGCCAGCGCCAGCATCATGTCGCGGCTCAGCGCATTGCGGGCCTCGGGGCGGTTCATCGTCAGGGTGGCGATGCCGCCCTCGATGCGTTCAAGCAGGTCCTGGGTCATGGTGGTCCTTTGGATTTCAGCCGAGGGGCGGCGCGATGGGGGCGAAGTCGGTGAACGCGGCCGGCTGGCCGGCCTTCTGCGCCGCCACCGCGCGGGCGATGTCTTCCGGGTCGAACACGCCCGGCTGCAGCGCATTCATGTACGTGAAGCTCTCGGCCACCGAGTGGTCGCGGCTGTACGAGATCATTTCCTTGCTGGCCGCCACCGCTGCGGGCGCGCGCGCCGCGATCTTCTGCGCCACCGCCAGCGCGCCGGCCACGGTGGCGGCGGCATCGTCGAACAGGCCATTGACGAAGCCCAGACGCTCGGCGCGGGCGGCGCCCAGGCGGTCGCCGGTGTAGGCCAGTTCGCGCATCACCGCTTCCGGAATCTGCTTGGGCATGCGGTTCATCGTGCCCACGTCGGCCATCATGCCGATGTTGATTTCATGGATGCAGAACCAGGCGTCGGCGCTGCAGTAGCGCAGGCAGCAGGCGCTGGCCAGGTCCACGCCGCCGCCGATGCAGCCGCCCTGGATCGCGGCGATCACCGGGTAGCGCGCCTCGGCGATGGCGTTGAAGCTGCCCTGCAGCTTCTTCAGTTGCTGTCGGAACTGCTCGCGGGCGCGCACGTCCACCGTGCCCAGCGTGCCGGCATTGGCGAACACGCTCAGGTCCATGCCGGCGTTGAAGTGCTTGCCCACCGACGACAGCACCGCGGCGCGCACGCCGCCGGTTTCGTCAAGGCTGCGGAACACGCGCGGGATCTCGGCCCAGAAGGCCGGCGTCATCGCGTTGTGGCGCTGCGGCTGGTTCATGCGGACATGGGCCACGCCCGCGTCCACGGTCACATCGAAACAGGTCCAGTTGCTCATGGATCGGTCGCTCACTTCAGCTGATGGCGGGGGCGTCGCTGCCGACGAACTGCTTGCGCAGCTCGCGCTTGAGCACCTTGCCGGTGGCGTTGCGCGGCAGCGCGGGCACGATGGCGATGTCGTGCGGAATCTTGAAGCGCGCCAGCTTGCCGTCGCAGTGGGCCAGCACGGTGTCGCGGTCCAGCGTCTGGCCGGGCTTGAGCGCCAGCACCGCCAGGCCAGCCTCGCCCCACTTCGCGCTGGGCACGCCCACCACCGCGGCCTCGGCCACCTGTGGCAGCTGGTACAGCACATTCTCCACCTCGGCCGGGTAGACGTTCTCACCGCCGGAGATGTACATGTCCTTCCAGCGGTCGACGATGTAGTAGAAGCCTTCGGCGTCGCGCCGCGCGGCGTCGCCGGTCTTCAGCCAGCGGCCTTCGAACGCGCCCTGGGTGGCGTCGGGCCGGTTCCAGTAGCCGGGCGTGATGTTGGGACCGGCCACCCACAGCTGGCCGATCTGGTCGGGGCCGCAGTCGTTGCCGTCGTCATCGACGATGCGCGCCTCGGTGTGCAGCAGCGGCTTGCCGGTGGAGCCCAGCTTGCGGATCGCGTCCGCCGGGTCCAGGAAGATGCAGGCCGGGCTGGTCTCGGTCATGCCGAAGCCCTGCATCAGCAGAATGCCGCGGTCGGCCCAGCCCTGCAGGATGGGCAGGGCGCAGGGCGCGCCGCCGACACCGGCGCTCTGCAGGCGGCTCAGGTCGGTGGTGGCGAACTCGGGGTGCTGCAGCATGAACTGGTAGGGCGCCGGCACGCCGAAGAAATGGGTGATGCGCTCGGCCGGGTCGCCGATCACCCGCAGCGCGTGGCCAGGGTCGAAGGTGCGCATGATCACCACCGTGCCGCCGGCGTGCAGCACCGGGTTGGAGTAGCAGTTCAATCCACCGGTGTGGAACAGCGGCAGCACCGACAGGTGCACCGTCTTCATGCCCACCCCGGCCGGCGTGCCCAGGTTGCTGCAGTTCCAGAAGTTCATCCCGTGGGTGATCATCGCGCCCTTCGGGTGGCCGGTCGTGCCCGAGGTGTACATGATGGTCACCACGTCGTCGTGGGTCAGCACCTCACGCCGGGCCATCTTGCCGGCCTGGGCGGCCAGGGCGGTTTCGTAGGCGCTGGCGGCGCCCCGGGCCTTGTCGATGCACAGCAGGTTGGCGATCTTGCAGCGGCGCTGCAGTTCCTGCGCGGTGGCGGTGAACTCGGTGTCGTGGATCAGCAGGTCGGGCGCGCTGTCGTTGAGGATGTATTCCAGCTCGGTGACGGTCAGCCGCCAGTTCAGCAGCACGGCGATGCCGCCGGTGCGAAAGCACGCGAACTGCAGGTCGAAGTACTCGACGCCGTTGTGCGCCAGCAGGGCGATGCGGGCGCCACGGACGATGCCCTGGGCCTGCAGGTGCGCGGCCATCTGCTCGATGCGGGCGTCCAGCTCGGCATAGCTGTAGCTGCGGCGTGGCGCCAGTTCACGCACGGCCTCCTTGGCCGGCCGGTTGGCGGCATGGTGGGCGATCCAGTCGTAGGCACGCACGGCGCCGTGGCCCAGCGGGCGCGACGAACGCATGGCCGCCAGGCCGGCGGCATCGGGCTGGAAATGGGTGCTGTCGTTCGAGGGGCCGGTGGAAGACATTCGCGTGGACGGCAGTGGACGAAGGAAGCGGTCATTCTGGGCGGCAGGCGCGCCGAAACAACCCGTGAAGCCCCTCCCCGCCGGGCAGGCCACCACGGTGCCTCGCTGTCACCCAGGTGTTAGACCCGGCCGACGGCCGGCCTCCACACTGGACCGCCACCCCTGCCCGGACCCTTGCCATGGCCTCCCCCTTCAGCACCCGTCCCGCGCTGTGCGGCCCGCTGCGCGCGCCGCGCCAGATGCTGGCCGACCAGACCTACGACGGCCACAAGTCCATCCACGACGACGCGATGGCCGCCGACCTGGGCCTGCGCGCCGGCCCGATCGAGGGCCCGACGCACTTCAGCCAGTTCGACCCGCTGCTGGTGCACCTGTGGGGCCCGGCCTGGTTCGAGACTGGTTGCATCAGCGCGCACTACCAGACCATGGTGGTCGAGGGCGAGCAGGTGCGGGCCTTCGTCGAACTGCCGCCGGACGGTGGCCAGTTCACCCGCATCTGGGCCGAGAAGGCCGACGGCACGCCGGTATTGACCGGCACCGCCAGCGTCGGCAACGGGCCGCATCCGCCCAGCGAAATCAGCCAGCGCATCGCCAAGCTGAAGCCCTCGCAGCAGCTGGTGATCAACCGCGACCTGCGCGTGGGCCAGCAGGGCGCCGGCAACCCCGAATCGGTGCGCATGGGGGTCGACCAGCACATGGGCCCGCACTACCCGTTCACGCTGAACGACAAGCTGAAGGTCATCACCGAGCCCGGCGACTGGTACACCGGCGCTGGTTCACCCTGGGGCCGCCCGATCATCCCGACCGAGATGATCAGCGTGCTCCTCGGCAGCACCATGGACTTGGCGCAGTTCCGCGGCAAGGGCCCGGCGGTGGGGCTGTTCGCCGGGCAGGAGATCCGCCGCATCGCCGGCCCGCTGTTCGTCGACCACCCCTACCTGCTGGAGCGCGAAATCGTGGCGCTGAGCGAGAGCGCCCGCACCGAATCGGTGTGGGTGAAGACGCGCATCCTGGACGGCGTGACCAGGCAGCTGGTGGCCGAGATGATCCTCAACAGCGCCACGCTGAAGGCCAGCTACGCCAAGTACGACGAAGAGGCGCGGATGCTGGGCAAGGTGATCGAGGGAGGCAAGGCATGAGCGCCCC
>CALMIF010000206.1 GCA_937864045.1 uncultured Aquabacterium sp. | reverse complement strand
GCGCACGTGGCGAAGCAGCCCAGCAGGATCATCAGCAGCGCGGCGAACGGCGGCCACTGCGCGTAGTCGTGCGCCGCATAGCCGGTGGTGGTGGCCAGCGAGACGACATGGAACAGCGTGTGGCGGAACGATTCGCCGAACGTGGGAAACACGCCGTTGGCGGTGAGGTACAGCGCGATCAGCGCCACGCTGGCGGCCACCACGGCATAGAACGCGCGCACCTCGACGTTGTCCCACAGCACCCGCAGCGAGCGGTGGCGCCAGGCCTGGAAGTACAGCGCGAAGCTGACGCCGGCCAACATCATGAAGACCACCGCCACGCCCTCGATCAGCGGCGAGTTCCAGTGGCCGAAGCTGGCGTCGTGCGACGAGAAGCCACCCAGGCCCATCGTCGTGCACATGTGCATGAAGGCGTCGGCCCAGCTCATGCCCGCCCAGCGGTAGGCGAAGAAGCAGGCCAGCGACAGCACGAAGTACACCGTCCACAGGCCGCGCGCGGTCTCGGCCATGCGCGGGGTGAGCTTCTGGTCCTTCAGCGGGCCGGCGCTCTCGGCCTTGAACAGCTGCGCGCCGCCCACGCCCAGCAGCGGCAGGATGGCCACCGCCAGCACCACGATGCCTAGGCCGCCGATCAGCATCATGAAGCAGCGCCAGACGTTCACGCTCAGCGGCAGGTCGTCCAGGCCGGTGATCACGGTGGCGCCGGTGGCGGTCAGCCCCGACATGGCCTCGAAGTAGGCGTCGGTGGGGCTCAGCCCCGGCACCGCCAGCCACAGCGGCAGCGCGGCGAAGGCCGGCAGCAGGGTCCAGGTCAGGCCCACCAGCACGAAGCCGTCGCGCGGCTGCAGCTCGCGGCGGAAGCGCCGCGTGGCCAGGCTCATCGCCAGGCCGCAGGCCAGGGTGATGCCCAGGGACAGCCCGAAGGCGTCCTCGGCCGGGTCGCGGCCCAGCACCGCGAACGCCAGCGGCACGCCCATCAGCAGGCCGAACAGCACCAGCATCCGGCCCACCAGGGCCACCACTGCCAAAGGAAACGGCATGTCCGGGTGTCAGAACAGGAAGGTGGCGCCCACCTGGAACAGCTTCTCGACCTCGCGCACCTGGCGCTTGCGCGGCACGAAGACGATGACGTGGTCGTCACGCTCGATCAGCGTGTCGTGGTGCGGGATGATCACCTGCGGCGCCGTGCCGCCCTCGGCCGCCGCCTCGACACCGCGCACCAGGGCGCCGATCTGCGCACCCGGCGGCAGGCGGATCTGGTCGACGCGGCGGCCCACCACGCGGCTGGTCTTGCGGTCGCCGCGGGCGACGGCCTCCAGGGCCTCGGCGGCCCCGCGGCGCAGGCTGGCCACCACCTCCACGTCGCCGCGCCGCACATGGGCCAGCAGCTCGCCGATCACCGTCTGCGCCGGGCTCAGCGCGATGTCGATCTGCGTGCCCTGCACCAGGTCGGCATAGGCGCGACGGTTGATCAGCGCCAGCACCCGCTTCGCGCCCATGCGCTTGGCCAGCAGGCAGGCCATGATGTTGTCCTCGTCGTCGCTGGTCAGCGCGAGGAACAGGTCCATCTCCTGCACCTGCTCGCGTTCGAGCAGTTCCTCGTCGGTGGCATCGCCCTGCAGCACCAGCACCTCGCTGTCGAGCTGGGTGGTCAGGTACTCGCAGCGCGGGGCCTGGGTCTCGATGACCTTCAGCCGGCAATCGGCCTGCACCTGGCGCGCCAGGCGCAGGCCCACCTTGCCACCGCCGGCGATCATGACCCGGCGCACCGGCTCGTCGCGCAGGCGCATGGCGTCGAGCACGCGGCGGATGTCGGCCGTGGCCGCCAGCACGAAGACCTCGTCGCCGGGCTCGATGCGCGTGCCGCCCTCGCACACCACGCGCTGGTCGTGGCCTTGGGCGTTCTTGCGGTAGATCGCCACCACGCGCATCGGCACGTCCGGCGCCAGCTGCGGCAGCTCGGCGATGGCATGCCGGGCCATCGGCCCGTCGGCCACCACCCGCACCGCGATCAGGCTCACCAGGCCGCCGGCGAACTCCAGCACCTGCAGTGCCTCGGGGTAGTCGATCAGGCGACGGATGGTGCGGGTGACCGATTCCTCCGGGCAGATCACCGCGTCCACCGCGAAGCCGTCGGTGCCCAGCAGCGGGCTGCCCTGCTGGTAGTCCGCCGCACGCAGCCGTGCCACGCGGGTGGGAATGCCGAAGCGGGCATGCGCCACCTTGCAGGCCACCAGGTTGGTCTCGTCGGACGAGGCGCAGGCGATCAGCATGTCGGCATCGCGAGCGCCGGCGGCCTCCATCACCGCCGGGTGGATGCCGTTGCCGGCCACGCCGCGCAGGTCCAGCCGGTCCTGCAGGGCACGCAGCCGCTCGGGGCTGGTGTCGATCACCGTGATGTCGTTGCGCTCGCTCACCAGGCTTTCGGCCACGCTTTCGCCCACGCGGCCGGCACCCAGGATGATGATGTTCATGGCGGGATGATACGAACTGCACTGGCGCCCAAAGCGCAGCGGCGCTGCCCTTGTGGGGCAGCGCCGCTGGTTGTCTCCTCCGGGCGCCCGGGGCGGGCGCCGGTGGTCGTTTCAGCCGGTGGCCAGTGGCCGGTCAGCCGTGCTTCTGGTCGAAGAACTGCTCGTCTTCGGTCGAGCCCTTCAGCGCGGCGGTCGAGGCGTTGGCTTCGATCGTGGTGGTCACGGCGTCGAAGTAGCCGGTGCCCACCTCGCGCTGGTGCTTCACGGCAGTGAAGCCCCGCTCGGCGGCGGCGAACTCCTTCTGCTGCAGCTCGACGAAGGCCGTCATGTTGTTGCGGGCGTAGCCGTAGGCCAGGTTGAACATCGAGTAGTTCAGGCTGTGGAAGCCGGCCAGCGTGATGAACTGGAACTTGTAGCCCATCGCGCCCAGCTCGCGCTGGAACTTGGCGATGGTGGCGTCGTCCAGGTTCTTCTTCCAGTTGAACGACGGCGAGCAGTTGTAGGCCAGCAGCTTGCCCGGGAACTTGGCGTGGATGGCGTCGGCGAACTTCTTGGCGAAGGCCAGGTCCGGCGTGCCGGTCTCGCACCAGATCAGGTCGGCGTACTCGGCATAGGCCAGGCCGCGGCTGATGGCCTGCTCGATGCCGTTGCGGCTGCGGTAGAAGCCCTCGACGGTGCGCTCGCCGGTGAAGAAGGGCTTGTCGTTGTCGTCGACGTCGCTGGTCACGAGATCAGCAGCCTCGGCATCGGTGCGGGCCAGCAGGATGGTGGGCGTGCCCATCACGTCGGCGGCCAGGCGGGCAGCCACCAGCTTGCTCACCGCGTCGCGGGTGCTGACCAGCACCTTGCCACCCATGTGGCCGCACTTCTTGGCGGCGGCCAGCTGGTCCTCGAAGTGCACGCCGGCGGCGCCCGCCTCGATCATGGCCTTCATCAGCTCGAAGGCATTCAGCACGCCGCCGAAGCCGGCTTCCGCGTCGGCCACGATGGGCGCGAAGAAGTCGACGTCGTTCTTGCCTTCGCTCCACTGGATCTCGTCGGCGCGCTTGAAGGTGGCGTTGATCTTGCGCACGACCTTGGGCACCGAGTCCACCGAGTACAGCGACTGGTCGGGGTACATCTCGCCGTTGCTGTTGGCGTCGCCGGCCACTTGCCAGCCGCTCAGGTAGATCGCCTTCAGGCCGGCCTTGACCTGCTGCATGGCCTGGTTGCCCGTCAGCGCGCCCA
>CALMIF010000205.1 GCA_937864045.1 uncultured Aquabacterium sp. | reverse complement strand
CCGCATGGAGAACGCCCGGCTCGAAGTGGCCCAGGCACGGCACTTCGATTTTGTTATCATCAACGGTTTGTTCGAGACGGCGCTTTTCGATCTGAAAACCGTCGTGCACTCCCAGCGCCTGCGCTACGCCGCACAGCTTCGCAACAAGTCGCAGGTGTTTGCGGCGCTGGACCTGATCTGAATCACCCCCTCCTTCACGAAGGCAAGAACCATGGCCCGCATCACCGTCGAAGACTGCCTGACCAAGATCCCGAACCGCTTCCAGCTGGTGCTCGCCGCCACCTACCGCGCCCGCATGCTGAGCCAGGGCCACGCGCCCAAGATCGACAGCAAGAACAAGCCCGGCGTGACCGCGCTGCGCGAGATCGCCGCCGGCGAGGTGGGCCTGGAGATGCTGCGCCGCGTGCCGCTGTAAACCGGCGCGCCGCTGCACCCCGCCAAGGGCACCTTCGGGTGCCCTTTGTCATTGGCAGCCGGATGCTGCGGCGAAGCAGGCTAAATTCGGGTGCATGGGCATTCGATCCTTCGCCGCCGAACTGCTGCTGCCTGCGGTGCTGCAGGCACGCAACCGCAGCGGCACGCCGGCGGCCACCCCCGCCGATGAGGTCACCACCTTCGCCGCGCTGCAGGACAAGCTGGGCTACCTGAGCAAGGCCGAGGTCAAGCAGATCCGCGAGGCCTACAAGTTCGCCGACGGCGCGCACCTGGGCCAGTTCCGCGCCAGCGGCGAGCCCTACATCACGCACCCGCTGGCCGTGGCCGGCCTGGTGGCCGACTGGCACCTGGACGCCCAGGCGCTGATGGCCGCGCTGATGCACGACGCGATGGAGGACTGCGGCATCACCAAGGTCGAACTGATCGAGAAGTTCGGCGCGCCCACGGCCGAGCTGGTCGACGGCCTGACCAAGCTGGACAAGCTGCAGTTCAGCACCCGCGAGGAAGGCCAGGCCGAGAGCTTCCGCAAGATGCTGCTGGCGATGGCGCGCGACGTGCGCGTGATCCTGGTGAAGCTGGCCGACCGGCTGCACAACATGCGCACGATGGACGCGATGCCGGCCAACAAGCGCGGCCGCATCGCCCGCGAGACGCTGGACATCTACGCCCCCATCGCCCACCGGCTGGGCCTGAACATGATCTACCGCGAGCTGCAGGAACTCAGCTTCGCCCACCTGCACCCCTGGCGCCACGCGGCGCTGGCCAAGGCGGTGCAGCGCGCCCGCGGCTACCGGCGCGACATCGTCGAGCGGGTGCGCGGCGATGTCGAGAAGTCCTTCGCCGCGGGCAAGCTCAAGGTGCAGGTCTCGGGCCGCGAAAAGACGGTCTACAGCATCTACCGCAAGATGCGCGAGAAGCATGCCGGCTTCGCCCAGGTCAGCGACATCTTCGGCTTCCGCATCGTCGTGCCGCAGCTGATGGACTGCTACCTGGCGCTGGGCATGCTGCACCAGCTGTACCAGCCGGTGCCGGGCCGCTTCAAGGACTACATCGCCATCCCCAAGGCCAACGGCTACCAGAGTCTGCACACCACGCTGGTCAGCCCGCTGGGCACGGCGGTCGAGTTCCAGGTCCGCACCGAGCCCATGCACGCGGTGGCCGAGACCGGCATCGCCGCGCACTGGCTGTACAAGCACGCCCCGAAAGCGGCGGCCAGGGCCAGCGGCAACGGTGCTGGTGAGGCGCAGCGGCTGGGCGCGGTGTGGCTGAAGAGCCTGCTCGACATCCAGGACGAGACGCGCGACGCCGCCGAGTTCCTGGAGCACGTGAAGATCGACCTGGTGCCCGAGGCGGTCTACGTGTTCACGCCGATGAGCAAGATCCTGGCGCTGCCGCGCGGCGCCACGCCGGTCGATTTCGCCTACGCCATCCACAGTGACGTGGGCGACCACTGCGTGGCGGCCAAGCTCAACGGCGAGCCGGTGGCGCTGCGCACCGAGCTGAAGAGCGGCGACGTGGTCGAGATCGTCACCGCGCCCGGCGCGCGGCCCAACCCGAGCTGGCTGAACTTCGTGCGCACCGGCCGGGCGCGCAGCAAGATCCGCCACTTCCTGAAGACCATGGAGCACGAGGAGTCCAGCGAGCTGGGCGCCAAGCTGCTGGCCCAGGCGCTGCGCGCCGAGGGCCTGCTAATGCCCTCGGCCGAACTGGACGACACGCAGGCGCAGGCGCTGTGGGCGCAGCTGATCCGCTGGAGCGGCAACCGCAGCCGCGCCGACCTGCTGGTCGACATCGGCCTGGGCCGCAAGATCGCCACCATCGTGGCCAAGCGCCTGGCCCAGCTGATGGCCGAGCGCGGCGCCCGGCCCGACGCGGTGACGCTGACGCTGACCCGCTTCGGCGCCACGGTGGACGGCCCGGACGACACGGCCGCACCGCCACCGGGCGTGGTGATCGACGGCACCGAGGGCGCGTCGGTGGTGCTGGCCAGCTGCTGCCGGCCGATCCCGGGCGACGACATCCGCGGCTACCTGGGCCGCGGCGAGGGCCTGCTGGTGCACACCGGCGACTGCAGCGTCGGCAAGCGCCTGGCCGACCGCGACCCCGAGCGCTGGATCGCCGTCGAATGGGCCGAGCAGCCCAGCCGCCACTTCGAGACCGGCGTGAAGCTGCTGGTGAAGAACGGCAAGGGCGCGCTGGCCCAGATCGCCCAGGCCATCAGCCAGGCCGAGGCCGACATCAGCCACATCGAGATGGACAACGACCAGCAGAGCGAATCCACCGAGCTGACCTTGCTGCTGTCGGTGCGCGACCGCCAGCACCTGGCGGATGTGCTGCGCACCTTGAAGCGCAGCCCGCCGGTGCTGCGGGCCGCGCGTGTGAAGCCCTGATCAGGCGCCGGGCGCGGGGTACTCGACCCGGATCACCTCCAGCACCTCCATCCCGCCCGGCGTCTGCAGCTTCACCTCATCGCCCTCGCGCGACTTAAGCAGCGCACGCGCGATCGGTGCGATCCAGCTCACCTCGCCGGCCAGGTTGTCGGCCTCGTCGATGCCCTTGATGGTGATGGTGCGTTCCTCGCCGCGGCCGTTGGCGTAGGTGACGGTGGCGCCGAAGAAGACCTGGTCACTGCCGTGGTGCGCGCTCGAGTCGGCCACCTCGGCGATGTCCAGCCGCTTGGTCAGGAAGCGGATGCGGCGGTCGAT
>CALMIF010000204.1 GCA_937864045.1 uncultured Aquabacterium sp. | reverse complement strand
GCGCCCTGGCCCGCCAGCCGGCCGGCCTACCTGCTGGGCGACCTGTGGGGCGACACGAACAGCGGCCACCACGTCGTGAAGACGGTGTTCATCGAATGCCGCGCCGCCGTCCGGCCCGACGGCCCCGACCACCTGAAGCCGGTCGGCGAGACCGCGTTCGTCACCCCCATCGCCCGCGCCAGCCGTGACATCGGCGGCGGCGCGGTCATCGCCGGCATCGTCGCCCATGCCGACCTGCGCGGCGGCCCACTGCTGGACGAGGCGCCGGATGAACATGCGATGGCTGCTGGCCCAATGTTCTTCAAGGGCATCCGCCATTCGGGCGCACGTGATCCGCACCCCGAGCACCTGGCCATCCCCGGCCGCGGCGCGGAGGGCCTGTATGCCGACCCGGCCTTCCGCGCCGGCGCCGCCCGCATCGACAAGCTCTGACCCAGGAACCCCGATGTCCACCATCGAAGTGCTCTACGAGGTCAGCGACCACATCGCGACGATCACGCTGAATGCGCCCGAGCGCATGAACACCATCAGCCGGGCGATGCTCAATGAACTGAGCGCCGCCCTGCTGCGTGCCAACGAGGACGTGGCCGTGCGCTGCGTCATCCTCACCGGCGCCGGCCGCGCCTTCTGCGCCGGGCTGGACCTGCGCGAGGCCAAGCCCGGCAACACCAGCGGCATCGCCAACGACAACAGCACCCGCACCACGCTGGACCTGCGCAACACCCCGCCCACGGTGCTGCAGGCGATGGACAAGCCCACCATCTGCGCCGTCAACGGCGGCGCCGCCGGCTACGGCATGGACACGGCCCTGGGCTGCGACATCCGCATCCTGGGCGCGTCGGCCAAGCTGGCGGCGGCCTTCGTCAAGCGCGGCGTCGTGCCCGAGTCGGGCGGCACCTGGTTCCTGCCGCGCATGATCGGCTGGGCCAAGGCGGCCGAATTGATCTTCACCGGCCGCACGCTCAATGCCCAGGAGAGCCTGGACTGGGGCCTGGCCAACCTGGTGGTGCCCGACGCCGAGCTGCAGGCCACCGCCCGCGCCATGGCCGCCGAGATCGCCGCCAACGCGCCGCTGGCGGTGCAGGCCAGCAAACGCATGATGCGCATGGGCTTGAACGAGACCTTCCCCGACCACGTGCACCACGTCTACCTGCAGCTGCTGCCGCTGTTCAAGACGCAGGACATGGCCGAGGGCATGCGCGCCTTCCTCGAAAAACGCACGCCCGATTTCAAGGGACTTTGAGCATGAGCACGACCGCCGCGGCAACCAAGCCGCCCCACAAGCCCCCGTTCCGCAAGATGAACTGGATGCCGCGCGACATCGCGGTGGAACGGCGGCCCGACGGCACGCTGGTGCTGCAGTCGCGCACGCCGCTGCAGCCGTCTGCAGCGCACATCCCGGCGCTGCTGGCCAAGTGGGCCGCCGCCGAGCCGGACCGCACCTGGATCGCCCAGCGCAAGGGCGCCGACCGGCAATGGCGGCGCATCCGCTATGCCGAGGCCAAGGCCATCGTCGACAGCCTGACGCAGGCGCTGCTGAACCTGAAGGTGCCCGCGGACCGCACGCTGGCCATCCTGTCCGGCAATTCGCTGGAACACGCGCTGATGACGCTGGCCGGCATGCAGGCCCAGCTGCCGGTGGCGCCGATCTCGCCCAGCTACTCGCTGCTCAGCCAGGACCACGCCAAGCTGAAGTACCTGTTCAACCTGGTCAAGCCGGCGGTGGTGCTGGTGCAAGACGGCGTGCAATTCCAGAAGGCGCTGAACGCGCTGCAGGCCAACGGGCAGCTCGACGGCGTGACCGCGGTCCATGTCGACCGCCCGCCCGAGGGCCTGCCCAGCCTGGACTTCGACCGGCTGGCGCGCACGCCGGTCGGTGCCGAAGTCGCCGCGTCGATTGCCGCGATCACGCCCGACACCATCGGCAAGCTGCTGTTCACCAGCGGCTCCACCGGCATGCCCAAGGCGGTGGTGAACACCCAACGCATGATGTGTGCGAACGTGGCCCAGGGC
Source organism: uncultured Aquabacterium sp. (assembly GCA_937864045.1). Classification (GTDB taxonomy): domain Bacteria; phylum Pseudomonadota; class Gammaproteobacteria; order Burkholderiales; family Burkholderiaceae_C; genus Pseudaquabacterium. The sequence continues at coordinate 8,049 of CALMIF010000204.1, read as the reverse complement.
AACCAGGTGCGCAGCCAGCCCGGCCCCGGCCCCACGGTGGTGCTGGACTGGATGCCCTGGAACCACACCATGGGCGGCAATTCCACCTTCCACGGCATCCTGGGCGAAGGCGGCACGCTCTACATCGACGACGGCCGGCCGGTGCCCGGCCAGTACGAGGAAACGCTGAACAACCTGCGCGAGATCGCGCCCTCGCTGTACAGCAGCGCGCCCTCGGGCTATGCCATGCTGGCCGCCGCGCTGGAGAAGGACGACGCCCTGGCGCGCAACTTCTTCAGCAAGCTGAACCTGCTGGCCTATGGCGGCGCGCGCCTGAGTGACGACCTGTACGACCGCATGCAGGCGCTGGCGATCAAGTACACCGGCCACCGCCTCGTCTTCTACACCGGCTGGGGCTCGACCGAGACCGCACCCACCTCCACCGGCACCTACTGGGAGACCGAGCGCGTGGGCCTGATCGGCCTGCCCTTCCCCGGCGTGCAGCTGAAGATGCTGCCCACACCGACGCCGGGCATGTACGAGCTGCGCCTGAAGGGCATCAACGTCTTCCCGGCCTACTACGCCCAGCCCGAGCTGACCGCCGCCGCCTTCGACGAGGAAGGCTTCTACAAGATCGGCGATGCCGGCACCCTGGTCGACCCCACCGACCCGGCCGCCGGCCTCGTGTTCGCCGGCCGCGTGACCGAGGAATTCAAGCTCAACACCGGCACCTTCGTCCACGTGGGCGAGCTGCGCACCGACTGCATCGCCGCCTGCTCGCCGGTGCTGCTGGACGCGCTGGTGACCGGCCAGGACAAGCCCTACATCGGCCTGCTGGCCTGGCCCAATCTCTCGGCCTGCCGGGCGCTGATCGGCCAGCCCGATGCCGGCTTCGACACCATCGTGGCCCACCCCGCCGTGCGCGACGCCGTGAAGCGCGGGCTGGAGGCGCACAACGCCACCACGCAGGGCGCCAGCAGCCGGCGCATCGGCCGCGTGCTGCTGCTGGCCGAGCCGCCGTCCATCGACGGCAACGAGCTGACCGACAAGGGCTACATCAACCAGAAGGCGGGCCTGAGCCGGCGTGCGGCGCTGGTCGAGCAGCTGTATGCCGAGCCCCTGGCCGCCGATGTCATCCAGCTGAAGTGAACGCCATGCAATTCGACGATGTGGTGAAGAGCCGCCGCAGCATCCGCGGCTACCTGGACAAGCCGGTGCCCAAGGCCCTGGTGCGCGAGATCCTCGAGATCGCGATGCGCGCGCCGACCTCGCTGAACACCCAGCCCTGGAACTTCTACGTGGTGGCCGGCGATGTGCTCGACCGCATCCGCAAGGGCAATGTGGAGCGCAACCTGGCCGGCGTGCCGCACAGCCGCGAGTTCCGCATGGGCCCGGGCTACGAAGGCGCGCACCGCGAGCGCCAGATCGGCATCGCCAAGCAGCTGTTCGCGGCCATGGGCATCGCCCGCGACGACAAGCCGGCCCGCGACGACTGGGTGCTGCGCGGCTTCCGCCAGTTCGGCGCGCCGGTGTCCATCGTCGTCACCTACGACCGCAGCATCCACGGCAGCGACATCGCGCCCTTCGACTGCGGCGGTGTTGTCAACTGCATCGTCAACACCGCCTGGTCGCGCGGCCTGGGCTGCGTGATCAACAGCCAGGGCATCATGCAAAGCCCCGTGGTGCGGGCCGAAGCCGGCATCCCCGACGACCAGGTGATCCAGACCTGCATCGCGATGGGCTGGCCTGACGACAGCTTCCCCGCCAACGCGGTGGTGTCCACCCGCAAGAGCGTGGACGAGGCGGCGGTGTTCCGCGGCTTCGACGACTGACCGCCCGGTGGTACGCCGGGCGCTGGCGACAATGCCCCGGTGAATGCCCTGCTGCGCCTGACCGACAACGCCCCGGCCGCCACGCTGCTGCTGGCCGCCATCCTGGTGGTCAGCGGCCTGGGCCTGACCCGCTGGCCGGCGCTGGTCGAGCGCCAGCTGCTGCGGCCCTTCGGCCTGGCGCGGCGCGGTGACTGGCACACCCTGATCAGCAGCGGCTTCATCCACGCCGACATCGCCCACCTGGCGTTCAACGCCTTCACCTTCTGGGCCTTCGGCTTCGGGCTGGAACGGGCGCTGGGCACGCCGGCCTTCGTCGCGCTGTATGCGCTGGGCCTGCTGGTGAGCAGCGGCACCACGGCCTGGCTGCACCGCAAGCAGCCGGGCTACGCCAGCCTGGGTGCGTCGGGCGCGATCTGCGCGGTGCTGTTCGCCTCGATCGTGGTCTTTCCGACCTCGTCGATCTTCATCCTGCCGATCCCGGTCCCGATCCCGGCGCCGCTGTTCGCGGTGCTGTACCTGGTGTTCAGCGTGTGGGCCAGCCGGGCGCGCACCGGGCGCATCAACCACGATGCCCACATCGCCGGCGCATTGACCGGCGTGCTGTTCATGGCGGTGCTGGCGCCGGGCTCGGTGGGCCGGGCCCTCGGCAGCTTCTTCGGGGCCTGATTCAGGCCGGCTCGGCGATGTCGAAGGGCGCGGCGGCGGCGGCCAGCACCTGGTCGGCCACGGCCTCGGCCGCGGCCAGGTGGCCGGCGCCGGCCAGCAGCACGGCGAACTCGTCGCCGCCCAGGCGTGCCACCAGGTCCAAGCTGCGCACCGCGCCGGCCAACCGGCTGGCGAACTGCTGCAGCACCGCATCGCCGGCCTGGTGGCCCAGGCTGTCGTTGACCGGCTTGAAGTGGTCCAGGTCGATGTAGAGCAGCGCATGGCGCTGGTTGTCGGCGCGGCGCTGCGCCAAGCCCTGCTCGAAGCCGGCGCGGTTGAGCAGGCCGGTCAGCGGGTCGCGCGTGGCCAGCTAGGCCAGGCGCGCCTGCTCGCGGCGCTGCACGGTGATGTCCTGGCTGATGCCGACGAAGCCGTCGACCATGCCGTCCAGGCGCAGCGGGATGCAGTTCAGCGCCAGGTAGGTGATGCCCTGCTCGCCGGGGTAGTCCAGCGTGAAGTCCACCGCCTCGCCAGCCACCGCGCGCTGCATGTAGGGGCGGCGGCGCGCCACCTCCTCCGGGCCCAGCACCTCCACCGCGGTGCGGCCGATGATCTGGTCTGCCGGCAGCCCCACGTAGCGCTCGAAGGCGTTGTTGACGAAGCGGTAGCGGCCCTGCGCGTCGACGATCACCACCGTGGCCGGCAGGGCATGGGTGATGGCGCTGAGGATGTCGTGCTGGCGCTGGATCTGCTGGCGCGCCTGCAGCGCCGGCAGCACGGTGTGCAGCAGGTGGCGGCGGGTGCCGCTGGCAGCCAGGTCGGCCACCTGCAGCGGTGCCCAGGCGGCGCCGCGCGGCAGGCCCAGCAGGTCCAGCGCGGCGGGGTTGAGGAAGGTGATGCGGCCCGCGGCGTCGGCCTGCGCGACGCCGTCGGCGCTGTGCTCCAGCACCTCGCCCAGGTCATTGAGGCGGGCGTGCGCAGGCGCCGCGGCGGCCCAGGCAGCCTGTGCGCCCTGCCATGCGGCGTGCAGGCGGGCCAGTACGGCGCTGAAATGGTTCACGGAAAGCCGTCCTTGCTGCGGCAACCGGTGGCCGCCACCCTGCGACATCGGCCGCGCCGCTGCCGGCTTGAGGCTCAGCGGATCATCTGCGTCGGCGCGAAGGCGTCGCCGGCGACCACCGCCGTCTGCGGGAAGCCGTCTTCCATCAGCACGTAGCGGTCGGGCGCTGCCGGGCGGCGGCGGATGCCCTCGACCAGCGGGGCGATCTTCTCGCGCACCACGTCCACCGCCCGCTCGGGCTGCGGGGCGAGCGGGCGCTGGGCCAGTTCGGCCTGCAGCTGGCCGATCTGGCGCCGTGCCTGGTCGCTATGCGCGCCCATGGTCTGGCGCATCACCCGCATCTGCACCTGCAGCGCCTGGATGCGGCGCTGGTGCAGCCAGGCACTGGCCAGCCAACCGCCCACGCCGCCGGCCAGGACCAGGCTGGTCCAGAGAACGTACTGCAACATCGTCGGGTACTCCTGCAGCCGCCGTGGCCGCCCCTGGCGGTGACATCGGCAGCGCGGCGTACTTCTTGACCGCCGCCGCAGGTCGGCACCGGCCTGGATGCGGGCACATCCGCACACTTGCCGGCCGCCTGCAGCGCGGCGGCGTGGCCATGCCCGCGCGGGTGCATGCTTGTGCGGGCGGCGCGGGGCACGGACACTTGCGGCCATGTCGTCCATCGCGCCCCGCAGTTCGCTGCTCAACACCGTCCCGCGCACCCGCGCCATCGCCGAGAACCCCGCGCTGGCCGCCCGCGCCATCGAGCTGCTGCTGCGCCTGCGCGCCTTCGTGCGGCTGGACGCCGCCGACGCCCGCATCGTGGTGGCCTACCTGCGCGAGGTGAGCTTCCTGCGCGGCGACGTGCTGCTGCGGGCTGGCGACACCCACACCCACGCCCACCTGCTGCTGGTGCTGGACGGCGAAGTGGCGGTGGACACCGCCACCAGCGTGCCCGGCGGCGCGGTGCCCATCGCGGTGATCGGCGCCGGGTCGGTGCTGGGCGAGATGGCCGTGCTCGACGGCGCGCCGCGCTCGGCCACCTGCACCGCGATGAGCGACGTGCAGGCCGCCGGCCTGACCCAGCGCGGCCTGGAGCGCATGATCGACGAGCACCCACGCGTGGGCGCCCGTCTGCTGGCGGTGCTGGCCCAGCACCTGGCCGAGCGCCTACGCGCGGTCGATGACCAGCTGCGCATGTGGGGCGAGATCACGGCGCAGCGCTGAACCGGCCATCCGCGGGCCATCCGCCGGCGCGGGTTGTCAGGGCAGTTCGCGGCTGGCCAGCGCCGCGGCCGCAGCGCGGGTCTCGACGCCGAGCTGCAAGACCCGCTTCGTCGAGCACATGGCCTGGAGGCTGGGCCGCCCGCTGGTCACCGTGGCCTGTCATGAAGACCTGAGCGCCGGCGACCTGGTCGGCCGCTGGTTGCTGGACGCCGACGGCACGCGCTGGCAGGACGGGCCGCTCACTCTGGCTGCCAGGCATGGCGCGATCTGCTACCTGGACGAGCTGGTGGAAGCCCGCGCCGACGCCACCGTGGTGATCCACCCGCTGACCGACACCCGCCGCATGCTGCCGCTGGCCCAGCGCGACGAGGTGGTGCAGGCCCACCCGGGCTTCCAGCTGGTGGTGTCGTACAACCCCGGGCCGATGGCGCGCGAGCTGAAGACCAGCACCCGGCAGCGCTTCTGCGCACTGGAGTTCGGCGACCCCGCGGCCGAGCGCGAGGCGGCGGTGGTGGCGCGGGAATCGGGCCCCGACATCGGCCAGATGCGCCTGCCCTTCAACGCCCGCGGCCATCGGCCGCAGCCGGCGTACCGCGACGACCACCGCTGGATGTGGGCCGCCGACCAGCTGCAGGCGGTGCAGCCGCCGCCTGCTCGGCCCGCTGCGCAGCCTGGCCCGGCCGCCGGCACCGCGTGGCCGGGCGGTCGACGGCGACAGCTTCCACCTGGATGCGCTGCTGGGCTGGGCCATCGCCCGCCGCTGCGGCCATGCCGACGACGCGCGCCATGTGGTGCGCGCCGCCCGACGGCGCGGCGTGCGCGTGGCCTGCCTGACGCTGACCGCACGTCCTCCGTCGCAGGCCCTGCGCATCTTCGGCCGCCACGGCACGCAGGCCCCGGCCGACCTGGGCACGCTGCCGCGGGCATTGCGCCGGCTGATGGCGCGCTGACCCGGCGCGCCCCGCAGTGTTCAGAGCGACGGGTCGATCAGCACCTTCGCGCCCGTGTTGCGCGCGGTGTAGAAGCCGATGGCCTCGGCCTGCAGCGCGCCGGCCAGCGACACGGTGCGGGCGTAGTGGCTGGCAAACGTCGTCTTCAGCTCCGCCGCCACGCGTTCGCGCAGGGCCTGCGCCGCGGCCGGGCCGATCTTCTGCAGGAACGGGAACAGCAGCCAGCCGCCCACGCCCCAGGCCATGCCGAAGCTGCGGGTGATCTCGGTCGGCCGCACGTCGAGCATGCCGTAGAGGTAGACCTGCTTGTGCACCGGCGAGCCGTAGCGGCTGTATTCACCCGGCTTGCGCAGCAGCGCGGCCTCCATGCACTGCAGGATCTGCCCGGCCAGCGCGCCACCGCCGGTGGCATCGAAGGCGATGGTGGCGCCGGTGGCGGCCAGCGCGTCGGTCAGGTCGGCCATGAACGTGGGCGCGCTGCTGTCGACCACATGCTGCGCGCCGATGCCGCGCAGCAGCGCCGCCTGCTCGGGCTTGCGCACGATGTTGACCAGGGCGATGCCGTCCTTCTGGCAGATCTTGTTGAGCATCTGGCCCAGGTTGCTGGCCGCCGCGGTGTGCACCAGGGCGGTGTGGCCCTCGCGCCGCATGGTCTCGACCATGCCGAGTGCCGTCAGCGGGTTGACGAAGCACGACGCACCATCGGCCGCGCTGGCATCGGCCGGCAGCACCAGGCACTGGCTGGCCGGCATGCTGCGGTACTGGGCGTACATCGCGCCGCCGATCACCGCCACCGTCTTGCCCAGCAGGGCCTGCGCGGCGGGTGACGACCCGGCGGCCACCACCTTGCCCGCACCCTCGTTGCCCACCGGCATCGATTGACCCATGCGGCCGGCCATGGCCTTCATCGCCCGCTCGGGGATCTGCGCCTTGACGACCGGCCGCTCGGCCGTGCCGCCCACCTGCAGGGTCGACAGGTCGGCCGCGCCGAACAGCAGGCCGATGTCCGACGGGTTGATCGGCGTGGCCTGCACCTGGATCAGCACCTCGTCGGCGCCGGGCTGGGGCACGGGCACGTCTTCGAGGTGGACAGTGAGCGTGGCGTCGGACGTGACGGTGGAGCGCAGTTGCAGGGCAGTGGCGGGAACGGTCATTGTTTGTCTCTTGAAGTTGGAAAAGTCAGAGCTTGTACACGCGCTGGGCCGTGCCCGCGAACAGTGCGGCCTTGTCGTCTGCGCTGGCGCCAGCGGCGATGTGCTTGAAGGCGTTCCACAGCACGGCATAGCTGGCGCCGCCCTTGTCGACCGGAAAATTGCTCTCGAACATGCAGCGCTGCGCGCCGAAGTGTTCGATCGCCGTCTCCACCCAGGGCCGCCAGGCGTCGGCGACTTCTTGCGAGGTGGGCGGCAGCGGCCGGGCGTGGTGGTCGAAGGGGCCGATCTTCATGCCCAGGCCGCCGAGCTTGACGGTGACATTCGGGCAGGTCGCCAGCTCGGCCATGTGGCGCTGCCACTGGGCAAAGGTCTCGGCCTGCTTCCCGGCATACGGCCCCACGCCCAGCGGTCCGCCCAGGTGGTTCAGGATGATCTGGGTGTCGGGAAAGGCGCGGGCCAGCGCCGTCACCTCCGGCAGCTGCGGGTGGAACTGCCAGGCCTCGAAGCTCAGCCCCAGCGGCGCCAGCTGGGCAAAGCCCTGGCGGAAGACGGCATCGGCATACAGCCCCGGCGGCGGGTTGGTGTGGCTGTTGCGGATCTGCGGGCTGGCGTCCCAGCCGCCGGCGTGGCGGATGCCCTTGAAGCGACCGCCCTCGCCACCGCCGGCGACGATGTGGGCCTGCAGCACCTCTCGTGCCGCCGCGCCCAGCGTCAGGTCGACATGGCTGACGATGCCGGCGCAGGCGCGCAGCTCGCCGTAGACGCCGCTGGCACACATCGCCGCCACGCCATTGGCGAACTCGGTCTCGCCCACCGGCTTCATCGCCGCCGGGCCGTCGGCGCGGTAGAAGGCCATGCAGTCGACGAACACCGTGGCCACGATGCGGTGGCCGCTGCCGGTGTCCTGCCGCAGTTCGTCGAGCAGGTAGCGGTGGCGCTTGTTGTCCCACAGGTGGTGGTGCGGGTCGACGATGGCCAGCTCGGGCTCGAGGATGGCCTCGGGCGGACGGGCGTTCAGCCAGGCGTCGTTCGGCACGACGCCGGTGCCGATGGCATCGCGGTGCTTGTCGGGGGCAGGGGTGGCGGCCATGCGCGCTCCTGGGTGGTCTCGCGCCGATGATCGAGTCGGGCGGTGCTTTGGGCTGTCACCCGCGGTGCAGGGCGGCTTCGGGCTCATTGCGGACGTTCCTGCCTGGCGTTTTGTCTTGCTGACGCTTCGC
>CALMIF010000203.1 GCA_937864045.1 uncultured Aquabacterium sp. | reverse complement strand
CGCATTGCCGCCACCATCGTCGTCGAGCGCGACGCCCACAAGGGCATGGTGATCGGCGACGGCGGCGAACGGCTCAAGCGCATCGGCAGCGAGACGCGGCAGGAGCTGGAGTCGCTGACCGGCAGCAAGGTCTTCCTGGAGCTGTGGGTCAAGGTGCGCTCGGGCTGGGCCGACAGCGAGGAGCACCTGCGCAGCTACGGCTACGAGTGAGCGGTGGCAGCGTCCCGTGCATCACCGCAGGCTGCTTTCGTCCTCCATCAATGGGACTGGAGCGAAACCAGCCTGATCCTCGACCTCTTCACCCGTGAGCACGGCCGGGTGGCGGCCGTGGCCAAGGGCGCGAAGCGGCCGTATTCGCAGCTGCGGCCGGTGTTGATGCCCTTCCAGCGCCTGCTGGTGCTGACCAGCCGGCCGAAAAGCGCCAGCGCCGACGATGGCGCCGACATCCTGCTGCTGCGCTCGGCCGAATACGCTGGGGCCGGCGCGGCCATGCCGCCGGCACGGCTGTTCCCGGGCTTCTACCTGAACGAGTTGCTGATGAAGCTGCTGGCGCGCGGCGACCCGCATGCCGCCCTGTTCGACGCCTATGCCGATGCGCTGCAGGCCCTGGCCATGGCCAGCGACGAGGCGCCGCTGCGCGCCTTCGAGCTGCAGCTGCTGCGCGAGACCGGCGTGCTGCCCGAACTGTCGCGCATCACCACCACGCAGGCGCCGGTGTGCGCCGCCGGCAGCTACCACCTGGGCGGCGAGGCCGGCCTGGCGGAAGCGACGGCCGACGACGCCATGGCCTTGCCCGGCGCAGTCTGCCAGGCGCTGCAGGCGGCGCTGGACCACGGCGATGGCACTGCGCTGCGCCGCGCCTGCCAGGGGGCGCTGCCGGCGCTGCGCAGCCAGCTGAGGGCACTGCTTCCTTATCATCTCGGCTCCCCGGCACTGCGCACCCGTGCGCTGATGCTGGATGTGCGGCGCCTGCTCGACGCTGCCCCAGCCGCCCCGTCCACGCCTTGAACCCGGGCCCGCCATGAATCCGCTCGTCGCTCCTGAAGCCCACGCCCGGCCGCACCGCACGGCGCTGTCGGTCAACGTCAACAAGATCGCGCTGCTGCGCAACACCCGGCACATCGGCATCCCCGACGTGGTGGCGCTGTCGCGCATCGCGCTGGAGGCGGGCGCCCAGGGCATCACCGTGCACCCGCGGCCCGACGCACGCCACATCCGCCCCCAGGACGTGCACGACCTGCATGCGCTGATGCAGCATTGGCCCGAGGCCGAGTTCAACATCGAGGGCAACCCGTTCCACAACCTGATGGACTTCGTGCGTCAGCTGCGCCCGCACCAGGTGACCTTCGTGCCCGACAGCGAGGACCAGTTCACCAGCGACCACGGCTGGCGCTTCCCTGACGATGCGGCACGCCTGCAGCCGCTGATCGACGAGGCCCATGCGTTGGGCGTGCGGGTCAGCCTGTTCATGGACCCGCTGGCCGGGCAGATGGCCGGTGCCCGGGCGACGGGCGCCGAGCGGGTGGAGCTCTACACCGAAACCTACGCCGCCGCGCATGGCACGCCGCGCCAAGCCGACGTGCTGGCCGGCTTCACCGCCGCGGCCGAGGCCGCGCTGGCCGTGGGCCTGGAACTCAATGCCGGCCACGACCTGAACCGCGCCAACCTGACCGATTTCCTGCGTGCCGTGCCCGGCGTGCTGGAGGTGTCGATCGGCCATGCATTGATCGCCGACGCGCTGGAACTGGGCATGGCAGAGACCATCCGCGACTACCAACGCTGCATCCAGCGCGCCTTTGCCGCCTCTGCATGATCCACGGCATCGGCACCGACATCTGCGACATCCGCCGGCTGCGCGCCACGCTGGAACGGCGCGGCGACCGCTTTGCCGAGAAGGTGCTGGGCCCGGCCGAATTGCAGGTGTTCCACGTCCGCCGCGCCCGCGCCGAGGTGCGCGGCATCGCCTTCCTGGCCACCCGCTTCTCGGCCAAGGAGGCCTTCTCCAAGGCCATCGGGATGGGCATGCGCATGCCGATGACCTGGCGCGCCTGCGAGATCCTCAACCACCCCAGCGGTGCGCCCTACATCCGCCTGCATGGTGCGCTGGCCGACTGGTTCAGCGAACGTGGGCTGCGCGCCCATGTCACCGTCACCGACGAGACCGACTACGCCGCGACCTTCGTCGTCGTCGAGACCCAACCCCCCGCCTGAAAGCCCCCCATGTCCTTCGACCTCGACGCCGTGCACGCCCCTGTGGTGCTGGACATCGCCGGCACCACGCTGACCGCCGCCGACCGCCGGCGCCTGAAGCATCCGCTGGTGGGTGGCCTGATCCTGTTCGCCCGCAACTGGGAAGGCCGCGCCCAGCTGACCGCGCTGACGGCCCAGATCAAGAAGGTGCGGCCCGATGTGCTGATCTGCGTCGACCACGAGGGCGGCCGGGTGCAGCGCTTCCGCAGCGACGGCTTCACCCACCTGCCGCCAATGCGCGTGCTGGGCGAGCTGTGGATGCGCGACGCCCTGGCCGCCACCGACGCGGCCACCGCC
>CALMIF010000202.1 GCA_937864045.1 uncultured Aquabacterium sp. | reverse complement strand
CCCTCGGCGGCGAGGCGGCGCACTTCGCATAAACGCGGACTTCGCCTTATTCCGGCCGGTCGCCCAGGGTCTGATCTGCTGCTCGTCGTGGTTGTTGTCAATCGGCAGGCGCGGGTCGTCGAGGAACCTGGTTAGCGCAGCCCAGCGGTTCAGGCTGTAGTCGATCGCCTTGGCCGTCGCCGTGCCTGTTGGAACCTTGGCGCGCTGTGCAATCAGCCAGTCATGCAGTGCCTTGGCGATCAGCACGGATCGACTTCGTCGTTGCTGCAGGCGCTGTTCCGGGTCGACCGGGACGCCGATGTCGCGCTCGACCTGGTAGAGCTCGCCGATGAGCTGCAGCGCCGTGCCGGCGATCGTGCTCTTGTTGGCTGTGTGCAGCTCAACGAACTTGCGCCGTGCGTGCGCCATGCAGCCCACCTCGGTCACGCCGAGGTCGAACAGCGCCTTGTAGCCACTGAAGTCGTCGCACACCAAGTGCCCGGTCCACGGCTGTTGGTCTCGCTCGCGGCGCTGCGGGTCGTGGCCCAGGAAGATCCGGGCGTGCTCGCCTGATCGTCCTGGCGTGAAGTCGTAGACCACGGCCCTGATCGGCTCGCTGCGCGCCGCAGCGTAGGCCCAGAGGTAGGCACGTTGCGTCTTGCCCTTGCCCGGGGCCAGCACCTCCACCGGCGTCTCGTCGGCATGCAGCACCCGGCAGTGCAGCAATTCGGCCTTCAGTGCGTCGGCCACCGGCTCCAGCCGCACACCGCACTGGCCGACCCAGGCGCCGAGCGTGGCGCGTGGGATCGCCAGACCGGCTCTGCCGAAGATCGCCTCCTGGCGGTATAGCGGCAGGTGGTCGGCATGCTTGGCCACCAGCACATGCGCCAGCAGTCCGGCCGTCGGGATCCCCTTGTCGATGACCTGCGGCGGCACAGGCGCCTGCACCAGCGTGCGGCAGACCGCGCAGCACCACTTGCCGCGCACATGGCGCTCCACGGTGAACACGCCGGGCGTGTAATCCAGCTTCTCGCTGACGTCCTCGCCGATGCGCTTCATCGCCTGGCCGCATCCGCAGTCAGTGCTCTCGGGCTCGTGGTGCACGTCTCGGCGCGGCAATCGATCGGGCAGCGACGCACGCTTCGGGGTCTTCTTCTCGCCCTCGGACTTGGGCGGCAGGGTCGCCTGCAGCGCGGCCAGTTGTTCGTCGATCGCCGCGATGTCGCCGTCAACCGCCTCGTCGAAGAGCGCCCGCTGCTCGGCGCTGAGCTGCTCGCTGCTGCGGTCGAACTTCATCCGCTTGAGCTGCGCAATCTCGAAGGTCAGCTTGTCGATCTTGGCGTCGCGCCAGACGATCTCGCGGCCGTCGTGGTCCGTGCGCGCCAACAAGGCCAGGGCGAGTTCACGCAGTTGGTCGGCACTGAGCTCGTCGAGCTTGCCAGGGTCGATCTGCGCGATGTCGATCATCGGCAGGCAGTGTCGCGCCGCCCATGCGGATGCGCATCGGCACATGCGGCAATGGACGCACCGATGCGGGCGCTACAGAACCGTGATCACCCCGGCCTCGCCCACGCGCTGCCAGGGCAGGCCCAGCACCAGCGCATGGAGTTGCTCGTGCGTCAGCGACTGTGGGGCACCCAAGCCGCCCCCCGGCCAAATGAAGCGCCCCTCGTGCAGCCGCCTGGCCGCCAGCCAGATGCCGATGCCATCATGCACCAGCACCTTCAGCCGGGTCGAGCGCTTGTTGGCGAACACGTAGGCGTGGTGCGGCCGGGCCGAGCCGAACACCTGGACCACCCGCGCCAGCGTGGTGTCGGTGCCGGCGCGCATGTCCATCGGCTCGGTGCACAGCCACACCGCCTCCACGCGGATCATCGCAGCCAGTCGCGCAACCAGGCAGCGCAGTCCCGGGCGGCCGACGCGGGCCACACGATCTTGACCGTCGTGCCAGCGCGCTGCAACTCCAGGCGGATCTCGCCGTCGACAACCGGGGCCGGGAGCGCCAAGGGAACGAAGGTCGGCGCCGGCATGGGCGGCGGCGGTGCCGCAGGCTGCGGTGCGGCCAGCCGATGCTCGCCATCAATGACCCACTTGCGCAGCATGTTCGCGTTCAGGCCATGGGCCAGAGCCACCGCAGCGATCGACACGCCCGGCCGCAGGCACTCCTCGATCACCGCCGCCTTGAACTCCGCGCTGTGCCGGCGACGCCTGCGCCGCCCCATCAGATCCACCCCGTATGTGTTCACGTGTCCGCTTCCCAGCTACGCGGACACATGTTCACTTCGACGGGGCGGTCAGTTCAACATGTGTTGACTGGGCGCTTACCTTTCATCGACGCCTGCCTGACGCGCGCGATTGCCCTGTACTTGGCCCAGAACAC
>CALMIF010000201.1 GCA_937864045.1 uncultured Aquabacterium sp. | reverse complement strand
GGGCGATCAACGCCCGCCCAGCCAGCGCGGCAACCAGCTCGGCGCGGCCAGGGCGGCAGCGTCCTCGGCGGCCGGCGGGCCGGCCAGGGTCACCGTGTCGCGGGCCCGCGCCTGCAGGGCGTCGGCGCTCAGGCTGCAGGCGTCGCAGGGGTCGAAGCGCACCGTGCCGTCGGTGCTGGCCGACAGCAGCCGGCGGCCGTCGGCGCCGAACTGCACCGCGGTCACCGCATCGGCATGGCGCTGCACCGCCGCCAGCTCACGGCCGCTGGCGGCGTCCCACAGGCGGATGCTGCCGTCGGTGCTGCCGCTGAGCACCTGGCGGCCGTCGGGGCTGAAGGCGACGGCCGTCACCGCGCCGGCATGGCCACCCTGCAGCACCACGGGCGCACCCGCCGGGCCGCTCATCGGCCAGAGGCGCACGCTGCGGTCGCTGCTGGCGGTGGCCAGCACGCGGCTGTCGGCGCTGAACACCAGGTCGCGCAGGTCGCCGGCATGGCCACGCAGCTCACGCGGGGCCGTGGCAGGCGCGCTGCGGTTCCACAGCAGCACATGGTCGGCCCGGGCAGCGGCCAGCCAGCGGCCGTCGGCGCTCAGCGCGGCGGCACTGGCATGGCCGTCGGCCAGCTTCAGCGCCAGCAGCGGCGCGCCGGGGTCGTCGCGGTCCAGCGCGGCCTGGGGCCACACCGCCAGTTCCTCCGGCGCGCCGTGGGCGGTGGGCGGGCGCAGCGTCACCAGCTCGGCCCGGCCGGGGGCGAAGGCGGCCCAGGCCCAGGCGTCCAGCCAGGCGGGTGCCAGCGGCTGGCGGCTGGCCGCGTCCCAGGCCACGGGGCGGGTCGTGGCGTCGACCGTGCGGCTGCGCGACACGCCCAGCAGCCGGCTGCCGTCGGCACTGAAGCCGGCGCGCACCACCTCGGCGGCGTCGGGCAGGGTCAGCCATTCGCCGGCGCTGTTGCCGCGGGTGGCCAGGTCGGCCAGCGGGCTGATGCGGCAGGGGCGGAACAGGTGGTCCGACGGCCGTGCTGCCGGCTCGCCGCACAGCAGGGCGCGCGGGTTGCGCGGGTCCAGCGCGGCGGCCAGCTGGCGGCTGCGGCCGGCGGCCAGCAGCAGCGGACGCTGCAGCTGCCAGCGGCGCAGCGTGCGGTCGCGGCTGGCGGTGAGCACGCTCTGGCCGTCGGGCCCGAAGACGGCGCGGGTGATCTCGTTGGTGTGGCCGCGCAGCAGGGCCAGGGCGCTGGCGGCGCGGGACGACCACAGCTGGGCCGTGCCGTCGGCACTGGCCGAGACCAGCAGCTCGCCGTCGGCCGAGGGGCTGGCGTCGGTCACCACGTCGGCATGGGGGCGGGCGTCGCTGGTCTGCGGGTCGGTCCAGAACACCACGCGCTTGTCCGAGCGGGTCATCAGCAGGTGCCTGTCGTCGCTGCGCTGCACGAAGCGCACGCCCAGCACCGGGCGGTCGTGCGGCAGCACCCAGGGGTTGGGGCCTTCGGTGTGCGCCAGGCGGCGGGCATCCAGGTCCAGCACCCAGACGCGGGCGCTGCCGTCATCCGACGCGGTGGCCAGCAGGCTGTTGTCGGTGGGGTGGAAGGCCAGCTCGCGCACCGCACGGCCATGGCCCATGGCCTGCCGCGCCGGCATGGCCAGCCAGGCGCCAGCCGCGTGGCCGCGCTGCCACACGCTGACGCTGCCGTCGGCGTCGCCCGTGGCCAGCAGGCGGCCGTCGCCCGAGAAGGCCAGCGCGTTCAGCGTCGCCGAGCGCTCGTCGCCCGGACGCAGCGCGAGCTGGGCCGTCACGCCCTGCGGGCCCAGGTCCCACAGCAGCAGGGCGCCGTTGTAGCAACCCACGGCCAGCTGGGCCGGCTGCGTGCCACGTGCCGCGCTGTAGGCCACGCCGGCCACCGCCCCGCCCGCGCCGGGGCAGGACAGGTCGGCGCGCTGCGTGCCGTCGGGCGCCAGCAGGCGCACGCGGTTGTCGTCGGTGTGGGCGATGGTCTGGCCGGCCAGCATCCAGGCGCGCAGCACGTTGGCGGCGGCCGTCTGCCGGCGCTGCACCTTCAGGCTGGCAGCGTCCAGCAGCCACAGGCTGCGCCCGCCGGCCACCAGCAGCTGGCGGCCGTCGTCGGTGGCGCGCACCTCGGTCAGCGGCTCGTCCAGGGCCAGCCACTGCGCGGTGCGGGCCACTTCCAGCGACGCCATGGCCTGGCGCAGCGCGTAGTCGGCACGCGGGTTGGTGCTGTCCTGGTCGAGGGCGCCCAGGGCGAGGCGGGCGCTGCGCACCGGGTCCTGCGCCTGGGCCAGCACGGCGCGGCTGACCAGTTCCCGCGAGCGCGCCTGGCGCTGCAGGGCCTGGCCGATCACCGCCGCCGCCACCGACACGCCCACCACGCCCAGCACCAGGGCGGCGATGCCGCCACGGCGCCAGCGCCGGGCGATGCGCGCCTTGCGCTGGGCAGCGGTGCCGGCGTCCAGGAAGCTGCCGATCGCCTGCAGCCGGGCCTGCGCGGCGTCGGCCGGGCCGCCCAGGCACAGCCGCAGCCAGGCGGCGTTGGGCCGGTTGTGCTGCTGCCAGTCACGGGCGCGGGCCAGGTCCAGGCCGTGGCGCAGCTCGCCCTGGTGCTGCGCGTGGGCGGCGGACTCGCGCACCAGCGCGGCCAGTTCGGTGGCGGCCTCGGCCTCGGCCTGCACCCAACCGCGCAGGCGCGACCACTGGCGGATCAGGCTCTCGTGGCTGATGTCGATCACCGGATCGTCACTCAGCGGCCGTTCCGTGCCGGGCAGCAGGAAGGCGGTGTCGGCGCGGCGGAAGCGCTCGACCACCCGGGCCACCGCCGCGTCACCTTCGGGCGTGCCGCCGCCGCAGACGGCCTGCAGCTGGCTGAATGGCAGCGGCCGGCGCACCTCGGTGCCGGCGACGCCCCGCTCGGCCACCCGCTCGGTCAGGCTGCGGAACACCCGCTCGACGGTGCCGCCGGGCACGCCGAGTTCACCCAGCGACTGCCAGGCCTCGTCGGCATGGTTGTCCAGCGCCTGCGCCGCGCCGCCGGTCGCCGTGTAGTCCTCCAGGTCGATGGCCCGGCTGCCGCCGCTGGCCGCCGCCCACTGCGCCCAGGTGCGCGACAGCGCATGCTGCATCACCGGCAGGTCGTCGAAGTCGTCGCTGACGTCGTTCAGCAGGCGCTGCACCAGGCGCGGCGCGATGCGCGCGCCGCGCAGCTCGACCGGCCGCACGATGGCCTCCTTGCGCTGCGTGCGCTTGAGCCGCGGCACCAGGTAGCTGCCGCGGCTCACCGCCTCCGGCAGGCCAGGAAAGCCGGCGCAGCCGCCCAGCGTGTCGCTGCGCAGGGTGACGAGCACGCGGACCGCGCTGTCGGGTTCGGCCGCGGCCTGCAGCAGCAGCTTGACGAAGGCCGCCGCCTCGTCGGCGGCGGCATCTTCGGCACCGACCGCATCACCGGCCGCACCGGCAGCACCCGCCAAGTGGCGGAAGCGGAAGACCTCCTCGAACTGGTCGACCACCACCAGCACCCGCGTGCCGGCGGGCAGCCGGGCATGGCGCACCGCCTCGGCCAGGCCCAGGCCGCCCAGGCGCAGCTGGCCGTAGAGCGTCTGGTAGCGCTGCAGCGCGGGGTCGTCGACGACGACGTTCCCTTCGCCGGGTGACGCCGAGGGCAGCGCATCGGCCAGTGCCGCCGCCAGGTGGCCGATCGGGCGATGCCCCGGCCGCAGCACCACGGGGCGCCAGTCGGTGTCAAAGTCGTCCGCGTGCCGCTGCTTCAGCGCCTGCAGCAGCCCCGCCAGCACCAGCGACGACTTGCCGCAACCCGAGGCACCCGACACCGCGATGAAGCGCGCCTCGCGCAGCCGCTCGACCAGCGCATCGACCTGCTGCTGGCGGCCGAAGAAGCGGTCGGCTTCGGTGGGCCGGAACGCACGCAGCCCGGGGAACGGATTCGCCGCGAGCAGCGCGTCGACCGATGCGCTGGTCATGGGGCCGTGTCGAAGAAGCGCCGCAGCTCGGCCTCGCCGCTGCCGACCACGGC
The DNA here is from genome assembly GCA_937864045.1 of uncultured Aquabacterium sp. GTDB lineage: Bacteria > Pseudomonadota > Gammaproteobacteria > Burkholderiales > Burkholderiaceae_C > Pseudaquabacterium. The sequence continues at coordinate 4,385 of CALMIF010000201.1, read as the reverse complement.
GCTCACCATGCGCGCCTTGCGGGTGGTGAAGCTGCGCTTCTCGTCCGAATCGGCGCCGATCGTCACGATGGCCAGCCGGTCGGGGCCCAGGTGGCCGCCCAGGGCGTCGAGGTCCAGCAGGTCGAAGACCCAGTCCTCGCTCTGGCGGTGCCACACGATCACCGCCTGCGGGCAGGCCGCCAGCGTGCGCGCCAGGCGCTCGGCGTCGCGCGGCGCGCCGCCGTTGAACTTCAGCGGTCGCGGCTCCAGGCCCAGGCGGTCGGCCAGCAGGGTCTTCAGGGGCCCGCTGTCGGCGAGGTCGTTGTCCTCCACCAGCAGCGCCACCTGCCGCGGCTTGGGCGGCGTGGCCGGTGCGGGCTGGGGCAGGCTGTCGAAGACCAGGGTCTTCAGGTCCTCCACGCTGCCCTGCAGCACCTCGATGCCCTGGTCCGCGAGGTCGTTCTCGATGAAGCCGACCAGGGCGGCGCAGGCCGGGTCGGCAGCCGCTGCATCGGCGGCGCAGGGCTGGAGCCACACCAGCGGCGGTGGCCGGCCGCGCTGGCGCATCTCGGCCTGGGCCAGCTCCAGCTGCAGCCGCGTGCGGGCCGGCGTCAGCGGCTCGACCGAAGGCTGGCGCTGCACCAGGTGCACGCACAGCAGGGCCTCGCCCAGGTCACGGGCGATGCGCTCGCGGTGATCGTCGGCGTTCCACAGGATCTCGTGCTCGGGCACGACGCGGAAACCGCGCTGCCGCAGGTCGCTGCGCAGGCGTTCGCGCTCCTGCAGCAGCTCGGGCGCCACGTTGGCGACGAACACCGTGCCACGGGCGCGCTTCTTCTGCAGGCCGTGCAGTTCCTCCAGCGTGCTCATCAGGTCGAACACCACGCGGCCCAGGCGCTCGTGGTAGTCGTCGTGGTCGCGCCGCGGGTCCAGCTCGCGCCAAGGCTTGGGGTCGAGGTTGAAGAAGGCGTGGTGGCCGATCTCGGCGAGCTCGCGCGGCAGTTCCTGGTCGGTGCGCGGCGGGTGCTTGAACACCGGCACCAGCTTGCGGCCCCCGCCCGGCACATCGGGCAGGCCGGCGTGGCCGTCGCTGCGCTTCAGGCAGCCGAGGAAGCGGTCGAGCTCCTTGCGGCACTCGTCACTGTCGAAGTAGGTGCGCGAGATCAGCGCCAGGAAGATCGCCGACGAGTCCACGGCCGACGCGATCTCGGGCCGCCAGGCCTCGCCGGCGCGCAGCTCGGCCGTGTCGCGCCAGATCTGCACCTCGCCCACCAGGTCACGCAGCTGGGCCTGCACGCTGGCGCAGAAGCTGTCGACCCAGGGGTCATCGCCGACATTGGAACTGCGGCGGTAGCTGACGAACAGGTCGTTGCTGAACTGCGGCAGGTAGGCCATGGCGCGGTGGCGGCGGGCCGCCTCAGCCGGCGCTGGGCCGGGGCTCCGGCGCGCCGTCGTCCATGGCGGGCGGCGGGTCGGCGGGTTCGGGCGGCGTCGTGGCGGATGGCGCGGGTTCTGGCGCAGGTGCTGGCGCAGGCGACGGCGCAGCCGCGCCACCCTGCTGCGCGGCGCGGGCCCAGCCGTTCACCCAACCGCCATGTTCAGCGGCCATCACCGCCTCGGCGTCCTGCACCAGGCGCAGCACCCGCGCGGGGGCGTCGCGGTCGGGGTCGACGCTCCACTCGTCGCGCACCGTGCGCAGCATGTCCTGGGTGGCGAAGTACTTGGCGGCCACTTCCAGGTTGCGCGTGCCGGCGATGTGGCTGGTCAGGGCGGCGGTGGCCGAGGCGATCAGCGCCAGCCAGGGCGCCAGCGGCGAACTCTCCAGCACGGCGGGCGTGGCGGCGGCCGGCAGCAGGTTGCCCACCAGGGCGCTCAGCACCACCGCCAGCAGGCCCAGCGCGAACTCGATGCGCTGCAGGCGCTGGGCCTCGTTGCCCAGCGTCAGGCCCTTGCGGCGGTACCACGCGATCTGGTCGTCCAGGCGGTCGGTGAGGTACTCGTCCAGCGTGAGGCGCAGCTTGCCCGTGGTGGCATGCGGTGGCGTGGTGGCGGCCAGCAGGGCCAGGTCGGCGGCGTCGCGCTTGATGGCGCGGCAGTGGCGCACCAGGTTGCCCGGGCCGGTGGCGTCGGGTGCCGGGCTGCCATCGTCCAGCGGCGCAGCGGGCAGGGCGCCCATCAGGTGGCGGTAGATGGCCGACTTCAGCTGCTCGGACACGCTGCGCGCGCGGGTCCAGGCCAGCACGCGGTCGGCCGACAGCAGGCGCTGCTGCAGCACCGGCACCAGGGCCAGCAGCAGCACGCCCAGCGTGGCGACCAGGCGGCGGCCCGGTGTGTCGGCAGCCAGGGTGGTGGCCAGCAGGCTGAGGAACAGGCCGGCCACGCCGGCCAGGGCGGCACGCGCGCGCCACAGGCGGATGGAATCGCCAAGCCGGGTGGCCACGTCCAGCCACAGCGCGTGGTCGGCCCAGGCGGAGGACACGACCTGGCCCGGGTCATCCGGATCGGCGAGCGGAGAGGCTGGCACGGGCATTCGGCGGTCCTCCGGCGGTGTGCCGTGGCAGCCGGCACGCAAATCAGTATTGCACGAAGGACGCGGCCAGACACCGGCCGTCTGCAGGGTTTGGCGCCCTGGGTGGCCGTCCCCCCCACAATGCAGGACCATGGCCCAAGCCAGCCCCACGCCGAGCCCGACGCCCGCCGCACCGCCGGTGCAGGCCAGCATCTGGGTCACGCTGCGCCACCGCAGTTTCCGCAGCCTGTGGATCGCCAGCGCCGCCTACTTCATCGCCAACGCCATGTACGGCATGGCCGCCAGCTGGCTGATGGTGGAGCTGACCGGCTCCAGCTTCCTGGCCGCCCTGGTGCAGACGGCGGTGTTCCTGCCGATGTTCGTGCTGGCGCTGCCTGCGGGCGTGCTGGCCGACACCACCGACCGCGGCCGGCTGATCTTCTGGGCCCTGGTGGTGCAGGCCGCCAGCGTGGTGCTGCTGGCGGCGCTGATGTTCGCGGGCTGGGGCGGCCCGGCCACGCTGCTGCTGTTCACCGTGATCAGCGGCTGCTGCACGGCGATGATGTCGCCGGCCTGGAACTCGGCGGTGGGCGAGATCCTGCCGCGCGATGCGCTGCCGCAGGCCATCACCGCGATGAGCATCGCCTACAACGGCGCACGCGCCCTGGGCCCGGCGCTGGCCGGGGTGGTCTACGGCGTGGTGAGCGGTCTGGTGAACGGGCAGGCCGGGGGCGCCGTCGGCAGCCTGGTGGGTGGTGGCGCCGTGTTCGTGCTGGCGCTGGGCGGCATCGGCGTGCTGATGCGCGACCTGCACCGCCGCCCGCCCAAGCCGCACCCGCCCAGCAAGCTGCCGCCCGAGCGGCTGTGGGGCGGCACGCTGGCCGGGCTGCGCTACGCCTGGCATGCCGAGACCATCCTGGCGCAGCTGGTGCGCACGGCCGCCTACAGCGCAGCCGGCTCGGCCTTGTGGGCGCTGCTGCCGGTCATCGGCCAGCAGCGCCTGGGCCTGGGTGCCGAGGGCTTCGGCGGCCTGATGGGCTGCCTGGGTGCCGGCGCGGTGGCCGCGGGCCTGAGCATCGGCCCGCTGCGCCAGCGCCTGGGGCTGGAGCGTCTGATCGCCAACTGCTGCTGGGTGTTCGCCGTGGTGATGGCGGTGGCGGCGCTGTCACGCTGGGCCTGGCCGGTGTACCTGGCCCTGGTGGCCGGTGGCGGCGCCTGGATGGCGGTGATGAACACCTTCAACACCGCCACCCAGACCAGCGCCCCGCCCTGGGTGCGCAGCCGCGCCACCGCCATGCATGTGCTCAGCGCGCTGGGGCCGTTTGCCGTGGGCTCGGCCTTCTGGGGAGCGGTGGCGGGGCTGCTGGGGCTGCAGGCGGCGCTGCTGGTGGCTGCCGCGCTGATGCTGGCCAACCTGCTGCTGGCGCGGCGTTTTCCGCTGCGCATGGGGGCGGTGCAGGAGGTGACGCAGGCGCCCTTCCGCGACCTGCTGCTGGCCGACCAGCCCGACCCCGCGGCCGGCCCGGTGGCGGTGGAGCTGAGCTACCGCATCGACCCGGCCATGGCCGATGCCTTCCTGGCCCTGGCGATCCAGCTCAAGGGCCCGCGCCAGCGCGACGGCGCCACCTTCTGGCGCATCTACCGCGACCTGGACGACGCCGGCCGCTACATCGAGCGCTTCATCGTCACCAGCTGGGCCGACTACCTGCACCAGCGCGCCCGCCAGACCGTGGCCGACCAGGAAATCGAAGCCCAGCTGCGCGACCTGCTGCTGCCCGACGAGCGGGTGGTGATGCAGCACTACATCGCGGAGCGGTAGGCGGCAGCTTCGGGCTCTTTGCGGACCTTGAGGTTGGCTCTGCTTGGTCTTGCGGATTCTTCGCAGCGTTCGCTGCAC
>CALMIF010000200.1 GCA_937864045.1 uncultured Aquabacterium sp. | reverse complement strand
ACCCTGCGCTTCGACTGCAAGCCCTGCGAGATGCACGTGGTGGGCAGCATGCGCAGGAACGTGCTGCGCGACCTGCAGGCCCAGGTGGTCAACGTCTACCGGCGCCGGCCAGGCGAGATGGACGCGGGCTGAACGGCCTCTCACATTGCCGCCCCGTAAACCCCTCGAATGCGGGTTCAGCGGGTGGGGAATTCGCCGAGCCCGGCCCGGCGCGGCCTTTGCTAGCGTGACGCAATCGTGCAGTCCGTCACACTTGGCCCCTGGCCCACGTGGCGGGCGCGCATGGTTCAACCGTTGGTGCGCGGCGTCGCCGGGGTCTCAGGCCCCGGCCCCCGTGCCCCGCGGCGGGTCTGCCCCGCGCCCCAAGGCGACTGCTTGCGCACCACTGCGGAGCAGGCCGCCCCAAGCGCCTCGCCGAGCCGCCGCGCCTTGCCCCTCTCTGGAGAAGTTCATGAAACGCCTGGTTCGCCGCCTTTTCGAAACCGCCACCTTGCTTGGCGCCCTCTGCCTGCATGGCGCACAAGCCGGCTCCGTCGCCGTGACCGTCGATTTCGACGACCCGGCGCTCGTGAACCTGTATTTCCCCGGTGACAGCTTCACCCAGTCCGGCATGCGGATGACGACGGACTTCGACTTCGGCACGGTGGACACCGCCGCCGCGCTGGGCACCCTGGCCCCGTCGGGCAATGCCACGCAGTTCTACTTCAACGGCAACGATGGCGCCCTGTTCCTGGAACAGGAGCAGGGCCTGAGCTTCAGCCTCACCGGCTTCTCGGCGGCCTTCGTGCCCCAGAGCCCGGCGTCCACCCAGCCCACCGTGATCGCCGCCGTCGGTTTCGATGCCGCCGGCGCCGCGGTGACGGGCCTGGCCTGGCTGTTCGCGCCGCAGGCCGCCAACGGCCGCTACCAGTTCGGCGTCTACGACAACCCGCTGGACTTCGCCGACTTCACCGGCCTGTCGTCGGTGGTGTTCTTCTCGTGCTCGCTCAACGGCCCCTGCGACGACCCGACCAACAACAACGGCCAGTTCGCGATCGACGACATCCGGGTCAGCGTCGTGCCCGAGCCGTCGTCGGTGGGGCTGACGCTGCTGGCCCTGGGCCTGCTCGCCGGCAGCCAACGCCGCCGCAGCCGCTGATGGGCAGCAATGCCCCTGCAACCGGAGTCCCCATGACGACATTCCTTCGCCCCCTCCTCACCACGGCGCTGCTGGCCGCGGCCTGTGCCGCCTCGGCCCAGACCGCCGCCACCAAGACCTACATCGTGCAGCTGGCCGACGCCCCGGCCGCTACCTATGACGGCCGCATCGCCGGCCTGCCGGCCACCCGGCCTGCCCCCGGCGCCAAGCTCGACACCCGCTCGGCCCAGGGCCGCGCCTACCTGGCCCACCTGGCCGCCCGGCGCGCCGCGGTGCTGTCGGGCATCGGCTCGGTCAAGATGCTGCACAAGTACGACGCCGTGCTGGCTGGCTTCTCGGCCCAGATGACCGACGCCCAGGCCCGGCAACTGGCCCGCAACGGCGGCGTGAAGTCGGTGACCGAGGCCGAGAAGCTCAAGCTCGACACGGTCAGCACGCCGGGCTTCCTGGGCATCAACGGCGCCAACGGCATCTGGAACACGCTGGCCGCCAATGGCCGCAATGCCAAGGGCGAAGACGTCATCATCGGCATCATCGACTCCGGGATCTGGCCCGAGAACCCGTCCTTCGGCGACAAGGTCGACGCGCAGGGCAATCCCGTCGCCTACGACCAGCCGGGCACCCTGGCCTACGGGCCGGCGCCCACCAAGTGGCGCGGCGCCTGCGAGACCGGCCCGGGCTTCACCGCGGCCATGTGCAACAACAAGCTGCTGGGTGCGCGGGTCTACAGCGCCGGCTTCGACGCCAGCTCGCGCGCGCTCAACGCGATGGAGTACCGCTCGCCGCGCGACGGCGGTGGCCACGGCACGCACACGGCATCGACTGCCGGCGGCAATGAGCAGGCGCCGGCCGTGATCGACGGCATCAGCGCCGGGCGCATGTCCGGCATCGCGCCCCGTGCACGCCTGGCGGCCTACAAGATCTGCTGGGAAGGCGCCGTCTCGACCGACTCCGGCTGCTTCAACGTCGACGCCATCAAGGCCATCGACGACGCGGTGCAGGACGGCGTGGATGTCCTCAACTACTCCATCAGCGGCACCAAGACCAACTTCGCCGACCCGGTGGAGATCGCCTTCCTGAATGCGACTGCAGCGGGGGTGTTCGTCGCTGCATCGGCCGGCAACACGCCCAGCGGCAGCACCGTGGTGGCAAGCCAGGTGCAGCATCCCGGCCCCTGGCTGACCTCGGTGGCTGCATCCACGCATGACCGCTTCACCTCGGCCAGCGTGACGCTGGGCACGGGCAGCAGCTTCACGGGCCCGTCCTACCAGGCCACCGGCCTGCCGGCCACGCCGATGGTGCTGGCCAAGGACGTCGGCATCAACGCCTTCGACAGCCTGAACGCGACCGAGCAGACCGCGCTGATGCGCTGCCTGAACCCGGCCAACGCCGACGACGTGGCCCTCGGTGCCTCGTCGCGTACCGCGCTCGATCCGGCCAAGGTGGCGGGCAAGCTGGTGGTCTGCTACCGCGGCTCGAACGTGCTGGTCAACAAGGCGGCGACCGTGAAGGCAGCGGGCGGCGCGGCGATGATCATCCTGAACCATCCGGCGCTCACGACGCCGGCCGTCGGGGCGTCGAACAACTCGACCGTGCTGCAGCCGTACGTGATCCCGACGGTGCACCTGACCAACAGCGCCTTCGCGGCCGTCACCGGTCACGCCGCGGCTGCCGGTGCGGCAGCCACTGCCGCCTTCGGCCCGGGCACCCAGCAGGCGGGCGTCGTGGCACCGGTGATGGGCACGTTCTCGCTGAACGGCCCCAGCCAGGCCAGCGCCGACGCGATGAAGCCCGACATCTCGGGCCCGGGCGTCGACATCATCGCCGGCTACATCGACAACGGGCTGTCACAGGCCCAGCATGACGCCCTGGTGAACAACAACTTCCGCCCGGGCGCGAATGCGGCGTCGTTGCAGGGCACGTCGATGTCCAGCCCGCATCTGGCCGGCGCCGCCGCGCTGATGCGCCAGCTGTACCCGGCGTGGTCGCCGGCCGCCATCAAGTCGGCACTGATGACCACCACCACGGGCATGAAGCTGGCCAACGGCACGGCCGACACCAATGCCTTCGGCTACGGTGCGGGCCACATGAAACCGAACGGTGCGATGAACCCCGGCCTGGTCTACGACATCCCGACGACCGACTACGGCCGCATGCTGTGCGGCCTGGGGCTGACGCCGCCGCCCGGCCTGGGCAGCTGCAGCAACCTGGGCGGCCTGCTCCTGCGTGACCTGAACCTCGCGTCGATCACGATGGGCAACGTGCCGGGCAACGCGGCGCAGACTGTCCGCCGCAAGGTCACGAACGTGGGCAACGCCACGGCCACGTACAACGTGACCACCGCGCTGACGGGCTGGAACGTGGTGGTCGCGCCGACCTCGCTGACGCTGGCACCGGGCCAGACCGCCGAGTTCACGGTCACTGCCAACCGCACCACCTCGCCGATCGGCACCTACCGCTTCGGCTCGCTGACCTGGTCGGACGGCGTGCACACCGTGCGCAGCCCGCTGACCGCCCGCGCCGTCGGCTTCACCGCCCCGGCCCTGGTGTCGGACACCCGCACGTCCGGCAAGGGCAGCAAGGTGTTCAGCGTCACGACGATCTACAACGGCACGATGTCGGCGGTGGCCAGTGGCCTGGTGCCGGCCACCGTGACGACGTCGACGATCGCCAAGGACGCCCGCCAGTGCTTCGACGTGACCGTGCCGGCTGGCGGCCAGCTGCTGCGCTTCCAGACCTTCGCCAGCGAGACGGTGGCGCCTGACCTGGACCTGGACGTGTACGCCGGCCCGGGCGGCACGGGCTCGCTGCTGGGCAGCAGCGGCGGCAGCACCTCCTCCGAGGTGGTGACCCTGGGCTCGCCGGCCGCCGGCACCTACTCGGCCTGCGTGACCGGCTTTGACGTGCCGGCCGGCGGCGCCAGCTACAAGCTGTCGAGCTGGGTCGTGGCTGCACCGGTCGGCGTGCAGTCGCTGAAGGTGGCCGTGCCCAGCGCGGTCTACGAAGGCGGCTCGGCCACCGTGGGCCTGGGCTGGTCGGTGACGGCTGGCCAGCGCTACCTCGGCAACGTGCGCTTCTTTGATGGCAGCAATGCACTGATCGGCTCCACCGCGGTGCTGGTCGACAACAAGTAAGGGCCCCACCGGGGCCACTGCAAGGGCCGCGCAAGCGGCCCTTTTTCATGGCGCGACGGGCACTGCTGGTGCAGCCTGGCCCGGCGCGGGCGGTGGCGTCAGCGGATGGTCGAACCGCGGTGGCTGCTGCCCAGCGCGCAACGCCCCGACTGGCACAACGCGCCAGGGTCGGGGATGACGACGCAGGTCGACATCAGCCCGCTGCGCGCGTGACGCGCCTGCACCAGCGCCGACAACTTGCCGGCCAGCAGGTCCAGCCGCTCTCCGCGGCTGGTGGTGACGGACCAGGCCATCCAGCGCTCGGGCCCGCCGCAGGCCCGTGCGCCGATCGCCAGGCTGCGGCACTGGGCATCGGCCGTGCAGGCCGCCTGGCCCACCTCGGCGTCGATGGCGGCCAGCAATTCGGCCTCCGCCTGCCTGGACGCCGTCTCCTCGGCCCCGGGTGCTGCCGGGCAGGCCGTGGCGCCGACCAGCAGGCAGGCCGCGAGCCACCACGGCCGATGGCGCAGGCACGGGCGAACGCCGTGGGGACCGATGGCAGGGACGTCCGGGGGCTGGCTTGTCGGCATGGTGCACTCCACGGCACTGCGGCAACGGCAGCGCGAACGCCCATCATGCGCCGCCCGCCTGTCCGGCAGATTGCCGCACCGCAGGCAGGGCCTGGCCGCACGCGGCATCATCGGGTCATGACCACCCTGTCCGTGCTCGATCTCGCCCCCATCGCCGAAGGCAGCAACGCCGCCGAGAGCCTGCAGCGCACGCTGGCACTGGCCCGCCACGCCGAGGCCTGCGGCTTCCACCGCTACTGGCTGGCCGAACACCACAACATGGACGGCGTGGCCTGCAGCGCCACGGCGGTGCTGGTCGGCCACGTCGCTGGCGGCACCCGGTCCATGCGTGTCGGATCGGGTGGCGTGATGCTGCCCAACCATGCACCGCTGGTGATCGCCGAGCAGTTCGGCACGCTGGCCACGCTGTACCCGGGCCGCATCGACCTGGGCCTGGGCCGCGCCCCCGGCACCGACCAGGCCACCGCGCGCGCGCTGCGCCAGCACCTGGCGCGCGACGAGGACGCCTTTCCGCAGGACGTGATCGAGCTGCAGCGCTACCTGGGCGATGCGCAGCCGGGCCAGGCTGTGCGCGCCATCCCCGGCATGGGCACGCATGTGCCGATCTGGCTGCTGGGCAGCAGCCTGTACAGCGCCCAGCTGGCGGCCTACCTGGGCCTGCCCTTCGCCTTCGCCTCGCACTTCGCGCCGGACTACCTGATGCAGGCGCTGGAGATCTACCGCAGCAGCTACCGCCCCAGCGCCGAATGGCCGAAGCCACATGCCATGGTCGGCATCAACGTGGTGGCGGCGGACACCGACGCCGAGGCTGCGCGGCTCTTCACCTCGATCCAGCAGCGCTTCCTGGGCATGCAGCGCGGTGTGCGCGGCCCGCTGCCGCGGCCGATCGACCCCGCCGAGTTGGAGATGCTGTGGAACCCGCGCGAGAAAGCCGCCGTCGCCCGCATGCTGGTGGCCAGCGCGGTGGGCAGCCCGGCGTCGGTGCGCGACCAGTTGCAGCAGATCGTCGATCAGACGCAGGCCGACGAGCTGATCTGCGCCGGCGCCATCCATGACCACGGCGCCCGCCTGCACAGCTATGCGCTGCTGGCCGAGGCCGGGCGCGGCCTGGCGCCGCAGCCGCTGGCGGCCGAGGCGCAATGACCCGGGACCTCAGCCCAGGAACGCCCGCGCGCTCTGGAACATCCGCATCCAGGGGCTGGCCGCCGACACATCACCGCCGGCCGCAAAGCTCATCTGCACGTTGCGGAACACCCGCTCCGGGTGCGGCATCAGCACGGTGAAGCGGCCGTCGTCGGTGGTCACCGACGTCAGGCCGCCCGGGCTGCCGTTGGGGTTGAACGGGTAGACCTCCGTGGCCGCACCATGGTGGTCGACGAAGCGCATGGCGGGGCGGACCTTTGTGGCGTCGCCGCGCTGCGAAAAGTCGGCAAAACCTTCGCCGTGCGCCACGGCGATCGGCAGCCGGGTGCCGGCCATGCCGCCGAAGAAGGCCGACGGTGAAGCCAGCACCTCGACCTGGCTCAGCCGGGCCTCGAACTGCTCGCTCCTGTTGCGGGTGAAGCGCGGCCAGGCAGCGGTGCCCGGGATGATCGGGCTGAGCGCGGCCATCATCTGGCAGCCGTTGCACACGCCCAGGGCCAGGGTGTCAGGCCGGTTGAAGAAGGCAGCGAAGGCTTCAGCCAGCGCCGGGTTGAAGAGAACCGAGCGTGCCCAGCCCTCGCCCGCGCCCAGCGTGTCGCCGTAGCTGAAGCCGCCGCAGGCCACCAGGGCCTGGAACTGATCGAGCCGCGCCCGGCCGGCCTGCAGGTCGCTCATGTGCAGGTCGAACGCCTCGAAGCCGGCCTGCGCCATCGCGTAGCTCATCTCGACATGCGAGTTGACCCCCTGCTCGCGCAGGATCGCGACCTTGGGCTTCGCCAGGTTCAGGAACGGCGCGGCCGGGTTGTCGGCCAGGTCGAACGTCAGGTGGCGGTGCAGGCCCGGGTCGCCCGCCGCACCGGCCGCCGCGTGCTCGGCATCGGCGCAGGCCGGGTTGTCGCGCAGGCGGGCGATCTGCCAGCTCACCGAATCCCAGGCCTGCTGCAGGTCGCGCAGCGGCACGCCATGCTGCAGCTTGGCGTCACGCCAGATCTCGACCACGCCGCGGGTGTTGGTGCTGCCGATGACATGGCTGTGGCGCGACAGGCCGTGCGCGCGCAGCACGCCCATCACCGCGTCGCGTTCTGCGCGCGGCACCTGGATGACGGCGCCCAGCTCCTCGTTGAACAGGGCCTTCAGCGTCAGCTCGCTGCGGCGGGCACCGATCTGCGCGGCCCAGTTCTTGGAGTCGCCCATTTCGGCGCGGCTGTCGCTGATGCCGTCGCCCTCGGTGACCAGCAGGTCGACGTTCAGGCTCAGGCCCAGCTGGCCGGCGAAGGCCATCTCGCAGGCCGCTGCCCACAGGCCACCGTCGCTGCGGTCGTGGTAGGCCAGCAGCTTGCCTTCGGTGCGCAGCTGGTTGATCGCGGCGACCAGGGCCTTCAGCTGCGCCGGGTCGTCCAGATCCGGCACCACATCCCCGAACTGGCCCAGCACCTGGGCCAACATGCTGCCGCCCATGCGGTTCCTGCCCTGGCCCAGGTCGATGAGGATCAGTGTGGTGTCGCCAGGCTGCAGCTGCGGCGTCAGCGTGCCGCGCACATCGTCCAGCGTGGCGAAGGCGGTGACGATCAGGCTGACGGGTGCGGTCACCTGCTTGTCGACCGCGCCGTCCTTCCACTTGGTGCGCATCGACAGGCTGTCCTTGCCCACCGGGATGCCCACGCCCAGCGCCGGGCAGAGTTCCATGCCCACGGCCTTGACCGTGTCGTACAGCGCCGCGTCCTCGCCCGGCTCGCCGCAGGCGGCCATCCAGTTGGCGCTGAGCTTGATGCGGGTGAGCGTGATCGGCGCGGCCAGCAGGTTGGTGATGGCCTCGGCCACCGCCATGCGGCCCGAAGCGGGCGCGTCCAGCGCGGCCAGCGGCGTGCGCTCGCCCATGGCCATCACCTCGCCACGGAAGCCGGCGTAGTCGGCCAGGGTGACCGCGCAGTCGGCCACCGGCACCTGCCAGGGCCCGACCATCGGGTCGCGGTGGCTCAGGCCACCCACGGTGCGGTCGCCGATCGTGATCAGGAAGCGCTTGCTGGCCACCGTCGGGTGGCGCAGCACGCGCAGCAGCACATCGTCCAGCTTGACGTCGCCCAGGTCCAGCGGCTGGCCGGTGCGGGCCACACGCTGCACGTCGCGGTGCACCTTGGGCGGCTTGCCCAGCAGCACCTGCATCGGCATGTCGATCACGCGCTCGCCGCCCGGACCGTCTTCCAGAATCAGGTCGGGCGCGTCGGTGGCCGTGCCGACGACGGCATACGGGCAGCGCTCACGCTGGCACATGGCGTCGAACAGCGGCAGCAGGTCGGGGTCGACTGCCAGCGTGTAGCGCTCCTGGCTCTCGTTGCACCAGATCTCTTTCGGCGCGAGGCCGGTCTCTTCCAGCGGCACACGGCGCAGGTCGAAGGTCGCGCCCTTGCCCGCACCGTCCACCAGTTCGGGGAAGGCATTGCTGATGCCGCCGGCACCGACGTCGTGGATCGCGACGATGGGGTTGGTCTCGCCCAGCGCCCAGCAGTGGTTGATGACCTCCTGCGCCCGGCGCTGGATCTCGGGGTTGCCGCGCTGCACGCTGTCGAAGTCCAGCGCCGCGGTGTTGGTGCCGGCGGCCATGCTGCTGGCCGCGCCGCCGCCCATGCCGATGCGCATGCCCGGCCCGCCCAGCTGCACCAGCAGGGTGCCGGCCCCGAACGGGCGCTTGTGGGTCTGGCCGGCGCTGATCGTGCCCAGGCCGCCGGCGATCATGATCGGCTTGTGGTAGCCGCGCTGAACGCCCGCCACCGGCTGCTCGAAGACGCGGAAATAGCCGCCCAGGTTGGGCCGGCCGAACTCGTTGTTGAAGGCCG
>CALMIF010000199.1 GCA_937864045.1 uncultured Aquabacterium sp. | reverse complement strand
GCTGTGCACGGTGTAGGCGCCGATGGCGCAGATGACGATGATCACCGGCGCGATCACCGAGAACGGGATCTTCAGGATCGCCGCCCACCACGGCACGGTGGTCAGCACCACGATCAGGCCGACCAGGTTGCCCAGGTACATGCTGGCGATCAGGCCCCAGACGAAGTCCTTCTGCTCGACGAAGCGCATGGGCCCGGGCTGCAGGCCCCAGATCAGCAGGCCGCCCAGCAGCACGGCGGCGGTGGGGCTGCCGGGGATGCCGAGCGTGAGCATCGGCAGCAGGGCGCTGGTGCCGGCCGCATGCGCCGCGGTCTCGGGCGCGATCACGCCCTGGATGTCGCCCTTGCCGAAGCGCTCGGGGTGCCTGGACATGCGCCGCGCCATGCCGTAGCTCATGAACGAGGCCGGCGTGGCGCCGCCGGGGGTCATGCCCATCCAGCAGCCGATGGCCGTGCTGCGCAGGAAGGTCTTCCAGCAGCGGAAGATCTCGGTCCAGGTGTTCCACACCGCCCGGCTGCTGATGCGAGCGCTCTTGCCCTTGAAGGCCAGCCCCTCTTCCATCGTCAGCAGGATCTCGCCGATGCCGAACAGGCCGATCACCGCGATCAGGAAGTCGAAGCCCTTGAGCAGTTCCGGCAGGCCGTGGGTCATGCGCAGCTGGCCGGTGACGGTGTCCATGCCCACGGCGGCCAGGGCGAAGCCCAGCATCATCGCGGCCAGGGTCTTGGCCGGCGGCTCCTTGCTCATGCCGACGAAGCTGGCGAAGGTGAGCCGCTGCACGGCGAAGAACTCGGCCGGACCGAACTTCAGCGCGAACTTCACCAGCAGCGGCGCCAGGAAGGTGATCAAGCGCACCGCGAACAGCGCGCCGACAAAGCTGCTGGTGAACGCCCCCGTCAGCGCCTGCGCCACCTTGCCCTGCTGCGCCATCGGGTCTCCTCGTTCTCGGGCAACAAAAAAGCCGCCGCAGCGGCCTTTGTTCATTCCAATGTAGGAAGACTCGCAGAAGCGGTCAATTCATTTCAGGTTGTTGTCAGCTTCAGGTTGACCTGAATCGACACCTGACGCCGATCAGCCTAGCCCCAGCTTCTGCGCCAGGCCGATGCGCTGCAGCTTGCCGGTGGCGCCCTTGGGAATCTCGTCCATGAACAGGATCTTCTTCGGCACCTTGAAGTCGGCCGCCCGGCCGGCAACGAACTGCTGCAGCGTGCGCTCGTCGGCCTGCTGGCCCTCGCGCAGCACCACCACCGCGGCCACCTCCTCGCCCAGCTTGGGGTGGGGCATGCCGAAGCAGACCACCTGCGCCACCGCCGGGTGGTCCATCAGGATCTCGTCGACCTCGCGCGGGCTGACCTTCTCGCCGCCGCGGTTGATGATCTCCTTCAGCCGCCCGGTGATGCTGATGTAGCCCTCGGCATCCATCACGCCCTGGTCGCCGGTGCGGAACCAGCCGTCGGCAAAGCCCTCGGCATTGGCCTTGGGGTTGTTCTCGTAGCCGGCCGTCACGTTGGGGCCGCGGATCACGATCTCGCCCACCTCGCCCGCAGCCAGCAGGCGGCCGTCCTCGGCGCGGATGGCGATGTCCGGCCCGGCGGCGCGGCCCACGGTGCCTGGCTTGCGCTGGGCCGGCGGCAGTGGGTTGCTGGCCATCTGGTGCGTGGCCTCGGTCATGCCGTAGGCCTCGATCAGCGGCGCCTTGAAGGTGGCCTCCAGCTCGCTGATCACCTGCGGCGGCATCGAACTGGACGACGAGCGCATGAAGCGCAGCGGATGGCGGGCGATCACGTCCCCGTTCTTCGATGCCCGGGAAATGATGGCCTGGTGCATGGTCGGCACGGCCGTGTACCAGGTGGGTTGGGCCTCGTCCATCCAGGCGAAGAACTTCAGTGCATTGAAGCCCGGCGTGCAGAACACCTGCGAGCCTGCCGCCAGCGGCGCCAGCACGCCGGCGATCAGGCCGTGGATGTGGAACAGCGGCATGATGTTCAGGCCGCAGTCCGTGGCGCTGAACTGCAGCGTGTTGCGGATGTTGGTGGCGCTGGCCGCCAGGTTGCCCTGGCTCAGCGGCACGATCTTCGGCCGCGAGGTGGTGCCCGAGGTGTGCAGCACCATCGACACGTCGCCCGGCTGCGCATAGCCGCCGTTGGCCGCTGGTGCGCCCGGTGCAGCGCCATCACGCGGCTGCAGCGTGAACTGGCCGGCCGGTGCGCCGTCGGCCACCACCAGGTCGACGATGCGCACGCCCAGCTTCTGCGCCACGGCGATGGCCGGCGACGTGCTGTCGCGCTCGACGATCAGCGCCTTCGCATTCAGGTCGGCCAGGTAGAACTCGAACTCGTCGGCGCGGTAGGCCGGGTTCAGCGGCGCGCTGGCCACGCCGCTGGCGCAGGCCATGTAGCAGGTCGCCATCTCGGGGCCGTTGGCCAGCACGATGGCCACGCGGTCGTTGCGGCCGATGCCCAGGCCGTTCAGCGTGGCCAGGGTGTCGCCGATCAGGCGGCGCAGCGCGCCGAAGCTCAGCGCGGCGCGCGCGGGCGCCGAGATCGCCGGCGCGCCATCGGCGCCGGCAGCGAGCAGGGACTTCAAGGTGTCGGACATGGGCGGCTCGGGTTCTGTTGGGGAAACGGCGAAGGCAAGGCGGGCCGTTATACCCGAGCGGTTGCCGGCGGCACACCCGGTCTGGCGTGCAGCGGTGGGGCCGGCCTGTGGCGCGCCAGGGGCTTGCGCTGCATCCGTCGTGACCGCAGCCGCGCTGCGGTCAACCACCACCGCGGCTCAGGGCCGGTAGACCACGGCCGCGGTGAGCGGGCCGCCGTCGTCCAGCACCAGCAGCCGGTCGTCCAGCGGCACCACCCGCCGCGCCCCGGTCAGCGGCGTCATGTCCGCGAACCCGACATAGCCCAGCCGCAGGCGCCGCACGGACGGCGCGGTGGACGCGAGCGCGCCGTCCGGGGTCCAGCCGAGCAGTTCGAGGACGCTGGAGGCGGCAGGGTCCACGCCGGGCAGCAGCACCGTCTGCCGCACCTTGGCCGCCTGCAGCCAGCCGCCATCGGCAAAGACGATGGCGTTCTCCAGGTCGCTGGCGCCCGGGCTGGGGCCGGCGGCATTGACCTGGCTGGTGCGCGCAGCCAGCAGTTCCGCGTCGAGCGACGGCGCCGCCGAGCGCAGCAGCGTCGCGTCGCCGGCCACGGCAACGCCCCGCAGCAGGCCGTCGTCCGGCCCCAGCACACCCGAGAAGCCCGGCTGCACCGACCAGAACAGCGCCTGGCCCGCGGGTGTCGCCAGGGGCAGCGCCATCAGCGCCGGGCTGCGCTGCGGCTCCCCCAGGGCGCGCACCACCGGCGCACCGGTGTCGGTGGCGAGCGCCACCTTGGCCGTGGGCACCAGTGCACCGGTGGGCCAGCGTCCCCAGGTGGCGATCACCCGGCCAGGCGTTGCCGCCAGCGCCAGGTTGCGGAACTGCCGGGTCGGCGACGCGACGTAGTCCACGCTGTCCAGCAGCCGCGGTGCGCCGATGGCCCGGCCGCTGGTGTCGAAGTCCTGCAGCCACAGGCGTTCGGTGCCGCCGTTGTTCGACGACGCATCGCTCCACAGCAGCCACAGCTTGCTGCCGTCGCTGCCGGCCGCCGCGTTGCCCAGCAGCAGGTTGCCCACCAGCACCACGCCGGCGGGATCGCCAACCGGTGCCGCGTCCCGGTCGAAGCGCCGCAGGCGGATCTCGTGCAGCACGAAGGGCGTCGGCGGCAAGGCCTGCGCGTTGATCAGCGCCACGCCGTCGGGGATGGGCAGCAGTGGCGTCGCCTCGCCGGGCGCCACCTCCGTGGAGGTGCGGCTGACCTGGTGGATGCCGTTGGCGTCCAGCGCCGACAGCACCATGCCGGTCCGGGCGAAGTCGTTCAAGATGTCCGTGGCGACAAGCACCCGGTCACCGGCGCGTGCTGCCGAGCGCAAGGCGCCCAGCGGAAAACCGCTGATGCTGTCGCGCACGCGAACGCCCGGCAGCGCACCCAGGCCCCGGCCCACGCCGTCGAAGAAGACCAGACGCTCGTCGGATTCGAAGGTGGCGCACACCAAGCCCGACGCCGGCGCCGTGCTGGCGCTGCGCACGATGCCGATGCCAGCCGCGTCCCACTCGGACTGCACCGTCGTCGTCAGCGGCGGCACCGGTCCGCCGCCGGACGGATGGAAGCGCAGCACCGCGGTGGTGTCCACCCGCAGCGCGGTGATGGACTGCTGCAGGTCGGGCAGGTCGACCGTCTCGTTGCCCACCACGCGGCTGTCGATGAGCACGTCGGCCGCGTCGGCCGTCTTGTCCCCGCCAATGTCGGTGCCGGTCGGCACCTGGGTGCGGTCGGCGATGGTGATCTGTTCGCCCTGGCGCACCGGTGAGCGCAGCACGGTGTAGGTCAGCGGCGAGCCGGGCCCGAAGGCCTCGGGATCCGTGGCGTTGATGGTGCTGCCCGACACCGAGTAGGTCAGCGACTGGTCGTCATCGGCGCTTGAACTGACCCGCGTGGCCCTGATGTCGGCGCCGTCGACGGACTGCCGCACCAGCACCCCGTAGGGGGGTCCGCTGCCGTCGGGCGCGACGCCCCGGTAGTGCCAGGTCGCGCCGGCCTTCAGGGGCAGCAGCGTGGTGGCGTCTGCGTACAAGGTGGCGCCCGGCGTCGGCGCCGCGGGCAGCAGCCCGGTCGGGCTGCCATTGGCGGGCCCGCTGGTGGAGCCGCCGGTGGAGCCGTCAACCCCGGCACTGCCGCCACTGCCACCGCCGCCTCCGCAGGCTGTCAGCAGCCAGCATGACACCGCCACCATCAGCGCGACAAATCCTCTGGACCGCATCGACTCTCCTGCTCGAACTGCCTGGGGCCTCGGTGCGCCCGGGTGATGCGGCGATGATCCTCAGCGGCCGATGCCCGGCCGGGGCGACTGCATGCCTCGCAGCAGGTTCAGCACGGCTTCGGCAGTCTGTTGCGGCCGCTCCATCGGGTAGAGGTGGCTGCCCTCCAGCCACAGCAGGTTGTCGCCGGCCAGCCTGCGGGCGCCCTCGATGCCGCCTTGCCGGATCTCGGTCGAGCGCGTGCCGGCGATGAAGCCCACCGGGCAGCGCAGCGGGTGGCGCCGCAGCACCCGGCCGAGGTGGTGGGGCAGGGTGTTGTAGATGCGGGTCTCGACCTCGCGGGTGAAGCCCAGCACCAGTTCCTCGCCATGTTCTCCGGGTTCGGGCCGCATGCCGCTGGCGATGTAGTCGTCCAGCACGCCCGGCGCCCAGCGGGCGAACTTGGGCTTGGCGGCGAAGTGGTCGTGCGCCGCCTGCCGGCTGGGCCAGGCGTGGCGGCGGGTGGCCGACACCTTGCCGGGGCCCAGGCGCTGGATCAGCCGGCTGCGCTTGAGCACCTGCACCGTGTGGCTGCGCCAGCCGGTGAACACGGGTGAATCCAGCATCACCAGGCCCTGCGCCAGGTCGGGCCGCTTGCTGGCGGCCAACAGGCTGAGCAGCCCGCCCAGCGAGTGGCCGACCAGGAAGGCGCCCTGCGGCGCATGGCCGTCGATGAAATGGATCAGTTGGTCGCGCAGCCGCGGCCAGTTGCTGGTGACCGGATAGGCCGGGTCGTGGCCGAACTGCTCAACCGCCAGCACCCGCCAGCCTGCCCCGCGCCAGAGGTCGAACAGCTGGCGGTAGGTGCCGGCCGGAAAGCCGTTGGCATGCGAGAAGACCAGGGTGGGGCGCATCGTTGGCTAGGGGCTGCTCGGGAAAACCCGGCAGTGTGCCTTGCCAGCGGTGCGCGCTCCTAGACTGGCCACCCGACGCCAACCCGTGCCCCAGCCGCCATGGTCAACCCCATCGTCTATGCCGTGCCGGTGTTCCTGCTGCTGATGGCGCTGGAATGGGTCGTCGCACGCCGGCGCGGCCTGGTGGTCTACCGCGCCGCCGACACGGTGGCCAGCCTGTCGCTGGGCATCGTCAGCCAGGGCGTGGCGGTGTTCAGCAAGCTGGCCACGCTGGGCCTGTACACCGCCGTGTACCAGCATGCGGCGCTGTGGCGGCTGCCGGTGGACTCCATCTGGGTCTGGGTCGGCGCGCTGGTCGCCTACGACTTCTGCTACTACTGGCTGCACCGCCTGGGCCACGAGGTGCAGATCCTCTGGGCCGCCCACGTGGTGCACCACAGCAGCGAGGACTACAACCTGGGCACGGCCC
>CALMIF010000198.1 GCA_937864045.1 uncultured Aquabacterium sp. | reverse complement strand
TCGGCGCTGCCGCTCTTGCTGCTGACGCTGCGGTTGCCGTGCTTGCTGACCCGCGCCCCGGCCGCCGCCGCGACGAACATGCTGCAGGTGCTGATGTTGAAGGTGTGCGAGCCGTCGCCGCCGGTGCCGACGATGTCGACCAGATGCGTGCGGTCGGCCACGTCGACCTTGGTCGAGAACTCGCGCATCACCTGGGCCGCCGCGGTGATCTCGCCGATGGTCTCCTTCTTCACCCGCAGGCCGGTGAGCAGCGCCGCCATCATCACCGGCGACATCTCGCCACCCATGATGCGGCGCATCAGGGCCAGCATCTCGTCGTGGAAGATCTCGCGGTGCTCGATCGCGCGGGTCAGGGCTTCGGTGTCGGTGATGGGCATGGCGGGCGGCGGTTCAGCGGGTCGCCGAGTCTAACGACGCGTCGCGTGCATCCGCTCAAACCAAGCGGTCGCCGCGGAACCGGCTTTGCCGGGCCGCCGGCGACGCCCCCTGGGGCTGAGCCCGGACGGACGGGCCTGCCTGCGCAGGCCCGGTCGCCTGGCGAAGCGGCTAGCCTCGGGCTGGCCGTGCACACGCGCCGAAGGCGCTTCGGGGGGGGCATGTCAAATGACTTCGTACCACCGCATCATGTCGTGCTCCTCGTGCGACAGGATGTGGCAGTGGTCGACGCAGCGGCCGCGGCGGTTGAAGCTCACCAGCACCCGCGTCACCTGGCCGGGCGGGCAGACCACGGTGTCCTTCCAGCCCGCCTCGTGCGCCAGGGCGGGCACGGCGGCGGCGGTCAAGCTGGTGGGGCCGGCCAGGCGCACGCCGGTCCAGCCGTTGGACATGGTCGTCGCCTGCGGCGGCGGGGCGCTGAAGGCACGGCGGTCGATGACCTGGAACTGCACCAGGTGCATGTGCACCGGATGGGCGTCGGGCGAGACGTTCCATAACTCCCAGACCTCGGTGCTGCCCACGGACGGGCGTTCGGTGGCCGGGTCGGCGAAGCTCAGCGTGCCGCGGTTGGCGCCGGCGTTGGTGGGGTGGTAGACGCCCAGCAATGGCGTGAAGCGGCCGTACTGGTCGGTGCCCTCGCCCAGCAGGATGCGGCGCACCTGCGGCGCCACCGGCATCGCCGCCAGCCGGGCGCCGGCCGACGGCAGCGGCGGTGTCTCGGCCAGCACCCGCAGCGGCCGCTGCGGCAGCAGGTGGGCCGCCGTGCGCGGCACGGCGGTGTTCAGCGGCAGGTTGACCTGGATGCGCAGGACCACGGTGGCGCCGCCGGTGGGCGCCACGCCCCCCCGGAAAGGGCGTGGGCGCACTGTTGCCGACGATGATGGTCGCGCCCGGCGCGGTGCCGAAGTCGACCACCAGGCCGGCCCGCTCACCCGGCGCGATGGTGACCTGGCGCAGCGGCACGCCGCGGTTGAGGAAGCCCAGGTCCGTGCCGATCTGCCAGACGGCCGCGGCGCCGAAGTTCAGCGTGTAGAAGCGCGAATCCGACCCGTTGAGCAGGCGCAGCCGGTAGGGCCGCGGCTCCACCCGCAGGTTGGGCCAGGCCTTGCCGTTGACCACGATCACGTCGCCGAACATCTCCGGCATGCGGGTGGGCTGGTTCGACGGCAGGTTGGCAGGCCCCGGGTAGTCCGCCGGGTCGGCCGCGTAGACCAGGTTGCCCACCGCGTCGAAGCAGCGGTCCTGCAGCACCAGGCCCACCTCGTAGGGCGGGCGCGGAATGGTGTTGGCCAGGTAGGTGAGGTAGTCCTCGTTGTTGTCGCGCACCACGTACAGCCCGGCCAGGCCGGCATGCACGTTGATGCGGGTCAGGCCCTCGGCATGGTCGTGGTACCAGTGCAGCGAGTCTTCCTGCGCGTTGGTGTACTGGTCCAGCGTGGCCGGCGCGTAGGGGTCGGTCGCGGCCTCGCCGATGCCGGGGCCAACCTGGCGGCGCGCCGGCGTGTGTCACTGGTCGGGGCCGCCGTCGAACTCGGGCGCGGTGTCGCCGCCATTGGTGGTTCACCACCACCGGCACGCCGGTGGTCGGCGTCTGGAGGGTGATGCTCTGGTCCACCGGCAGGATGTGCGGCAGCGGCCCGGCCGGCGTGCGCAGGTTGTTCTGCCAGCTGACCAGGGTGGGCACGTTGCGCCGCACCTGAAACGTGCGCCCCGGGTAGGTGGCCTGCGCCGTCTCCCAGTTCTTGTCGCCCCAGACCGTGGTCGCCTTGCCGGGCACGCCCAGCACGTCCTGCCGCACCTGGTGGATCTGGATGTTGAAGCGCACCGGGCCGATCGGGTCGGTGCGGTAGAAGGCATTCACGCCGTTGGCCCCCACGCCGTCCAGCGGGTTGGACAGGGCCTGGCTGAAGCGCGCGGCGGCGCGGGGTCTCGGGGCGGTGGGTGGATGACATCGGGGACTCCTGGTCAAGACGGGAACAAACCGGCGCAGCTCAGGTGCCGGTGCGGCGCAGGCGGCTGAACTCGGCCATCAGGCGGTCGGGCAGCACCAGGCCGTCCAGCCGCACCCACTGGCGCAGCGGGTCGGCGCTGAGCAGGAACACCGGCTGGTGGTTGGCCTTGTCGCCGCGCCAGGCGTCGAAGGCGCGCTGCACGGCCTCGGACGACGCCGGGTCACCGGTGAAGAAGCTGCCGCGTGCGCCGGTGCGCGCGGCGTGCTCGGCCAGGCGGCGCACCGAGTCGTGGTCGGGGTCGATCGAGAGCGACACCACGTTGACCCGCGCCAGATCGGGCCCCAGCGCCTGCTCGAACGCCACCAGCGTCTGGTTGGTGATGGGGCAGACCGTGGCACACGAGCCGTACAGGAAGATCATCACCACAGGCCGGCCATCGGCCAGCGCCTCGGTCAGCGTCAGCCGCCGGCCGTCGGCACGCTGCAGGCGCAGCGCGGGCAGGGCGTAGCGGTGTTCGCTGCGCACCACCGCGTCGAACGGCACCGCGGCGCGCGGCGGGGCAGCGGTCTGCGACCATGCCGGACTGCACACCAGCAGGCCCGGCAAACACCAGCGGACTGCGACATCTGTCCAAGCCCTCACCCGCATGCGGCCCTCCAAGCCTTCACCATTTGCATAATTTGTAAAGCTGATAAAAGTCGCGGGTTAGAGTGCAATCGCAGACCGTCACAAAGTCCCGGGACTGGGCCGTCGCCTTGGACGACGCACGACCTGCGTCAAGGCCGCCCGGCTGGATCGGCCTGTCGATGGCCGTGGCCGGCGGCGTGGCGCTGCTGGCCGCGGCCGCCGGGTTGATGGCGCCGCCGGCACCGTCGCGGCACCCGACCACTGGGCGCCCGGCGGCGAGCCTGGGGGCACCGACCCTGTCGGCAGCCGCCCAGCCGCTACAGGTCCTGGCCGCCAGCCCGGCCACCGTGGCGATGGCGCCCCCGGCTGCCGCGTCCGCCCCTCGCCTGGAGACCGACCCCACCGCCACGCTGGCCCAGGCCGTGCCCCAGCGCGTGCCACTGGCCCGTGACCAGCGCGACCCCGCGGCCCTGGCCCGGCTGGAAGCAGCCGCCACGGCCGCGCCGCCAGCGCCCGCTGCCGCCCGGGGCGAGCCGGCGCGCGCCCGCGTCGGCGACAGCGACCTGGGTCTGCGCCTGATGCCGGGCAGCCGGGCCTTGCCCGACACCGGCCGCCACGTGCCCGATGGCGCGGGCGGTGAAGCGGTGGCGCTGTCGCTGTCGGCCAGCGGCACGCTGGACAGCGCAGTGCAGTTCTACCGCCAGCAATGGCTGGCTGACGGCCTGCCCGCCGATGCGGTGCAGGTGCTGCGCCCGGGTGACGGCCAGGTGCTGTTGCGGGCGCCATCGCCGCAAGGCGGCGAGCACACCGTGTGGATCGTGCAGAACGGCCCGGCACTGGACATCGTGCTGGCCCGCGTGCGGCCCGGGCCTGCGGCGCAGCGATGAGCCGCAGCCGGCGGGCGGCAGCGGGCGCCGCGCTGCTGGCGGCTGCGGGCATGGCCGCAGCCGCCGACACGCCCGCCGGTGACGCCGGGCGGGGCCGTCACCTCTACCTGACCGGCTGCCTGGCCGATGGCACGCCGCTGGCTGCGCAGCGGCCGGGCGTCGGTGCGCTGCCGCCGGCCGCGGCGGCCTGCGCTGCCTGCCACCGACCCAGCGCGATGGGTGGAACCGAGGGTGGCGTGCTGGTGCCGCCCATCGCGGGGCCACTGCTGTTCGCCGCCGGCCGGCCGCTGGCCGCCGCGATGCCGCGTTACGCGCAGGACGCACAGACGTTGGCCGACCTGACCGCCTTCCTGCGCCAGCGCGGCAGCGCGCCGCCGCCCGGTGCCGACGACCGCACGCTGCACCTGGCCAGCGTGGTCACGCCGCAGGCACCGCCCGGTCGGCGCGCAGCGGTGCTGCAGGCGATGCAGGCCTGGTCGGCCGGCCTGCGCCTGGGCACGCGCGAGGTGGTGTGGCACCGCTGGCAGCTCGACGGCCCACCGGCCAACTGGCCCGCGCAGCTGGACGCGCTGTGGGCCGCGCAGCCGGTGTACGCCCTGCTGTCGGGCGCCGGCGGCGACGACTGGGCGCCCGTGCAGACGCTGTGCGAGACCCGCGGCCTGCCCTGCCTGATGCCGGTGCTGGACCAGCCGCCAGCCGACCCGGGCGACCCGGACCACGGCCGCCACTGGAGCCTGTACCTGCACGGCGGCCCGGCTGCCGAGGCCCGGCTGCTGGCGCAGCAGCTGCGCAGCCTGCCGCAGCCACCGGCCCGGGTGCGGCAGGTGCAGGCATCGGCGGCCGGCGCGGCGGCAGCAGCCGCGTTACGCCAGACGCTGGCGGACTGGTCGGCCATCGTCGTCGAGCATGCGGCGCCGGGAGGCTCAACGGCATCCACCGGAGACGGCTCGCTGACCGTGCTGTGGCTGCCGGCCGATGCGGTGGCCGCCTGGTTCGCAGCGCAGCCGCCGCCACCTGGCCCACCGGTGCCACGCGTGGTGCTGTCGGCGCAACTGGCATCGCCGCTGGCCACGCCGGTGCCCGCCGCCTGGCGGCCCTTCGTCTGGTGGGCATCGCTGCGGGCCGATCCAGTGCGGCGTGCGGCCGGCGCCGCGCTCAGCCTGGTGCCCTGGCTACAGCGCCTGGGCCTGCCGGACGACCTGGACGCCACCACGCTGGACGACGTGCACGCCGCCACCTTCTTCTTCGCCGACGCGATGGCGCAGCTGCGCGGCGCGGTCGATACCGAGCAACTGCCGGAAACGCTGGAGATGGCGGTCGACCGCCGTCCGGCCGGCGCCGGCTACGCACGGCTGTCGCTGGGCCCGGGCCAGCGCATCGCCGCGCAGAGCGGCCAGGTGCTGGCCTTCCAGCCGCCGGGCTTCAACCGGCTGGCGCCCCTTGGCCCGCTGTTGCGGGCCGATGACTGACGATCAGGCGATCCGCCGCAGGATGGCGAGCGCCTGCTCGACCTGATCGGCGCTCACATCCAGGTGCGTCACCAGCCGCAGCCGGTACAGCCCGGTGAACAGCAGCCCCGCGGCCTGCGCAGCGGCGACAAAGGCCGCCGCATCGCGGTCGGGCGCCAGGTCGACGAAGACGATGTTGGTGTGCGGCAGGGCCGGCACGGCGATGCCGGGCAGTTCGGCCAGGCCCGCCGCCAGCCGGCGGGCGTTGGCATGGTCCTCGGCCAGGCGCTCGACATGGTGGTCCAGCGCATGCCGCGCCGCTGCCGCCAGCACGCCGGCCTGGCGCAGGCCACCGCCCAGCATCTTGCGGTGACGCCGGGCGCGGGCGATCAGGTCGGCTGACCCGACCAGGGCCGAGCCCACCGGCGCGCCCAGGCCCTTGCTGAAGCAGACCGAGACGCTGTCGTACAGATCGGCAATGGCGCGTGCCTCTCCGACAGCGGTGCCCCCTGTGGCCTGCGCCTGGGCCACCGCGGCGTTGAACAACCGCGCGCCGTCCAGGTGTGTGGCCAGGCCACGTTCCCGCGCCAGGCTGGTGGCGGCACGCTGCCAGTCCATTGCCATCACCTGGCCGCCGAAGGTGTTCTCCAGCGCCAGCAGCCGGCTGCGGGCGAAGTGCGCGTCGTCGGGCTTGATCGCCGCGGCGATGTCGGCGACGGCCAGCGAGCCGTCGGCCTGATGCGCGATGGGCTGCGGCTGGATGCTGCCCAGCACCGCGGCGCCGCCCGCCTCGTACTTGTAGGTGTGGGCGTGCTGGCTGACCAGGTACTCGTCGCCGCGCCCGCAGTGCGCCATCAACGCGCACAGGTTGCTCTGCGTGCCGCTGGGCATGAACAGCGCGGCCTGCTTGCCCAGCAGCGCGGCGACGTGGTCCTGCAGCGCGTTGACGGTCGGGTCGTCGCCGAAGACGTCGTCACCGACCTCGGCGGCGGCCATCGCCACGCGCATGGCCGGCGTGGGCCGCGTGACCGTGTCGCTGCGCAGATCAATCACGGCCATCGTGCGGCTCCCTGGCTCAACGCCCGAGGTTCAGGAAATTGCGCAGCATCGCATGGCCGTGTTCCGACAGGATGGACTCGGGGTGGAACTGCACGCCCTCCAGCGGGTTGTCGGTGCCGGCCAGGTCGCGGTGGCGCACGCCCATGATCTCGCCGTCCTCGCTGGTGCTGGTGACCACCAGTTCCGGCGGGCAGGTGGCGCGCTCGATCACCAGCGAGTGGTAGCGGATCACGCTGAAGTCCTTGGGCAGGCCGAGGTAGACGCCCTGCTGGTCGGTGGTCAGCGTGCTGGCCTTGCCGTGCATCTGCTGCTGGGCCCGCACGATCCTGCCGCCCAGCGCCGCACCGATGCTCTGGTGGCCCAGGCACACGCCCAGGATCGGCAGCTTGCCGGCCAGTTCACGCACCGCCGGCACGCACACGCCCGCCTCCGCCGGCGAACACGGCCCGGGCGACAGCACCAGGTGGCTGGGCTTCAGCGCCGCGATCTCGGCCGGCGTGATCGCGTCGTTGCGGATCACCCGCACGTCCTGGCCCAGTTCACCGAAGTACTGGACAAGGTTGAAGGTGAAGCTGTCGTAGTTGTCGATCATCAGCAACATGATCAGAACCCCTCTTCCACGAGTTCGGCGGCGCGGATGAGCGCCCGCGCCTTGTGCTCGGTCTCCTTCCACTCCAGCTCGGGCACGCTGTCGGCCACCACGCCGGCCGCCGCCTGCACGTACAGCGTGTTGTCCTTGACGATGCCGGTGCGGATGGCGATGGCCACGTCCATGTCGCCGGCAAAGCTGAGGTAGCCGCAGGCGCCGCCGTAGATGCCGCGCTT
>CALMIF010000197.1 GCA_937864045.1 uncultured Aquabacterium sp. | reverse complement strand
AGGGCAAGCTGGGCCCGCGGCCGGGCGTGTGCTTCGTCACCCGCGGGCCGGGGGCTACCAACGCCAGCATCGGCATCCACACGGCCTTCCAGGACTCGACGCCCCTGGTGCTGTTCATCGGCCAGGTGGCCAGCGACCAGCGCGACCGCGAGGCCTTCCAGGAACTGGACTACCGCCACATGTTCGGCCCCGGCACGCTGGGCATGGCCAAGTGGGTGGCCGAGGTGCAGGACGCCGACCGCCTGCCCGAGTACATCGCCCGCGCCTTCCACACCGCCACGCAGGGCCGCCCCGGCCCGGTGGTGCTGTCGCTGCCCGAGGACATGCTGACCACCGCCACCAGCGCGCCGGTGCTGCCGCTGGCGCAGGCCGCCCACGCCTGGCCCGCACCCGGCGGCCTGCGCGACCTGCGCGCCCTGCTGATGGCCGCCCGGCGCCCGCTGGTGATCGCCGGCGGCGGCGGCTGGGACGCCGAGGCCGCCCGTGCGCTGCAGCGCTTCGCCGAGAACTGGAGCCTGCCGGTGGGCTGCGGCTTCCGGTTCCAGGACACCTTCGACAACCGCCACGCCCTGTATGCCGGCGACGTGGGCATCGGCATCAACCCGAAGCTGGCGCAGCGGGTGAAGGACGCCGACCTCGTCATCGCCCTGGGCGTGCGCCTGGGCGAGATGACCACCGGCGGCTACACCCTGCTGACGCCGCCCAAGGCCGCGCAAAAGCTGGTGCACATCCACGCCGGACCCGAGGAACTGGGCCGCGTCTACGCCGCCGACCTGCTGCTGCAGGCCAGCATGGCCAATGCCGCCAAGGCCCTGGAAGGCCTGGCCGCACCGAGCAGCGTGCCCTGGACGGACTGGGCTGCGGCGGCCCACGCCGACTACGCCGTGAACCACGTCGCCACCCCGGTCGAGCCGCTGGACATGGCGGTGCTGATGCAGACCGTGCAGCGCCTGGCGCCCGAGAACACGGTCTACACCAACGGCGCGGGCAACTTCAGCGGCTGGCTGCACCGCTTCGTGCGCTACCTTGGCCTGCAGCACCATGGCCGCACCCAGCTGGCGCCCACCTCGGGCGCGATGGGCTACGGCTTTCCGGCGGCGGTGGGCGCGGCCCTGCTGCAGCCGCAGCGCACCGTGGTCAACGTGGCCGGCGACGGCGACTTCCTGATGACCGGCCAGGAAATGGCCACCGCCACCGGCTACGGCGCCAACCAGGGCGAAGGGCGCCTGGTCAGCATCGTGGTCGACAACGGCACCTACGGCACGATCCGCATGCACCAGGAGCGGGAGTACCCCGGCCGGGTCAGCGGCAGCGACCTGTTCAACCCCGACTTCGCCGCCATGGCCCGTGCATTCGGCTGGCGAGCGGCGCGGGTGGAGCGCACGGCCGACTTCGAGGCCGCCTTCGCCGAGGCCCTGCAGCCCGGCGCGCCGATGCTGATCCATGTGAAGCTGGACGCCGACGTCAGCACCAGCCGCACCACGCTGACGGCCCTGCGCAGCGCGGCGCAGAAGGCCGGGCGCTGAACGGCAGGCGGCTGCCGCATGGGGGATGCCGCACACGGGCGGGCGTCGTTATGATTTCAGGCTCGGGACGCGGCCAGTTCGCACCGTCCGCCGGCCCGCCGTGCGTTGCCATCCCACCCGTTGTCAGGAGCCCACCATGCTGGTTTCCGCTTCCCCCACCCCACTGAACCTGCGACTGCTGCGCGCCGCGGCACTGGTTGCCGCCCTCGCCGCCGGTCCGCTGGCCGCCCGGGCGGCCGACTCGGTCGACCTGGGCCAGAAGGTGCCCGAGGCCCAGACCATCAACGAGGGCCTGTTCCCCGAGGACGCCTGCAAGGAACTGGAGCAGGCCGGCTACAAGTGCATGGGCTTCAAGCCCGCGGTCCGGTTCTCGCTGCCCACCGCCACCTTCAGGCTCGGTTCGGCCGACCTGCCCGACATGCTGCGCCAGCAGCTCGACCGCTTTGCCGAAGTGTTGCGCGGCAAGCGCGGCAGCCCGCACGTCGTGCGCATTGAAGGCCATGCCGACGCCACCGGCAGCGACGACATCAACGGCCCGCTGTCGCAGAAGCGGGCCGAGGCGGTGCGCGACTACCTGGTGAAGAACGGCGCCGACCCCGGCATGCTGAAGGCCGTGGGCATGGGCTCGAAGGCGCCCAAGGTGGCCAACGACCCGGCGGCGGCCGAGAACCGCCGCGTCGAGATCGGGCGCCAGGGCGCCAACTGAGGCGCCTGGCGGGCGGCCTGCCTGCCGGGCCTGGTACGCGGGACGGGGCTCGAACCCGTACGCCTTGCGGCTGCGGGTTTTAAGCCCGCTACGTCTACCTGTTCCGTCACCCGCGCGGGTGGCTGAGCCGCGCAGTCTAGGGCCTGGGCGGCTCGGCCTCGGGCAGGTCGAGCAGCGTGGCCTGCGGCGCGCCGCCCAGCCAGCGCCGGGCGGCCTGCTGCAGGGCGGCGGGGCGGTCGGTGGCCAGCAGGCGCAGGCTGCCGGCGGTTGCTGCGCCATCGCCCGTGCCCAGCAACTGCTGCACCCGTCGCGCCACGGCGTCGGCGGTGTCGATCAGCACCACCCCGGGGCCCAGCCGCCGGGCCAGCGCGTCGGCCACCAGCGGGTAGTGGGTGCAGCCCAGCACCACGGTGTCGGCGCCGCTGGCGTGCAGGTCGGCGGCGATGGCGTCGAGCCTGTCCGCCAGCGCGGCCGGGTCAGCGTCGGCGGCTTCGATGGCGTCGACCAGGCCGGGGCAGGGCAGGTGGACCACGGTGCTGCCACCGCCATGGGTGTCGACCAGGCTGCGCAGGCGCGGGCTGCGCAGCGTGCCGCTGGTGGCCATCACCGCCACCCGGCCGTTGCGGCTGGCCGCCACGGCGGGCTTGACGCCCGGCTCCACGCCGACGACATGGTGCCGCGGCCAGCTGGCGCGCAGGGCGTCGATGGCCTGCGTGGTGCCGGTGTTGCAGGCCACCAGCACCAGGTCGCAGCCCGCATGGACCAGGCAGCCGGCCAGCTGCTGGCAGCGCGCGGTGACCCACGCCGCCGGCCGGTCGCCCCAGGGCGTGTGGCGGGTGTCGGCGATGTAGGTCAGTGCCGCGCCGGGCAGGCGGGCGCGCACCGCTCGCAGCACCGACAGGCCGCCAATGCCGGAATCGAAGACGCCGATGCGGGGAGCTTCTGCAGGGAGCATGGGGCGCGCAGTCTAGTTCCTGGGTGAGAACACGGATGCGGGGTGGCCGCGGATGGGCACCGCGTTGGACGCGTCGTTTGGCTGCAATCTTGTCGCTTGGGGACTTCGGCTGCGCGTTGCCGGGCCGGCGGCGGCTGCACGGCGGGCGATGGCGGGATAACGCGGATGACGCGCCCGGACCCTGCCGTTTAGTTTGAATTTCGGCGGCCGTGCGGCTGCAAGGAGCGTGCTTCGATGGGTCCGATGATCGCCCGACGACTGCTGGTGTCGCTGCCCGCGCTGGTGGGTGTGCTGTTCCTGTGCTTCTGCCTGCTGCAGGTGGTGCCCACCGATCCGGCCAAGATCGTTGCCGGTGCCGATGCCAGCCCCGACGTGGTGGCCGGCATCCGCAAGGACCTGGGTTTGGACCGCCCGCTGCTGGTGCAGTTCTTCGACTACATCTGGCGCGTGGCGCAGGGCGACCTGGGCCGCTCGATCATCAGCAACAAGTCGGTGATGGAGGAGCTGACCGACACCGTGGGCCCCACGGCCGAACTGATGGTGGGGGCGATGGTGCTGGCCGTGCCGCTGGGCCTGGTGCTGGGCACGCTGGCGGCGGTCAAGCGCGGCGGCCTGCTCGACCGCTTCATCGTCGCGCTGTCGGTGGCCGGTGTGTCGATGCCGGTGTTCTTCGTCGGCCTGATCCTGATGCTGTACGCGGGCTACAAGTGGGACCTGCTGCCCTTCACCGGCCGCACCGGGCCTGTGTGGGACGGCGGCCTGGCAGCCCTGGTGCTGCCGTCGCTGACGCTGTGCAGCGTGCTGGTCGGGCCCATCGCCCGCATCACCCGCACCGCGGTGCTGGAGGTGCTGGGCGCCGACTTCGTGCGCACCGCCCGCGCCAAGGGGCTGAAGGAGCGGGTGGTGATCGTGCACCCTGCGCTGCGCAATGCGCTGATCCCGGTGGTCACTCTGGTGGGCCTGCAGGCGGCCTTCCAGCTGGGCGGCGCGGTGGTCACCGAGACGATGTTCTCCTGGCCCGGTGTCGGCCGCCTGGCGGTGGGGGCCATCGTCAGCAGCGATTTCCCCACGGCCCAGGGCGCGATCATGATCCTGGCGCTGGCCTTCCTGTTCATCAATCTGATCGTCGACGTGCTCTACGTCGTGCTCGATCCGCGGGTCCAACGTGCATGAACACGACCACCGCACCCGCCGCCGTGTCTGCCAGCGCGCCGGCTGCGACCGACACCCCGGGCGGCCTGCGCCGCGCCGGCCTGGTGGCCCGCCTGGCCCGCGACCGCGTGGCGCTGACCTCGGCCATCGTGCTGGGGCTGACCGTGCTGGCGGCGATGTTCGCGCCCTGGGTGGCGCCCTACGATATGGCGCCGCACATCGCCACCATTCCCAGCCTGGCGATCTTCGCCATCGTGCTGACCGCCAACCTGCTGGGCGACGCGGTGCG
>CALMIF010000196.1 GCA_937864045.1 uncultured Aquabacterium sp. | reverse complement strand
GGGCGGCCTGTACAACACCAGCTTCGTCTTCATGATGAACCAGGCCAAGTACGACGCCCTGCCGGCCGACGTGAGGAAGATCGTCGACGAGATGTCGGGCGAGTTCGCCGCGCGCATGCTGGGCCGGGGCTGGGACAAGGTCGACCGCCGCGGCATGGCCTTCATGCAGGCCGCGGGCGTGCAGTTCACCAAGGCTGATCCGGCCTTCGTCAATGCGGTGAAGGCCAAGACGGCCACCATGGAGGACACCTGGGCCAAGGCCGCCGAGGCCAAGGGCCTGAAGGACGCGAAGAAGGTGCTGGCCGACTACCGCGCCGAGATCGCCAAGCTGCAGAAGTAAGCGCTTCGTGAAACGCATGCTCGATGGCCTCTGCGGCCTGCTGGCCGCGGTGGCGCTGTTCGCCATCATGGCGCTGACGCTGTTCGACGTGCTGGGACGCAAGCTGCTCAGCCAGAGCATTCCCGGCTCGCTGGAGCTGACCGAGATCCTGATGGTGGTGGTGATCTTCGCCGCGCTGCCGCTGGTCTCGCTGCACGGCGAGCATGTGCTGTTCGACTCGCTCGACCACCTGCTGCCGGCCTGGCTGCGCCGGCTGCAGCAGGGGCTGGTCGACTTGTGCTGCACCGCTGCCCTGGGCGGCCTGGCCTGGCTGATGTGGGACAAGGCCGACCAGATGCAGACCTACGG
This sequence comes from uncultured Aquabacterium sp., assembly GCA_937864045.1. Lineage (GTDB taxonomy): Bacteria > Pseudomonadota > Gammaproteobacteria > Burkholderiales > Burkholderiaceae_C > Pseudaquabacterium. Next base: position 6,929 of record CALMIF010000196.1, on the reverse strand, counting down.
CGACACCACGGCCCAGCTGCACCTGCCGCTGGGGCCGTTCGTGCACCTGATGGCGGTGCTGTGCGGGCTCACGGCGCTGGTGCATCTGCTGCTGCTGGTGCAGCCCACGGATGTGCACCGCATCGGCGTCGATGACGACGCGCCCGAACTGCCGAGCGGAGGCGCGACATGAACGGGCCGAGCACCGGGCCCGCCACCGGCCAGAGGCCGGTGTCCTTCGGCAGGCACAAACAGTCCGCAGGGACTGTTTGTGTCCGGCCTCAGTTTCCAAGCCGGCCCGCCATCGCCTCGGGGGATCGTCCGATGTACCCGTCGGACGAGGGGCAGACATGATCGAAGCTTTGCTGGGTTTTGGCGCAGTCTTCCTGCTGGCCCTGCTGCGCGTGCCCCTGGCGTTCGCGATGGGCTTCGTCGGCTTTGCCGGCCTGGGGCTGATGCGCGGCTGGGGGCCGACGGCGGCGTCGGCGGCGCAGGTGGTCTACGACACCGGCTTCGCCTACACGCTGAGCGTGGTGCCGCTGTTCATCCTGATGGGCAACTTCGTCGCCCGGGCCGGGCTGGCGCATGAGCTGTTCCGCGCCGCCTATGCCTTCATCGGCCATGTGCGGGGTGGCCTGGCCCATGCCACGGTGCTGGCCTGCGCCGGCTTCGGCGCGATCTGCGGCTCGTCGATCGCCACCGCGGCGACGATGAGCAAGGTCGCCTACCCGTCGATGAAGAAGCTGGGTTACAGCGACTACCTGTCCACCGGCGTCATCGCCGCGGGCGGCACGCTGGGCATCATGATCCCGCCGTCGACCATCATGGTGATCTACGGCATCGTCACCGAGACCAACATCGGCAAGCTGTTCGCGGCCGGCGTGATCCCGGGGCTGATCACCGCGGCCTTCCTGATGGCCGGCGTCAGCTGGATCACCTGGCGCGACCCCAGCGCCGGCCCGGCCGGCGAGCGCAGCACCTGGCCGCAGCGCTGGGCCGCGCTGCGCGGCATCTGGGGCGTGCTGGTGCTGGTCATCGTGGTGCTGGGCGGCATCTACGGCGGCGTGTTCACCGCCACCGAGGGCGCGGGCATCGGCGCGGCGGGCGCGTTCTTCTTCGCGCTGGCGCGCGGCGCGCTGCCACCCAAGGTGCTGCTGCAGGTGCTGGTGGAAAGCGCGCGCACCACGGCGATGCTGTTCACCATCCTGATCGCCGCGACGATCTTCAGCAACTTCATCAACTTCACCACCATGCCGGCCGACCTGCGCGACTGGATCACGCACATGGGCCTGTCGCCGCTGATGGTGGTGGGCGCGATGATGCTGATCTACGTGCTGCTGGGCACGATCATGGAAGAGCTGTCGATGGTGCTGCTGACCATCCCGGTGTTCTTCCCCATCGTCACCGCGCTGGGCTTCGATCCGGTGTGGTTCGGCGTGCTGATCGTCTTCGTGGTGCAGATCGGCCTGATCTCGCCGCCGGTGGGCATGAACCTGTTCGTGCTGAACGCCCTGCTCGACGAGGTGACGCTCAAGCAGATCTTCCGCGGCGTCTGGCTGTTCGTGCTGATGCTGATCCTGGCCATGCTGCTGGTGCTGGAATGGCCGGGCCTGGCGATGTGGCTGCCGGGCTTCATGTCCTGAGCGGCCGTCTGCTGCTGCGGCGCTGCAGGTGGCGCCGCAGCCGCCAGCCCAGCAGGGCGGCGATCAGCAGCGCGTAGACCGCCCATTCGCCGAAGTCGTTCTTGCCGGCGCGCATCCAGAAGAAGTGCAGCAGGCCCAGCCCGGCGATGGCGTAGACCGCCTGGTGCAGCCGCTTCCAGCGTGCTGCGCCCAGGGCCTTGATCGCCCGGTTGAGCGAGGTGGCCGCCAGCGGCGCCATCAGCAGCAGGGCCAGGGTGCCGACCAGGACGAACGGGCGCTTGGGGATGTCGTTCCAGATCGCCGGCAGGTCCAGACCCATGTCCAGCCACGCGTAGCAGAGGAAGTGCAGCACGCCGTAGAAGAACGCGAAGTTGCCCAGCATGCGGCGCAGGCGCGCCAGGCCGGTGAGCCCGAAGCCCTCACGCAGCGGCGTCACTGCCAGGGTGATGCACAGAAAGCGCAGCACCCAGTCGCCGGTGCCGCGGATCAGGGCCTCGGCCGGGTTGGCGCCCAGGGTGTTGGTCACCGCGCCCCACAGCAGGTGCGCAGCCGGCACCAGGCACAGCAGGAACAGCAGCGGCTTGGCCGCCGGGTGCAGCAGCAGCTTGTTCATCTTGCGCGGGAAGGCCGTGTGAAAGCGGGGGGCCAACCAAGCGGCCGCCGCGGATCCGGCTTTGCCGGGCCGCTGGCGGCGCCCCCTGGGGGGAGGCGCCGAAGGCGCTTCGGGGGGGTCAATAGTTCTTGGCGAGGTCGAGACCGGCGTACAACTGGCCGACCTGCGACTCGTAGCCGTTGAACATCAGCGTCGGCCGCTTCTTCGCGAAGATGCCGTCTTCGCCCAGGCGGCGCTCGGTGGCCTGGCTCCAGCGCGGGTGGTCGACCTTCGGGTTGACGTTGCTGTAGAAGCCGTATTCCTGCGCCGCCGCCTTCACCCAGGCGGTCTTCGGCTGCTGCTCGGTGAAGCGGATCTTCACGATGCTCTTGCCGCTCTTGAAGCCATATTTCCAGGGCACGGCTAGGCGCAGCGGCGCGCCGTTCTGGTTGGGCAGCACCTCGCCGTAGAGGCCGAAGACCAGCATCGTCAGCGGGTGCATCGCCTCGTCCAGCCGCAGGCCCTCGACGTAGGGCCACTCCAGCACCCGGCTGCCGACGTAGGGCATGGTCTTGGGGTCGGCCAGGGTGTGGAACTCCACGTACTTGGCATTGCCGGTGGGCTCGACCTGCCTGATCAGGTCCGCCAGCGAATAGCCGACCCAGGGCACGACCATCGACCAGCCTTCGACGCAGCGCAGGCGGTAGATGCGGTCCTCCATCGGAGCCAGCTTCAGCAGATCCTCGATGCCGTAGGTGCGCGGCTTGGCGACCGCGCCCTCGACGCTCACCGTCCAGGGCCGCGTTTTCAGCGTGTGCGCATTGCGCGCCGGGTCGGCCTTGTCGGTGCCGAACTCGTAGAAGTTGTTGTAGGTGGTCGACAGCGCACGCGGCGTGACCGCGTCCATCACGTTGGCACCGACGACAGCGCTCTTGCCACCGGGCAAGGCCGCGCCCTTGGCCGGTGCGGCCTGCGCCAGGGCCTCGCGCCCGGCCCAGCCGGCCAGGCCGGTGCCCAGAGCGCCGGCGGCCAGGCGCTGCAGCCAGTCGCGCCGGCCTTCATAGACGGCACGCGGCGTGATCTCGGAAGGAACGGCGTGGTCGAAGCCGCGGTCGGGGCGCAAGTGCATCAGGGTCTCCAGGAAATCTGCGGGGCGTGCCGGTTGGTCGCTACCGCGCTGCAAACCTTACGCACACGGCGCCGTCATGCATCCCGCAGGGGCAATGCCCGCCGCAATCAGAGCTCGCCGTAGCTGTGCAGCCCCGACAGGAACATGTTCACGCCCAGGAAGGCGAAGGTGGTGACCACCAGGCCGCCCAGCGCCCACCAGGCCGACACCGTGCCGCGCAGGCCCTTCATCAGCCGCATGTGCAGCCAGGCGGCGTAGTTCAGCCACACGATCAGGGCCCAGGTCTCCTTCGGGTCCCAGCTCCAGTAGCCGCCCCAGGCCTCGGCGGCCCAGAAGGCGCCCAGGATGGTGGCGATGGTGAAGAAGGCGAAACCGACCGCGATGGCCTTGTACATCAGGTCGTCCAGCACCTCGGGCGCCGGCAGGCGCGCGGCGATGCGCCGGCGGCCGAACAGGATGGCACCCACGATCAGCAGGCTGATGCCGAAATACACCGCCCAGTAGCTGGCCGAACTGCTGAGCTTGGACGCCCGGAAGACAATGGGCTCGAAGCACAGCACCAGGCCCAGCACGCCCAGCGGCGCCAGCTTCCACCAGCGCGTTTCTTCGGCCTGGCGCTGGATCAGGTAGGCGAAGGCCACCATCGCCGCCAGCGCGAAGGTGCCGTAGCCGATGAAGTTGGCCGGCACGTGCAGCTTCATCCACCAGCTCTGCAGCGCCGGCACCAGGGGCTGGATCTGCGCCGCGTCGCGCGCCACGGTGTACCAGACCAGGAAGCCCACTGCGGCGCTGACCACCAGCATCACGAAGGCGCCCAGCGCCTTGGTGCGGTAGTGCTGCTCGAAGTACAGGTAGAACAGCGCCGTCAGCCAGCAGAACAGCACGAAGACCTCGTACAGGTTGCTGACGGGGATGTGGCCGATGTCCGGCGCGATCTGGTGGCTCTCGAACCAGCGCACCAGGGTGCCGGTCAGCGCCATGAAGACACCGGCCCAGGCCAGGCGCGAGCCCAGCACCAGGGCGGTGTTGTCGGCGCTCTGCCCGGCCGCCGAGCCGCCCGCGGTGCGGGTGGTGGCCAGCATGCCGATCCAGTACAGCACCGTGCTCATGAAGAACAGCACGGCCATCCACAGGATCGCGCTCTGGCTGCTGATGAAGTACTTCAGCAGGAAAACCTTGTCGGCCGCGCCCAAGTCGGCGCCGAAGGCGTCGGGCGTGCGGTTGTACAGCGCGATGGCCGTCAGCGTGGCCGCGCCCACGCCCAGGCTCAGGCCCCGCAGCGGGCCCCAGAACCAGCCCAGCGCCACCAGCGCCGGCACGCTGCCCACGAGGATCCACTGCTCGTAGGCGTCCATCGACGCGTGGTAGCGCTGGAAGGCATAGCCCGCACCCAGCACCACCAGCAGGGCGAACAGCCAGTCGTAGGCGCCGCGCCGCGCCAGGCTGCCCAGCAGGCCAGGGCGCCCCATCGTCAGCGTCTTGGGTGCGGTGGTGGTGTTCATGCGGAGGTGTCCTTCACGGGCAGGGCCAGCAGCGCGCCGCGCAGCTGGTCGAATTCGGCGTCCACGTCGAGCGTGCGGCGGGTGGTGGACAACGCGGCCTGCAGCTTGGTTCCACCGCCGTCAGCCGGCTGCAGCCAGATCCACAGCCGGCGCTCGCGGATGTAGAGCATCGCGAACACGCCGATGATCAGCAGCACCGCGCCCAGGTAGACCAGGGTCTTGCCCGGTGCACGGGCCATCTGGAAGACGCTGGCCTGGACCTGGTTGAAGCCGGTGAGCTGCAGCATCACCGGCGCCGGGTAGAAGGCAGCGTCGGACAGCGACAGCACGGCTTGCGTCATGAAGCGGCTGGTGGCCTCGTCGGTCTTCATCGGTGGCTGGCCGGCGGCCTCGCGGCTGAGCTGGGCCAGTTCGAACAGGCTGCCGTTGAGGATGCGCAGCAGCACCTCGGAGATGCGGCTGCGGTCGGCCTCGGGCACCGAGCCCTCGATGAAGTCGGACAGCGCCTGCAGGCCGCCGCTCTCGGTGGGCGCGGCGCCATCGGCCGCCTTGCGCGGCTGCTCGGCACCGGCGAACAGCGCCAGCGCGCGTGCGGCGGTCACGCGCAGCTGCTCGGCCATCTCGGGCTTGTCGGCGGGCGTGGTCTGGGCGACGTAGCGGGCCACGGCCTTGTCGCGCAGCTTGGGGTCCTTCAGCGCCTGCTGCAGCCGGTACCAGCCGTCGATGCTGCCGTTCTCGTCGACCGGGATGCGCAGGTAGCGGAAGGCCTCGTTGGGGTTCTCGCGCACGCCCACCAGCAGCACGCGCACGCCGTCCAGCAGCACCGGCGCCATGTAGTTGTTGAACTCGCGCGCCTGGCCGGCCTGGTCGCGCAGCTTGTAGCTGACCGAGGGACCCACGTTCTTCAGCAGCTTCTCGCCCGGCTTGCTGCCCGAACCCAGGTGCTTGTCCAGCGAGCTGGCCAGGTCGACCTTGCGCACGTCGGTGGCGCTGCCCGCGTCGGCCGCCCCGCTGCCCATGTTCTCGACGTTGATCACCCGCAGGCCGGTGAACTCCAGCGTCAGGCGATGGCTGTCGCTCTCGGTGCGCAGCTCGGTGCTGCCGCCCACCGTGCCGTCCAGCGTGAACGGCGTGCCGCCGGCGGCCAGCGGCAGGGCGCGCAGCTGCAGCTTGCTGCCGCCATCGTCGAAGCTGCTCTGGTAGATGGCGATGCCGCGGTGGAAGGCCGGCTCGTTGACCTTCACCGTTGCCTCCGTCTTCGTGCCGTCCACGCGGTCGTGGATCACGATCTGGCTGGCGAACAGCTTGGGCATGCCGGTGTCGTAGTAGTCGACGATGAACTTCTTCAGCTCGACGTCGAACGGCAGCTCCTGCAGCACCACGCCGTCGCTCATGTTCAGGATGGCGACGCCGGCGCGGCCGCCCTCGGGCACCAGCAGGTTGCCGCGGAAGGTGGGGTTGCGCTCGCTCAGGCGGTGCTTCTCGGGCACGTCGCTGATCAGGCCGCCGCCGACAAACGGCGTCTTGCCCAGCAGCGCCATCTGGGCGCGCACCACCAGGTCGCCGTCGAACAGCCCGCCCAGGCAGATCAGCACGATCGCGCCATGCGCCGCCAGGTAGCCGATCTTGTTGGCCATGCCCTTGCGGGCGGCCACCATCGTGCCGTTGGCGCGCACCTGGGCGCGGGCCTGCCAGCCCTGGCTGGTCAGCAGCCGGTTCACGTGGTCCAGCGTGGCGTCGGGCGTCGCCGCCAGCGTGCCCTCGGCCTTGTGGTGGAAGGCGCGCAGCGCCTGCTCGCGCACACCCTCCTTGTAGCTGCGCAGCTCGGCCAGGATCTTGGGCGTGTTGCGGGCGATGCACAGGCTGGTGCTGGTGACCAGGAAGGCCAGGATCAGCAGGAACCACCAGGCGCTGTAGACGGTGTAGATGCCGACGTGGCCAAACACCTCGGCCCAGAAAGGGCCGAACTGGTTGACGTAGTTGTTGTACGGCTCGTTCTGCTTGACCACCGTGCCGATCACCGACGCGATGCAGATCAGCGTCAGCAGCGAGATCGCGAACCGCATCGACGACAGCAGTTCGAC
>CALMIF010000195.1 GCA_937864045.1 uncultured Aquabacterium sp. | reverse complement strand
GACCTGTTGCCGCCTGCCGCACGCACCGACGCAGGCTACCGGCAGTACACCGAGAAGGACGTGCACACGCTGCAGTTCATCCGGCGGTCCAGGGACCTCGGATTCTCGATCGACGAGATCCGCGGCCTGCTGAGCCTCTGGCAGGACCGTCGCCGGCCCAGCCGGCAAGTCAAGGCCATGGCACAGGCGCACATTGCCGAACTGGAGCAGAAAGCCCAGGAGATCCTGGCCATGAAGTCGACGCTCGAACACCTGGTGCACTGCTGCAGGGGCGACGACCGGCCTGACTGTCCGATCCTGGAGAACCTGGCAGACCACAGCCATGCCAGCGTGCAGGCCGTGGGCAGACCCCGGGCCAGGCACGCCTTCGCGCAGCGATGAGGGCGGGGGCGCTTGTGCGCGCGACGATGCCTTTCGGCTGTTTCGGCTAGAGTGCGGGCTATGCAGGTCTGGCTCCGGCTCCTGATCGTCTGGTTCATCGCCATCGCGCTTCCCGTTCAGGGGATGGCGGGCCTGACCATGGCGCACTGCGCACCGAGTCACGAGCGCATGGGGGCCGCTGCGCAGGTGATCGCGCACCAGCATGCGGACCAGGATGCCGGTGTCGCCCATCATCACAACGGCGATGCGGCGGATGACGCCGAGGCTGCCCAGGACCCGGTGAAGTCGGACAAGATGTCTAATCTGGCCCAGTACAAGTGCAGTTCGTGCGCTTCATGCTGCGCTTGCTCGGCACTGCCCAGTGCGATGCCCCGCATCCCGCAAGTCGCAGCGGTGCCGACCGTCTTCGCCGAGGCCATGATCAGCGTCGACGCCTTCGCGTCCGACGGACCCGACCGGCCACCCCGCAACCACCTCGTGTAGCCGGTCCCCGATCGGCGTGCCTGGCACGCCATCGGCCACCGGACCCGGTCACTCCTCGTCGTACCGACGGGGAGATGCTGACTCCGACACGAGGACATCATGGTCGCTTCCCTCCCGCGCTGGCTGATGCCAGCCGCCCTCTGCGTCGTGGCAGGGTTTGCCGCTGCGCAGACCTCAACATCCGCCGCACGAAAACCCGACCCGCTCGATCCCGGCGCAAGTGTGCCCACTGTGGCGTACGAGTCGGCGTTCAGCCGCTACCGACGTACCGCGGACGACAAGGTCATCCCCTGGCGCGAGGCCAACGACACCGCCGCGCGCATCGGTGGCTGGCGCGCCTACGCCCGCGATGCGCAGCAGCCCGACCCCGCCGCGTCGGCGCCCGCCGCAACGCCCGCCCAACCTGCCACCAAGGCCACGCCCATGCCGCAAGGGCATGGCGGCCACAAGATGCCATGAAGACGATCGTGCTCACACCATCGAACTGGGGCCCACCGGTGGTCAGGCCACGCCTGCAGCTCGTGCTCCTGCTCGCTGCGGCTGCGACGCTCGCCGGCTGTGCCTCCTTCAGCCCGGACGGCGGCTTCTCCACGGTCGAGCAAGCCGCCAGGGAGCGGCTCGGCAAGGAGGTCCGCTGGGCTCGGACACCTGGCGACCAGGACGGCATCGACCAGCGTGTGGCAGAGCTGCTGGCCAAGCCGCTGTCCGCCGACGATGCGGTCCAGATTGCGCTGCTGAACAACCGCGGGCTGCAGGCCAGCTTCCAGGAACTCGGCATCACGGAAGCTGAAGTGGTCCAGTCTGGCCGCGTCCCGAACCCCGGTTTCAGCTTCAGCCGTCTGCGGCGCGGCGACGAGAGCGAGCTGGAGCGCGGGATCCACTTCAACCTCGCGCGGCTGATCGCCATGCCGATGATCAGTGCCATGGAGGCGCGGCGCTTCGAGGCCACCAAGGGCATGGTCACGATGACCATGCTGTCGGTGGCGGCAGACACACGCAAGGCCTGGGTCACCGCGTTGGCAGCGGAAGAGACAGTGCGCTACATGCGTCAGGTGAAGCAGGCCGCGGAGGCGAGCGCCGAACTTGCGCGCCGCATGGAACAGGTCGGCAACTTCAACAAGCTGCAGCGAGCCCGCGAACAGAGCTTCTACGCCGACGCCGCCTTGAACCTCGCTCGTGCCGAGCAGGCCCAGCGGGCCACCCGCGAACGTCTGACGCGGCTGCTTGGCCTGTGGGGCGCGCAGACCCAGTTCAATCTCCCGGATCGACTCCCGGACCTGCCGCAGGATCTGGTCGACCGCCCGGACATCGAGCGCGTCGCGCTGGCGCAGCGGCTGGATGTGCAGGGCGCCAAGCTCGCCGCCGAGCAGACCGCGCGCAACCTCGGCCTGACGAAGACCACGCGCTTCATCAACGTCCTCGAACTCGGCACGGTGCGCAACAGCTCCAACGAGGCTCCCACACAGCGCGGCTGGGAGATCGGCGTCGAACTGCCGTTGTTCGACTGGGGTGGGGCCCGCGTGGCCCGTGCGGAAGGGGTCTACATGCAGGCCGTGCACCGCGCAGCGGAGACAGCCATCAACGCGCGCTCCGAGGTGCGCGAAGCCTACGGTGCCTGGCGCTCCGCCTACGACATCGCGCGCCACCACCAGGACGAGATCGTGCCGCTGCGCAAGCAGATCGCCGAGGAGAACGTGCTTCGCTACAACGGCATGCTGATCGGGGTGTTCGAGCTGCTGGCCGACGCGCGTGCGCAGATCGGGAGCGTCAACGCCGCCATCGAGGCCAAGCGCGACTTCTGGATTGCGCAGGCCGATCTCGACATGGCCTTGATTGGCAAACCCAGCCTGGCGGCGGCTGCCGGCCCTGCCGGCGCGACAACGGCGGCTGAAGCCCAAGGCCACTGAACATGAAGGAACTCCACATGCTTTCCCGACGCAAGATGCTGGGCGGCGCTGGCGCCTTCACAGCTGCCGCCGCTGCCGCCGCTGCAGCCTCCGTCAGCAAGGTGGCCATGGCCGCCCTGCCGGAGCCGGTCATCCAGACCAAGCCCGACACCATGCCACCGCTGGTGCCCAACACGGGGCGGCCCTACAACCCGGTGGTCACGCTCAACGGCTGGACCTTGCCCTGGCGCATGAACAACGGCGTCAAGGAGTTCCACCTGGTGGCCGAGCCGGTGGTGCGCGAGATGACCCCCGGCTTCAAGGCGCACCTGTGGGGCTACAACGGCCAGAGTCCGGGCCCAACCATCGAGGTCGTCGAAGGCGACCGCGTGCGCCTGTTCGTCACCAACAAGTTGGGCGAACTCACCAGCATCCACTGGCACGGCCAACGTCTGCCCAACGGCATGGACGGCGTGACTGGGCTGAACCAGCCCGGCATTCCGCCAGGCAAGACGTACGTCTACGAATTCATGGCACGGCGCCCCGGCACCTTCATGTACCACCCGCATGCCGACGAGATGGTGCAGATGGCGATGGGGATGATGGGATTCTGGATCACCCACCCCAAGGCCAAGCATCCGCTGATCGACGAGGTGGACCGTGACTTCGTCTTCCTGCTCAACGCCTACGACATCGATCCTGGGGCCTACACGCCCAAGATCATGACCATGCTCGACTTCAACCTGTGGAGCTGGAACAGCCGCATCTTCCCGGGCATCGATCCACTCGTGGTGCGCAAGAACGACAAGGTCCGCATCCGCATCGGCAACCTGACGATGACGAACCACCCGATCCACCTGCACGGGCACGAGTTCCTCATCACCGGGACCGACGGCGGCCCGACGCCCAAGAGCACCCGGATGTACGAGGTGACGACGGACGTGGCGGTCGGCCAGATGCGGCAGATCGACTTCCTCGCCGACGAAGAGGGCGACTGGGCCTTCCACTGCCACAAGAGCCACCACACGATGAATGCGATGGGGCACAACGTGCCGACCATGATCGGCGTGGATCACCGCGGCGTGGCCAAGCAGATCACCAGCTTGATTCCGGACTACATGGTGATGGGCGAGCGTGGCATGAAGGACATGACCGAGATGGAGATGC
>CALMIF010000194.1 GCA_937864045.1 uncultured Aquabacterium sp. | reverse complement strand
ACGCTGCGCGACCTGATCGAGATGACCAGCCGCGACGCGGTGCGCTTCTTCCTGATCAGCCGCAAGGCCGACACCGAGTTCGTCTTCGACGTCGACCTGGCGCTCAAGGCCAACGACGAGAACCCGGTGTTCTACGTGCAGTACGCCCATGCGCGCATCTGCTCGGTGCTGGCCCAGTACACCGTGCGCACCGGCCGCACGGTCGACACTGCCAGCGCCGCGGGCGTCGACCTGGCCCTGCTGAGCGCGCCGACCGAGGCCGCGCTGATGGCCCGGCTGGCCGCCTACCCCGACATGCTGAGCAGTGCCGCGGCCGACTTTGCGCCGCACGACGTGGCCTTCTACCTGCGTGACCTGGCCGCCGCCTTCCACAGCTGGTATGCGGCCGAGCGCTTCCTGATCGACGACCCGGCGCTGGCTGCCGCGCGCATGGCCCTGCTGGCCGCGACCCGCCAGGTGCTGCGCAACGGCCTGGCGATGATGGGCGTGAGCGCGCCGGACGCCATGGCCCGCGAGCCCGGCGCCGAGACGCCGGCGGAGGCCGCATGACGGCAGCGCTGAAGCGCCCGGCCGGCGGCGGCTTCGTCACCGGCATGGTGATCGGCCTGCTGGTGGGCCTGGGCGTGGCGCTGGCGGTGGCGCTGTACGTGACCAAGACGCCGGTGCCCTTCATCGACAAGGTGCCGCAGCGCACCGCCGAGCAGGACGCCGCCGAGGCCGAGCGCAACAAGCACTGGGACCCGAACGCGCCGCTGGCCGGCAAGAACCCGGCCCGCCCGGCGCCCCCCGCGGCCAGCGGCACCGTGGCCGGCGAGCCCGCGGCCGTGGCCAGTGCACCGGCTGGCGCGCTGCCGCCGCCGGCACCGTTGGCCGTGCCGGCGCCCGGCGCGGTGGCTGCCTCGGCGGCTGCGCCGCGCCCGCAGGCGGCGGCGTCCGCTGCCGTGCCGGCTGCCGCGCCCACAGCGGCCGCCAGCCGCCCGGGCCGCGACCCGGCCGCCATCCTGGCCGGGCAGGCCACGCCAACGGCGCCGGCCGAGGCCGCTGCCCGCGCCGCGCCGCGTGCGGCCAGCGCGGTGGCCACCGCCTTCTTCGTGCAGGCCGGCGCCTATGCCCGCACCGACGACGCCGAGGCCCAGCGCGCCAAGCTGGCCCTGCTGGGCATGGACGCCCGCATCACCGAGCGCGAGCAGGGCGGGCGCACCGTCTACCGCGTGCGCGTGGGCCCGTTCGACAGCCGCGAGCCGGCCGAGGACGTGCAGACCCGCCTGGCCGGCGCCGGCGTCGAGGCCAACCTGGTGCGTGTGGAACGTTGACGCCGGTCAGGCGTTGCGATTGAACTCCGCGTGCACCGGCACACTCCACCAACCGTTGCATCTTCCCGAGCTTGTTGAACATGAGGTCCTGCATGAACCGTCGAGATTGGATGCTGGCATCCGCTGGATTTGCCGGCCTGGCCGGCCTGCCGCTGGCCGCGCTGGCCCAGGGCGCGCCGCAGGAAGGGCGTGACTTCAAGCGCGTCGAAACTCCGGTGCCGGTGCCCGAGGGCAAGGTCGAGGTGGTCGAGTTCTTCGGCTACTGGTGCCCGCACTGCAACGCCTTCGAGCCCACGCTGGACGCCTGGGTGAAGAAGCTGCCGGCACATGTCAACTTCCGCCGCCTGCCGGTGGCCTTCACGCCGGGCCAGGAGCCGCTGCAGAAGCTGTACTACGCGATCGAGTCGCTGGGCCAGGTCGACGCACTGCACCGCAAGGTGTTCGCGGCCCTGCATGTCGACAAGAAGCGCCTGAACACCGACGCCGACATCGCAGCCTGGCTGCCCACCGTGGGTGCCGACGCCACCAAGATCGGCGAGGCGATGAAGAGCTTCGCCGTCGCCACCAAGCTGCGCCAGTCCAAGCAGTTGTCCGATGCCTACCGCATCGAGGGCGTGCCCACCCTGGGCATCCAGGGCCGCTGGATGACGTCGCCGGGCATGGCCGGGTCGGCCGAGCGCGCCCTGGCCGTGGCAGATGCCCTGATCGCGCAGTCGAAGAAGGGCTGACCGCCCGCCGGCCCGCCACGCCCTGGCGGGCCGTGTTGCAGAATTCGCGCAGCGCGGTCCCCCGATCGGCCAACGCTTGGGTCTAAAATGATCTGCAAGTTTTGTGCCGATTGATGTTTACCCGCAACCTTCCCCCCCAGCTCGTTGGCCTGCTGCTCTGCGCGGCCGCCGCCGCCGCATCGGCCGAGAAGGCCGACCGCACGCGGCCGATGACGCTGGAATCGGACAAGCCCTGCACCGTCAGCCTGCTCAAGCAGACCAGCACCTGCAGCGGCAACGTGGTGATCAGCCAGGGCACGCTGCAGCTGCGCGCCGACCGGCTGGAGCTGCGCGAGACGCCCGAGGGCTACCAGATGGCACAGGCCATCGGCGTGCCGGGCAAGCCCGCCACCTACCGCCAGAAGCGCGACGGCGCGGCCGACGAGTACGTCGAGGGCCAGGCCCAGCGCATCGACTACGACAGCCGCGCCGGCACGCTGCGCTTCGAGGGCGCGGCCGTGGTGCGGCGCCTGCGCGGCAGCACCGTGGCTGACGAGATCCAGGGCCAGCAGATCACCTGGGACAGCACGGCCGAGTCCTTCAACGTGCAGGGCGGCGCGGCCACCGCGGCCAACCCTGGCGGCCGGGTGCGGGCGGTGATCACGCCACGCGTGCCGCCGGAAGCGGCACCCGGGGCGCCGGCCGATGGCGCCGGCCTGAAGTCCTCGTCCGGCCTCGGGGACCGGCGTTGAGCACGGTGGCCGACCAGGCTGCGGCCGGCCCGGCCGCGATGCCGGCTGCGGCCGGCAGCCGGCTGGACGTCGAGGGCCTGCAGAAGCGCTACGGCTCGCGCCAGGTCATCAAGGACGTGCACCTGGCCGTCAACGCCGGCGAGGTGGTGGGCCTGCTGGGCCCCAACGGCGCCGGCAAGACGACCTGCTTCTACATGGTGGTGGGCCTGGTGCGGGCCGACGCCGGCACCATCCACATCGACGGCGTGGCGGTGCAGCACAAGCCCATCCACCAGCGGGCGCGCATGGGCTTGAGCTACCTGCCGCAGGAGGCGTCGATCTTCCGCAAGCTGACCGTCGAGGAAAACATCCGCGCCGTGCTGGAGCTGCAGTCCGATGCCGACGGCAAGCCGCTGAAGGCCGCGCTGATCGACAGCCGCCTGGAAGGCCTGCTGCGCGACCTCAGCATCGAGAAGCTGCGCGATTCACCCGCACCGGCGCTGTCGGGTGGCGAGCGGCGGCGGGTGGAGATCGCCCGCGCCCTGGCCACGCAGCCGCGCTTCATCCTGCTCGACGAGCCGTTCGCCGGCGTCGACCCGATCGCCGTGCTGGAGATCCAGCGCATCATCGGCTTCCTGAAGAACCGCGGCATCGGTGTGCTGATCACCGACCACAACGTGCGCGAGATGCTGGGCATCTGCGACCGCGCCTACATCATCAGCGAGGGTCGCGTGCTGGCCGAAGGCACGCCGGCCGAGATCGTCGCCAACGCCGACGTGCGCCGGGTCTACCTCGGCGAGCACTTCAAGATGTGATTCGGGACGCCCACGCAGCATGAAACCGTCCCTGCAGGTCCGCCTTTCGCAGCACCTGGCGCTCACGCCGCAGCTGCAGCAGTCGATCCGCCTGCTGCAGCTGTCGACGCTGGAGCTGCACCAGGAGATCGAGCAGATGCTCGAGTCCAACCCCTTCCTCGACACCGAGGAGGACCATGCGCCGATGGAGTTCGGCCTGGAGCGGGTGAGCGCCGCCGCCGATGCGGGCGCCGAGCGCGAAAAGAGCAAGCTGAGCGAGCGCGAGGACGGCGCCGCCACCGCCAGCGACGGCGGCAGCGACGAGCCGGCCGGCGTGGACAGCGCCGAGTTCGGCAGCACCGAGCGCGACGACTGGGAGAACGGCACCGAGCGCGACGACTTCGACGGCATCCGCGAGCTGCCGTCGAGCAACAGCGCCTCGGCCAGCGGCGACAACGACGACTTCGAGCCGGCCGACGGCGCCGACAACGGCCCGACCCTGCAGGACCACCTGCGGCGCCAGCTGCTGGGCATGCGGCTGTCGGCGGAAGACGCGGCGGCGGTGATGGTGCTGATCGAGTCGCTGGACGAGGACGGCTACCTGGCCGACCCGCTGGCCGAGATCGCCGAGCGCCTGGCGGCCGGCATGGACCTGGCCGAGGACGATGCCGAGCAGCGCGACGAGCTGATGGACCGGCTGCGCATCGCGCTGAAGCTGCTGCAGAGCCTGGAGCCCACCGGCGTGGGTGCCAGCGGCCTGGGCGACTGCCTGTGCCTGCAGCTCAAGGAGCTGCCGAAGAGCCCCGCCCGCGACGCGGCGATGAAGATCTGCCGCAGCCACCTGGAGCTGCTGGCCCGGCGCGACATGAAGAAGCTGGTGTCGGCCACCGGCGCGGACGAAGACACGCTGCGCGAGGCGCAGGCGCTGATCGTCGCCTGCGAGCCCAAGCCCGGCCGGCCCTTCACCCGGGCCGAGGCCAACATCGTCGTGCCCGATGTCATCGTCATCAAGAGCGGCCGCGGCTTCAAGGCCACGCTGAACCCCGACGTGATGCCCAAGCTGCGCATCAACGACCTGTACGCGCAGGCCATCCGCGGCCAGCGCAACGGCAGCGCCAGCGGGCTGAGTGCCCGGCTGCAGGAGGCGCGCTGGTTCATGAAGAACATCCTGCAGCGCTTCGACACCATCCTGCGCGTGAGCCAGGCCATCGTCGAGCGGCAGAAGGGCTTCTTCACCCATGGCGAGATCGCGATGAAGCCGCTGGTGCTGCGCGAGATCGCCGACGAGCTGGGCCTGCACGAGAGCACCATCTCGCGCGTGACCACGGCCAAGTACATGGCCACGCCGCACGGCACCTTCGAGCTGAAGTACTTCTTCGGCAGCAGCCTGAACACCGACGCCGGCGGCAACGCCAGCAGCACGGCCGTGCGCGCCCTGCTCAAGCAGCTGGTGGGCAACGAGGACCCGGCCAAGCCGCTGTCGGACAGCCAGCTGTCGGACATGCTGGGCGAGCAGGGCATCACCGTGGCGCGGCGCACGGTGGCCAAGTACCGCGAGGCGCTGAAGATCGCGCCGGCCAATCTGCGGAAGACCTTGTGACCGCACTCTTCCTGCCCTGCGCCGCAGGCACCGAGGAACTGCTGGCCGACGAGGTGCTGCGCATCCTGGGCCCGCAGGCCGGCGGCGAGATGCTGCGCGGCGGCATCACCGTCGACGGCGACTTCGCCACCGCGATGCGGCTGAACCTGGAGAGCCGGCTGGCGCAGCGGGTGCTGTGGCCGCTGGCGCACGGGCCGTACACCAGCGAGCACGACCTGTACGCGCTGGCGCGCACCGTGCGCTGGGTCGACTGGATCACGCCGCAGCAGACGCTGCGCATCGACACCACGGCCCAGCGCTCGCCGCTGCAGAGCCTGAACTTCGCCACGTTGCGGGTGAAGGACGCGGTGTGCGACGTGCTGCGCGAGGCCACCGGCGAGCGGCCCAGCGTCGCCGCCCGCCACCCCGACCTGCCGCTGTCGCTGCACCTGTCGCCCACCCATGCCACGCTGTATGCCGACACCTCGGGCGAGGCGCTGTTCAAGCGCGGCTGGCGCGATGCCCGCGGCGGCAGCATCGACGTGAAGGGCGAGGCGCCGCTGAAGGAGACGCTGGCCGCAGCGATGCTGGCCGCTGCCGGCTGGCAGGGCCGCGCCGAGGACGGCCCGCTGCTCGACCCCTGCTGCGGCGCCGGCACCATCGCCATCGAGGCGGCGCAGATCGCCTGCGGCATCGCCCCGGGCCTGCAACGCCGCTTCGCCTTCGAGCGCATGCTGCCGTTCCGCCCGCTGCTGGGCGACTGGCAGCGCCTGAAGGACGCCGCCCGCGCCCGCCAGCATGCGCCGGCGGTGGCCATCCACGCCGGTGACGTCGCCTTCCGCATGACCGACTTCGCCCAGCGCAATGCCGAGCGTGCCGGCGTGGCCCATGCGATCAGCTTCAAGACCGCCGACGCCCTGCAGCGCCTGCCGCCGGCGGACGGCGGCACGTTGATGCTGAACCCGCCCTACGGCGAGCGCATCGCGCCCAAGGGAAGCCGCGGCGACCAGCGCGGGGCGCGGGGAGGGCGCGAGGGCTTCGTGTCGGCGGTCGATGCCGCCGAGGGCGGCGCCGGCCCGGGTGAGTTCTTCAACCGCCTCGCGGCGCACTGGAAGCGCCACTACCCCGGCTGGACCGCCTGGCTGCTGAGCCCCGACATGAAGCTGCCGCAGGCGCTGCGGCTGAAGGAATCACGTCGCGTGCCGCTGTGGAACGGGCCGATCGAGTGCCGGCTGTTCCGCTTCGACCTGGTGGCCGGGTCGGCGCGGGCCGCGCAGGCGGACGGCGAACCGGCCGCCTGAGGCTCCCTTCGGCTTCGCTCAGGGAGCGGACCGTGCCCGTTGGCTGAGCGGAGCCGAGGCCAACCGCGCACCGCGACGGCGCCTCAGCCCTTCAGCAGCCCGCCCAGCACATGGCCCAGCAGGCCGCCGAGGTCGGCGCCGCCTTCGGGCAGTTGTCCGTTGGGCGTCATCTTGTCGACCACCTGCGGCAGGTATTGCGCCAGCTGGCTGCTCAGATCACCGGCAGGGATGCCCACCTGCTGGGCGATGGCGTCGATGCGGTCGGCGCCCAGGGCGGCCGACAGCTGGTCACCCGACACCGGCAGGTTCTCGCCGGAGGACACCCAGCTCTGCGCCGCGTCACCCAGACCACCCTGCTGCAGCTGCGCCAGCAGGCCACCCAGGCCGCCGAGCCCGCCCGCGCCGGCACCCGCGCCGCCACCGCCGCCCAGGGCACCGCCCAGCGCACCGCCGAGCATGCCGCCCAGGCCGCCGCTGCCGCCCTGCGCGCCGCCACCCTGGCCCTGCAGCAGCATGCCGATGACCTGCATCAGCATCGCCTGGCCACCGCCCTGGCCGCCGCCGCCCATCGCCGCGCCCAGCACCGAATCCAGCAATCCCATGGTCGACCTCCTCAGGTGTGAAGACTGAAGCGGCGGATTGTGGTGGTGCGCCGTGACCTGGCTGCGGCACTCGGTCACGCTTTGCGGGCTCAAGTTCCGGCGACTGGTGCCGACGGGCGGCGCAGCCGCGCCAGCCAGGCCAGGGCCGCGGCCAGCAGCAGCAGAGGCGCGATGCTGCCCAGGTTCATCGCCGTCCAGCCGCCGGTGGTCACCAGGGCGCCCGAGCTGAAGGACGTGACCGTCATCGTGGTGTAGACGCAGAAGTCGACCGCGCCCTGGGCGCGGGTCTTCTCCTCGGGCGCGTAGGTCTCGGTGACCAGGGTGCTGCCGCCGATGAACAGGAAGTTCCAGCCCAGGCCCAGGGCCATCAGCGCGCCCAGGAAGTGCATCACGTCATTGCCATGCAGGGCGAAGGCCACGCAGGCGACGTTCAGCGCCAGGCCGGTGGCCATGATGGGCAGCACGCCGAAGCGCTTGATCAGCTTGCCGGTGAAGAAGCTGGGCACGAACATCGCCAGCACATGCCATTCCAGCACCAGGGCGGCAGCAGAAAAAGGATGCTGGCACTGCGCCATCGCGATCGGCGTGGCCGCCATCAGCAGGTTCATCACGCCGTAGCCGATGGCGCAGGCCGCGGTGGCGATGATGAAGACCGGCTGGCGCACGATGACGCTGGTCGGCCGGCCCTGCGGCGTGGTGCTGCCCTGGCCCGGCAGGGTCGGGAACGGGATGCACGACATCACCGCCAGGCTCAGCGCGGCCACGCCCATCAGCGCCAGGTAGGCACCGGCGAAGGGTTGCGCCAGCAGGTCGCGGCTGGCGCTGGCCAGGTTGGGCCCCACCACGCCGCCCAGGATGCCGCCGGCCAGCACCCAGCTGATCGCCCGCTCCTTGAAGTCGGGCTTGACCAGCTCCACCGAGGCGAAGCGGTACAGCGAGCCGTTGGCGTTGTAGTAGCCGGCCACCAGGGTGGCGGCGGTCAGCAGCCAGAAATTGCGCTGCATCGCCGCCCAGGCGCACACCGCCGCGCTGGCGATGGCCACCAGCAGCCCCAGCTGGAAGGTGCGTTGCCGGCCCCAGCGCCGCTGGTGGCGGGCGACGATGCCCGTGGCCAGCGCGCCGCCGGCGACGTAGGCGGTGATCGGCACCGTCGCCATCCAGCCCACCGGCGCCAGCGCCAGGCCGACCAGGCCGTTGATGGCGATGAAGGTCACGTTGTTGACCATCAGCAGGCCCTGGCAGAGCGTCAGCAGGGCGAGGTGCAGGTTCATGGCCGCCCGTCGTCCGACGGGTACGTCGGCCGATCCCCCGAGGGGATGGCGGGCCGGCTCGGGAGCGGCCCGGCGCTCGGCCCGCCGGGCGGCGGCCGCACAGGTTGTCTCATGGCATGGATCCCTCGAGTGCAGCGACCACGGCCAGCGCGGCCAGCGGTGCGGTGTCGGCACGCAGCACGCGCGCACCCAGGGTGGTGGGCAGGAAGCCGGCGGCGCCTGCCGCGGCCAGTTCGGCGGGCGACAGACCGCCCTCGGGGCCGCTGAGCAGGCAGACCGGGCTGCCGTTGGACCCGGCCAGCCGCGTGCGCAGCGGCTGCGTGCCGTCGGCCAGGCTCAGCACCAGGCGGGTGGCGGCGGCCGGCGCCTTCCCCAGCCAGTCGCGCAGCGGCTGCGGCGGGTGGATGATCGGCACGCGGTTGCGCCCGCTCTGCTCGCAGGCGGCAATCGCCACCGCCTGCCAGTGCTCGCGGCGGCGCTCGGCGCGTTCACCCGACAGGCGCAGCACCGAGCGCTCGCACACCAGGGGCACGATGGCGGCGGCGCCCAGCTCGGCCGCCTTCTCGACCAGCGCGTCCATGCGCTCGTTGGCCGGCATGCCCAGGGCCAGCGTGACCGGCGTGTGCAGCTCGCGCTCGATGGCCTCGTGCACCAACAGCCGCGCCTGCACCGCCTTGCGGCCGATGTCGACCACCTCGGCCTGCCACTGGCCGCCGCTGCCGTCGAACAGGGTGATGGGGTCGCCCGGCTGCAGGCGCAGCACCTGCACATGGCGGCTGGCGCCCGCGGGCAGGGTGAAGGCGTCGCCCGCCGCCAGCGGGGCATCGACGTGCAGACGGGGCGGCATCAGTCCGGGGCGAGCAGCAGCTGCACCAGGGCCAGGGCGGCGGCGTCGCCCTGGGACACGCGCACCTGCTCGACGAAGCGCAGCGCCAGCTGGCGGATCTCCGGCGGTCCGGCGCAGCGCTCGACGTCGAGGATCATCTTGTAGCCCTTGATCAGCCCCAGCCGCGGCCGGGCCTCGGCGGTGATGCGGTCGTACAGCGTGCGGTAGCTCTTCGACTCCAGCGCCTGCGCCAGGGTCATGCGCGGCGCGGGCTGCGTCGGGCCCAGGGTCGACTGGTCGGCCACCAGGCCGGCGCGCAGCAGCTCCTGCAGGTCGGCCAGGGTGGCGCCCTTCACCAGGCCGATCCAGTCCTGCGCCGGCCGGGCGCCGTCGATGATCAGCAGCAGGTTGCGCGCCGGCCGCGACAGGGGGAGCGACTTGCGCTGGATCTCGGTGCGGCCCGCATCGGTCTTGGCCAGCCGCGCGGACAACACCCGCGCGACGTCATCGTTCACCGCCGGGCCTCGCGCAATTCACGGCGCAGCACCTTGCCCACGGTGGTCTTGGGCAGGTCGGCGCGGAACTCGACCACCTTGGGCCGCTTGTAGCCGGTCAGGTTGGCCTCGCAGAAGGCGCGCACCGCGCCCTCGGTCAGTGCGGCGTCCTTCTTCACGATCACCACCTTGACGGCCTCGCCGGCCTTGTCGTCGGGGATGCCGACCGCGGCGCATTCCAGCACGCCCGGCAGCTGGCTGAGCACGTCTTCGATCTCATTGGGGTACACGTTGAAGCCCGAGACCAGGATCATGTCCTTCTTGCGGTCGACGATGCGGAAATGCCCACGCTCGTCCATCATGCCCACGTCGCCGGTGCGGAAGAAGCCGTCGGCGGTCATCACCTTGGCGGTCTCGTCGGGCCGCTGCCAGTAGCCGGCCATCACCTGCGGGCCGCGGATCGCGATCTCGCCGGGCTGGCCTGCGGGCACTTCCCGGCCGTCGTCGTCGAGCAGCACCAGCTCGGTGTTGGGCATGGGCAGGCCGATGGTGCCGGAATACGCCGTGCTGTCCACCGGGTTGCAGGTGGCCGACGGGCTGGTCTCGGACAGGCCGTAGCCCTCGCAGATCGGGCAGCCGGTCTTCTCGAGCCACAGCCGCGCCGTGCCCTGGGTGACGGCCATGCCGCCGCCCACGCTGATCTTCAGGTGGCTCCAGTCGACCTTGTCGAAGTCGGGGTGGTTGGCCAGCGCGGTGAACAGGGTGTTGACCGCCGGAAAGCTGTGGAAGGGCTGGGCCGCCAGGTCCTTCAGCAGCGCCGGGATGTCGCGCGGATTGGCGATCAGCACATTGCAGCCGCCCATCTTCAGCCCCAGCATCATGTTCGTGTTGAAGCCGAAGATGTGGTACAGCGGCAGGGCGCAGACGGTGACGATCTGCGTGCCGGCGGGGATCTTCTTCAAGGCCGGCTGGTACCAGGCCTCGGCCTGCAGGATGTTGGCCACCAGGTTGCGGTGCA
>CALMIF010000193.1 GCA_937864045.1 uncultured Aquabacterium sp. | reverse complement strand
AGTGTTCATGAACCAGATGACCACCGGCGCCAGCAACGACTTCGAGCGCGCCACGTCCATCGCCCGCGACATGGTGACCCGCTACGGCATGACCGACGAGCTGGGGCCGATGGTCTACGCCGAGAACGAGGGCGAGGTCTTCCTCGGCCGTTCGGTGACCAAGACCACCAGCATGTCGGAAGAGACGATGCGCAAGGTCGACTCGGTGATCCGCCGCATCATCGACGAGCAGTACACCATCGCCCGCAAGCTGATCGAGGACAACCAGGACAAGATGCACGCGATGGCGAAGGCCCTGCTCGACTGGGAAACCATCGACGCCGAGCAGATCGACGACATCATGGGCGGCAAGCCGCCGCGCCCGCCGAAGGACTGGACGCCCAGTGCCCGCACCGGGGGCTCGGGCCCCGCCGGTGGCGGTGCGGTGAGCACCGACGGCGCGCCCGCAGCGGCTGCCTGAGCAGTTTGAGCATCTGCAAGTCACGGGGCCTTCGGGCCCCGTTTTGTGGCCTGTGCTGCCCGCCGCCATGCCCAACGCCAAGATCTGGCAGACCACCCGCCACCGCATCGACCTGGCCCGACCGCAGGTGATGGGCATCGTCAACGCCACACCGGATTCGTTCTCGGACGGCGGCCTGCATGCCGACGCGCCCTCGGCCCAGGCGCATTGCGAACGCCTGCTGCGCGATGGCGCCGACATCCTCGACATCGGCGGCGAGTCGACCCGCCCTGGCGCACGCCAGCCCGACGCCGCCGAGGAACTGGCGCGTGTGCTGCCGGTGCTGCGCCACGCGGTGACGCTGGGCGTGCCGGTGTCGGTGGACACCAGCCAGCCTGCGGTGATGCGCGCCGCGCTGGACCTGGGTGTGGACATCATCAACGACGTGCGCTCGCTCGCCCGGCCCGGCGCGCTGCAGGCGGTGGCGGCCCATCCGGCCTGCGGTGTCTGCCTGATGCACATGCAGGGCGAGCCCGGTGAGATGCAGCAGGCGCCGTCCTATCCGGGCGATGTGGTGCACGCGGTGGCGGCCTGGCTGGCACAGCGCCTGGCCGAGGTGCAGGCGGCGGGCGTGGCGGCCGAGCGCATCGTGCTCGACCCGGGCATCGGCTTCGGCAAGCTGCCGGCGCACAACTGGGCCCTGATGCGCCGCCAGCGTGAATTGCTGGCGCTGGGCCGGCCGCTGCTGCTCGGCTGGAGCCGAAAATCCACCCTGGGTCACCTGACCGGGCGGGGTGTGGCCGATCGCCTGGCAGCCAGCATCGCCGCGGCGCTGGCTGCGGTGCAGCACGGTGCCCGCATCGTGCGCGTCCATGACGTGGCGCAGACCGCCGATGCCTTGCGCGTGTGGTCGGCCAGCGGCCTGACCGACACTTCCTTCCACGACCAACCCTCTTCGAACACGGCATGAGCAGACAGTATTTCGGCACCGACGGCATCCGCGGCACCGTGGGCCAGGCGCCCATCACCCCCGATTTCATGCTGCGCCTGGGCCATGCGGTGGGCCGGGTGCTGCGCCGCCACGCGCAGCGGCCGGTCGTGCTGATCGGCAAGGACACGCGGATTTCGGGCTACATGATCGAAAGTGCGCTGGAGGCGGGCTTCGTCTCGGCCGGTGTCGACACGCTGCTGACCGGCCCGCTGCCCACGCCCGGCGTGGCCTACCTGACCCGTGCGCTGCGCCTGGACCTGGGCGTGGTGATCAGCGCCTCGCACAACGCCTATCCGGACAACGGCATCAAGTTCTTCTCGGCCCGGGGCGAGAAGCTCCCCGACGACTGGGAGCGCGCGGTCGAGGCCGCGCTGCAGGACCTGCCGCAGTGGGTCGACTCGGCCTCGCTGGGCAAGGCCAGCCGCCTGCGCGACGCACGCGGGCGCTACATCGAGTTCTGCAAGTCCACCGTCGACAAGGACATGTCGCTGCGCGGGCTGAAGGTGGTGGTCGACGCGGCCCATGGCGCGGCCTACCAGGTGGCGCCGGACGTGTTCCACGAACTGGGTGCCGAGGTGGTGTCCATCGGCTGCGCGCCGGACGGCACCAACATCAATGCCGGCGTCGGCGCCACCTCGCCGGCGGCGCTGGTGGCCGCCGTGGCCCAGCATGGCGCCGACTACGGCGTGGCACTCGACGGCGATGCCGACCGGCTGCAGCTGGTCGACCGCAACGGGCGGCTGTTCAACGGCGACGAACTGCTCTATGCGATGGTGATGGACCGCATCGCCCAGGGCCAGGCGGTGCCTGGCGCGGTGGGCACGTTGATGACCAACATGGCGGTCGAGCTGGCGCTGAAGGCCAAGGGCGTGCCCCTGGTGCGCGCCAAGGTGGGCGACCGTTACGTGCTGGAGGAACTGGCCGCCCGCGGCTGGCTGCTGGGCGGCGAGGGCTCGGGCCATCTGCTGGCGCTGGACAAGCACACCACCGGCGACGGCATCGTCAGTGCGCTGCAGGTGCTGCAGGCGATCCAGCGTGCCCGGGCGTCGCTGGCCGACTTGCTGGCCGACGTGGTGCTGTTCCCGCAGACCCTGCTGAACGTGCGCCTGCCCAGCCTGGCGGGTTGGCAGGACAACCCGCACCTGGCTGCCGAGACACGCCAGGTCGAGGCCGAGCTGGCCGGCGCCGGCCGGGTGCTGATCCGCGCCTCGGGCACCGAGCCGGTGCTGCGGGTGATGGTCGAGTCGCGTGACGCGGCCCAGGGCCGGGCGCTTGCCGAGCGCCTGGTCGCGGCCGCGCAGCGTTGAGCGGCGACGTCCGCCCCATGTGACAGCCTGCCGGGCTGTCACGGTGAATGTGACAGCCCGTCACGGGCCTGTCACACAGGCTGCCTAGAGTGCCGGATGACGCTGTTCCCAGCCCATCCGCACTGAAAGGCCTGCCATGACCTCGATTTCCCTGCGCGCTGCCCTGGCGGCGCTGACCCTGCTGCCGGCCGCCGTGCTGGCGCAGGACGTGACCGGCGCCGGCGCCACCTTCCCGGCCCCCATCTATGCCAAGTGGGCCGACGCCTACAACAAGGCCAGTGGCGCCCGCATCAACTACCAGTCGGTCGGCTCCGGCGCCGGCATCAAGCAGATCAAGTCCAAGACGGTCGATTTCGGCGCGTCCGACATGCCGCTGACCGACGAGGACCTGGCCAAGGACGGTCTGCTGCAGTTCCCCACCGTGATCGGCGGCGTGGTGCCGGTGGTCAACATCAAGGGCATCGCCCCGGGCCAGATCAAGCTGACCGGCGAGGTGCTGGGCGACATCTACCTGGGCAAGATCACCAAGTGGAACCACGCCGCGCTGACCGCGCTGAACCCCGGCGTGCCGCTGCCCGACGCCGACATCTCGGTGGTGCGCCGCGCCGACGGCTCGGGCACCAGCTTCATCTTCACCAACTACCTGAGCAAGGTGAACGCCGAGTGGAAGAGCAAGGTCGGCGAAGGCACGGCGGTGAACTGGCCGGTGGGCGCCGGCGGCAAGGGCAATGAAGGCGTGGCCGCCTTCGTGCAGCGCCTGCCCAACGCCATCGGCTACGTCGAGTACGCCTACGTCAAGCAGAACAAGATGACGTACACGCTGCTGAAGAACAAGGACGGCCAGTTCGTCGCGCCCGACGACACCGCCTTCAAGGCTGCCGCCGCCGGTGCCGACTGGGCCAAGACCTTCTGCCAGATCACCACCGACCAGCCCGGCAAGACCGCCTGGCCGATCACCAACCCCACCTACGTGCTGATGCACAAGGTGCAGGACAAGCCGGCCAGCGCCGGCGCAGCGCTGAAGTTCTTCGACTGGGCCTACGCCAACGGCGACAAGGCGGCCGACGACCTGGACTACGTGCCGCTGCCCGAGTCGGTGAAGGCCCTGGTGCGCAAGCAGTGGGACAGCCAGATCAAGGACGCCGCAGGCAAGCCCGTCGCACGCAAGTAAGCCGGCGTTCGCGCACCGTCGGCCGGGTCTGAAGACCCGGCCTGCGTCTACAGTTGCCAGGAGAGCCGTCATGGCCGCGACCCTGCCCGCCAGCATGTCCACCCCCACCCCGATCGCCAAGCCGCGTCCGCAGCCGCCCGAGCGCCGCCGCGTCGCCCCCTGGGCCGACAGCCTGTTCGCGCTGCTCGCGCATGCGTCGGCCTGGCTCACGCTGCTGCTGCTGGTGGGCATCATCGCGTCCCTGCTGGTCGGCGCCGCACCGGCGATCAAGGAATTCGGCCTCGGCTTCCTGTGGTCCACCGCCTGGGACCCGGTGCAGGAGAAGTTCGGCGGCCTGGTGATGATCTACGGCACGCTGATGACCTCGTTCATCGCGCTGCTGATCGCGGTGCCGGTGAGCTTCGGCATCGCGCTGTTCCTCACCGAGATGTCGCCCGGCTGGCTCAAGCGCCCGCTGGGCACGGCCATCGAGCTGCTGGCCGCGGTGCCGTCCATCGTCTACGGCATGTGGGGTCTGCTGGTGTTCAGCCCCATCCTGTCGACCTGGGTGCAGCAGCCATTGCAGAAGCTGCTCAAGGGCGTACCGGTGCTGGAGACCTTCGTCTCCGGTGCGCCGGTGGGCATCGGCATCCTGTCGGCCGGCATCATCCTGGCGATCATGATCATCCCGTTCATCGCCTCGGTGATGCGCGACGTGTTCGAGGTCACGCCGGCGATGCTCAAGGAATCGGCCTACGGCCTGGGTGCCACCACCTGGGAGGTGGTCTTCAAGGTGGTGCTGCCCTACACCAAGGCCGGCGTGGTCGGCGGCATCATGCTCGGCCTGGGCCGGGCGCTGGGCGAGACCATGGCCGTCACCTTCGTGATCGGCAACTTCAACCAGCTCAACTCGCTGTCGCTGTTCGAGGCGGCCAACAGCATCACCTCGGCCCTCGCGAATGAGTTCGCCGAAGCCGGCGAGGGCCTGCACCAGGCCTCGCTGATCTACCTGGGGCTGGTGCTTTTCTTCATCACCTTCGTCGTGCTGGCGCTGTCCAAGCTGCTGCTGGCACGCCTCAAGAAGAACGAAGGAGCGCGTGCATGAGCACCACCAACACGGCCGCCATTCCGGCGGCAGCCGCGTTCACGCCACAGCAGCAGGCTGCGCGCCTGGTCATGCACCGTCGGCGCAAGCGCATCAACGTCGTGGCGCTGACGCTGGCACTCAGCGCCATGGCCTTCGGCGTGTTCTGGCTGGTGTGGATCCTGGTCGAGACCGTGCGCCTGGGCCTGGGCGGCCTGAGCCTGGCGGTCTTCACCGAGATGACGCCGCCGCCGCAGGCCGAGACCGGCGGCCTGGCCAACGCCATCTTCGGCTCGCTGATGATGGCCGGCCTGGCCACGCTGCTGGGCACGCCCATCGGCGTGATGGCCGGCGTCTACCTGGCCGAGTACGGCCAGAAGAGCTGGCTGGGCCACGCCACGCGCTTCATCAACGACATCCTGCTGTCGGCGCCGTCGATCGTGATCGGCCTGTTCATCTACTCGACCGTGGTCGCGCGCTTCAAGAGCTTCTCGGCCATCGCCGGCGTGCTGGCACTGGCGCTGATCGTGATCCCGGTGGTCATCCGCACCACCGAGAACATGCTCAGCCTGATCCCCAACGCGCTGCGCGAGGCCGCTTACGCCCTGGGCACGCCGAAGTGGAAGGTGATCGCCTCGGTGACGCTCAAGTCGGCACGGGCCGGCGTCATCACCGGCATTCTGCTGGCGGTGGCCCGCATCTCGGGCGAGACCGCGCCGCTGCTGTTCACCGCGCTGTCCAACCAGTTCTGGACCAGCGACCTGCGCGAGCCGATGGCCAGCCTGCCGGTCACCATCTTCAAGTTCGCCATGAGCCCCTACGAGAACTGGCAGCAGCTGGCCTGGGCCGGCGTGTTCCTGATCACGCTGGGCGTGCTCGCCCTGAACATCGCTGCGCGCGTGTTCTTCCGCAACAAGCATTGAATCCTGCCGAGGACCCGCGATGAATGCCCTCATGACGCCCCGACCCGAGGCCCGTGCCGCCACGTCGGCCATCACCGAGCGCGCCAAGATCTCGGTTCGCGACCTGAACTTCTACTACGGCGGCTTCCATGCGCTCAAGCGCATCAGCATGGACCTGCCCGAGCACAAGGTGACGGCCTTCATCGGCCCCTCGGGCTGCGGCAAGAGCACCCTGCTGCGCACCTTCAACCGCATGTTCGAGCTGTATCCCGAGCAGCGCGCCGAGGGCCAGATCCTGCTCGACGGCGAGAACATCCTCGACCGCAGCCAGGACGTGAGCCTGATCCGCGCCAAGGTCGGCATGGTGTTCCAGAAGCCCACGCCGTTCCCGATGTCCATCTACGACAACGTGGCCTTCGGCGTGAAGCTGTTCGAGACCCTGCCGCGGGTGGAGATGGACGAGCGCGTGGAGTGGGCGCTGAAGAAGGCGGCGCTGTGGAACGAGGTCAAGGACAAGCTCGACCAGAGCGGCGCCGGCCTGTCCGGCGGCCAGCAGCAGCGCCTGTGCATCGCCCGCGGCATCGCGATCAAGCCCGAGGTGCTGCTGCTCGACGAGCCCACCTCGGCGCTGGACCCGATCTCCACCGGCAAGATCGAGGAACTGGTGCACGAGCTGAAGTCGGACTACACCGTCCTGATCGTCACCCACAACATGCAGCAGGCCGCCCGCTGCAGCGACTACACCGCCTACATGTACCTGGGCGACCTGGTCGAGTTCGGCACGACCAACGAGGTGTTCACCCAGCCCAAGCGCAAGGACACCGAGGACTACATCACCGGGAGATTCGGATGATTCACCTGCGAAGGGCCCGGGCCGAGCGCCGGGCCGCTCCCAAGCCGGCCTGGATCCCCTCGGGGGATCGGCCGATGTACCGATCGGACGAGGGGCTCCAATGACCAACAAGCACCTCTCTACCCAGTTCGACAACGAGCTCTCCGGCATTTCCACCCGCGTGCTCGAGATGGGTGGCCTGGTCGAGAGCCAGGTGGCGCAGGCGGTGTACGCGCTGGCCAATTTCAGCGGCGAGGTCGCCACCCAGGTGCTCAAGGCCGAGGAGCGGGTCAACGCGATGGAAGTGGAGATCGACCGTGACCTGTCGACCATCATCGCCCGGCGCCAGCCCACGGCGCGCGACCTGCGCCTGCTGATCGCCGTGTCCAAGACCATCGCCAACCTGGAACGCATCGGCGACGAGGCGGCGCGCATCGCCCGCACGGTGCAGCGCCTGCTGGGTGCCGGCGTGTCCAGCCGCATGCGCCTGCCGGTGGGCGACCTGACCTTCGAATGCGAACTGGCGACCAGGCAGCTGCGCAAGGTGCTGGACGCCTTCGCCCGACTGGACGTCGACGGCGCGCTGGAGGTGCTGCGCCACGACGACCAGATCGACCAGGAGTTCGAGGGCCTGATGCGCAAGCTGATCACCTACATGATGGAAGACCCGCGCACGATCTCGTCGGCCATCGACCTGGTGTTCGTCGCCAAGGCCATCGAGCGCGTGGGCGACCACGCCAAGAACCTGGCCGAGCAGATCATCTACATCGTCAAGGGCACCGACGTGCGCCACAACGCCGTGGGCACCGTCGAGAGCCTGGTCCGCTGAGGTCACCCATGAGCCAGATCCTGGTGGTCGAGGACGAATCGGCGATCGCGGAGCTGATCGCGATCAACCTGCGCCATGCCGGCCATGACGTGACGCTGGCCGCCAGCGCCGAGCAGGCGCAGCGGGCGGTCGACGCGGTGCTGCCCGACCTGGTGGTGCTGGACTGGATGCTGCCCGGCCAGAGCGGCCTGGCGCTGGCACGCCAGTGGCGGGCCCAGGCCCGCACGAAGGAGCTGCCGATCATCATGCTGACGGCGCGCAGCGAGGACGCCGACAAGGTGGCTGGCCTGGACGCCGGGGCCGACGACTACCTGGCCAAGCCGTTCTCGACCAACGAGCTGATGGCGCGCATCCGCGCCGTGCTGCGCCGCCGGGCGCCCGAGGCCCTGCAGGATGCGGTGGTGGTGGGCGGGCTGCGGCTCGACCCGTCGACCCACCGCACCAGCTGCCAGGCGCCGGCCGGCGACATCGAGCTCAAGCTCGGCCCGACCGAGTTCCGTCTGCTGCACTTCTTGATGACCCACCCCGAGCGGGTGCACAGCCGGGCGCAGCTGCTGGACCGCGTCTGGGGCGACCATGTCTTCATCGAGGAGCGCACCGTCGACGTGCATGTCAAGCGCCTGCGCGAGGCGCTGGCGCCGGGCGGCGTGTCCGGCATGGTGGAAACCGTGCGTGGCGCCGGCTACCGGCTGACCCGCAACCTGCCGGTGCAGCCGGCGGCCTGAGCCGGCACCGACGCATCCTCCCGACCCGATGACCTGGCTGCTGCCCCGCCTGCTGACGTCGATCCTGGCCATGCTGCTGGGCGGTCTGCTCGGTGCGGTGGCCGGGGCGGTGATCGGTGCCGGTGGCATCGGTGCCATGGTGGGTGCGGGCATCGGCGTGGCTGCGGTCGAACTGCGCGACGCGCTGCGGGCGCGCCAGCTGATGCGCTGGCTGCGCGATGGCTCGGACGGCAGTGCCCCGCGCGACGCCGGCCTGTGGGGTGAGCTGGGCTACCGCATCGAGCGCGCCCTGCGCGGCCGTGACCAGGCCCTGGCGGCCGAACGGCAGCGGCTGGACGACTTCCTGTCGGCGATCCAGGTCTCGCCCAATGGCGTGCTGCTGCTCGATGCCGACGACCAGATCGCCTGGTGCAGCGTGGTGGCCGCCGACCACCTGGGCCTGGACCCGCGGCGCGACCTGCACCAGCCGATCACCAACCTGCTGCGCATGCCGGCCTTCGTCGCCTGGCTGCAGCAGGGCAGCTGGCCTGAGCCGATCATGCAGCCGATGCCCGGCGGCACCCTGCTGCAGCTGGTGCTGCGCAGCTACGGCGACCGCCAGAAGCTGCTGATCTCGCAGGACGTGACCGAGCGCCAGCGCGCCGAGTCGATGCGCCGTGATTTCGTCGCCAACGTGTCCCACGAGATCCGCACGCCGCTGACAGTGCTGTCGGGCTTCGTCGAGACCATGGCCAGCCTGCCGCTGAGCACGGCCGAACGCGGCCGCGTGGTCACGCTGATGCAGCAGCAGACCGAGCGCATGCAGGTGCTGGTGGCCGACCTGCTGCAGCTGGCCCAGCTCGAGGGCAGTCCGCGCCCGCCGGCCGACCGCTGGGTGGCGCTGCCGGCGCTGCTGCAGCGGGTGGCCGACGATGCGCGCCGCCTGTCGGCCGGCCGCCACCCGATCACGCTGGACCTGCCGCCCGCCGGCACCGAACTGGCCGGGCTCGAGGCCGAGCTGCACAGCGCGGTGGCCAACCTGGCGACGAATGCGGTGCGCTACACGCCCGACGGCGGCGCCATCCACCTGGGCTGGGCCGTGCGGCCCGACGGGCAGGGCGAGATCAGCGTGCGTGACAGCGGCATCGGCATCGCCCGCGAGCACCTGCCGAGGTTGACCGAGCGCTTCTACCGCGTCGACGGCAGCCGCTCGCGCGAGACCGGCGGCACGGGCCTGGGCCTGTCCATCGTCAAGCATGTGGTGCAGCGCCACGGCGGCGCGCTGGAGGTCGACAGCACGCCCGGCGAAGGCTCGCGCTTCCGGCTGCTGCTGCCGGCGGCGCGGGTGCGGCAGGCGGTGGTGCCGGCCACGGCGCCGCTGTCGACCACCGCATCCTGACGCAGGCCGGGGGCTGCGGCGCTTCAGTCGGCGCGGCGGTAGACCGCGACCGCCTCGTTGCGGTCGGTCGGCCGGCGTTCGCGGGCGATCTCCTGCCATCCCGCACGCCGGGCCTGCTCGGCCAGTGCCGTGCCACGGGGCATCTCCGCTCCCCGCAGCGGCAACACCAGCATCAGCCTGGCGCAGCGGCCGTTGGCCGCGGTCGGCGTGGCGTCGACGCGGCGGCGGCCGTGGAACTCCAGTGCGGCCACCAGCGACAGCGGCGCCTGTGGCGTGGCGATGCACTGGCCGGCAGGCACATGGCGCACCAGGCGCTCGGCCAGCGGCCGGTTGCTGCGGCTGTAGTCCAGCAGCGGCAGCCACAGCGTCATCAGCAGCAGCCAGCACAGGGCCACGCCGCCGGCGGGCAGCACCACGCTCTTCCACAGCACCGCCCGGTGGCGACCGGTGCGCCAGCGCACCAGGCCCAGCCAGGCCGCCGTGGCCGCCAGGGCCAGTCCCAGCGCCAGCCAGGACTGCTGCGGCATGAAGCCCGGCGCCAGCCGCAGCACCGTGGCCAGGGCCTTGGCCGGCGTGCCGGTCTGCATGGCGGCGTAGAACACCCAGACGATGGCGCCGCAGACGGTGAAGAAGAAGACCGACAGCCAGTCGATGGCCGCCGCGCCGCTGCGCTGCAGGGTGGGCAGGGCGAACGCCGCCAGCACGGCGATGCCGGGCAGACCGAGCATCAGCGCACGGTCGGAACCGTCCATCGCCACGCAGGCGGTCAGCGCCACGATGCCGCCCAGCAGCGGAATCGCCAGGTGGCGTTGCGCGAGGTGGCGCCGCCACTGCCACACCGTCCACAGTGCCAGCGGCCAGGCCGGCCACAGGAACCACAACAGCAGCCGCGCCAGCGACGGCAGGTCGATGCCGTCGGCCAGGCGCCAGGCCCAGGCACCGGCCGGCCAGGCCAGCAGCGCCGCGGCGGCCGTTGCCGTCGCCAGCCAGGGGCGCAGCGCGCGCAGGCCGGGCTCGGCATGGCGCCAGCACAACAACAGCGCACCGCCGCCGAGCGCCAGCGCGATCACCGGCGCGCCGCAGGCGGCCAGCAGCGGCAGCGCCAGCAGCACACCCATGCGCGCCTGCCAGCCCCGGTGCGGGGCGGCGGCCAGCGCCCACTGCAGCCCGGCCACGGCGGCCAGCTGGGCCAGTTCGGGCGTGGTCTGGTGGCCCAGTTGCAGCAGGCCCAGCGTGGCGATCAGCAGCAGCAGCGCGCCATCGGCGATCGCCCGCGCATAGTCCACCGGCGGCGCCTCGCCACCGAAGGCGAAGGGCAGCGGCTGGGCCGCCTCGCTGCGGGCCAGGTGAAAGCAGGCGTACCACACGGCCACCAGGGTCAGCACCAGCAGCCCGGTGAAGGGCACCCGTGCGGCCAGTGCCGGGTCCAGCCAGCCCTGGCCGATGCGGATCGCCAGGGCGCCGATCCAGTGCGGCAGCAGCGCCGCATCCACCGGCACGCCGCCCAGCGCCGGCGCCAGCCAGGGCGCGCGGCCCTCGGCAATCGACAGCATCTGGCCGAAGGCGATCAGTTCGGCACCGCGCCAGGGGTCGCGCCCGAACAGGCCCGGCAGCACATAGGCGGCGCAGAACAGCAGCAGGGCCAGCCGGGGCAGGCGGCGCACCGCGTCTTGCGTCACCAGGGCGGGGTTGGGCTTGGGCGTCACCGGCGCAATGATAGGAGGCGGCACGGACGGCCACCGGGGATGGGAGCGGGCATGAAAAAGGGCAGCCGCAGCTGCCCTTCATCGCTGTGCCGGCCTGGGGCCGGCAGCGGCTCGCCGATCAGCTGGCGGCCTTCTTGTTCAGGCCCAGGTTGGCGAACTTGTTGCGGAACTTCTCGACGCGGCCGCCCAGGCTGTCCACGCTCTTCTGCGTGCCGGTGTAGAACGGGTGCGTCTCGCTGGTGGTTTCCAGCTTCACCAGCGGCAGTTCGCGGCCGTCGTCCATCTTGACGGTTTCCTTCGTCGACACGGTCGAGCGGGTCACGAACTTGAAGCCGTTGGACAGATCCACGAAGCACACGTCGCGGTAGTTGGGGTGAATGCCTTCTTTCATGGAAACCTCTGTTCGGTGTCGTCGGAAGCCACGCCGCACCACGCGACGCACTTTCCCTGGAACGGAAAAACTGCGGATTATAGCGTGAGGCTGTTCAGCCTCCGCGCCGCATCATGTCGAAGAAGTCCAGGTTGTTCTTCGTGGCCTTCATCTTGTCGAGCACGAACTCCATCGCCTCGATCTCGTCCATGTTGTAGAGCAGCTTGCGCAGGATCCAGGTCTTCTGCAGGATTTCCGGCTTCAGCAGCAGTTCTTCGCGGCGGGTGCCGGTCTTGTTGATCTGGATCGAGGGGTAGACCCGCTTCTCGGCCATGCGGCGGTCGAGGTGGATCTCGCAGTTGCCCGTGCCCTTGAATTCCTCGTAGATGACCTCGTCCATCTTCGAGCCGGTGTCGATCAGCGCGGTGCCGATGATGGTCAGCGAGCCGCCTTCCTCGACATTGCGCGCCGCGCCGAAGAAGCGCTTCGGGCGCTGCAGCGCATTGGCGTCGACGCCACCGGTCAGCACCTTGCCCGACGAGGGCAGCACGTTGTTGTAGGCCCGCGCCAGGCGGGTGATCGAGTCGAGCAGGATCACCACGTCCTTCTTCATCTCGACCAGGCGCTTGGCGCGCTCGATCACCATCTCGGCCACCTGCACGTGGCGGGCGGCGGGTTCGTCGAAGGTCGACGAGATGACCTCGCCGCGCACGCCACGCACCATCTCGGTCACTTCCTCGGGCCGCTCGTCGACCAGCAGCACGATCAGGTGGATCTCGGGATGGTTGGCCACCAGCGCGTGGGCGATGTGCTTCATCATCACCGTCTTGCCGGTCTTGGGCTGGGCCACCAGCAGGGCGCGCTGGCCTTTGCCGATCGGGGCGATCAGGTCGATGATGCGGCCGGTCACCGCGTCCTCGCCCTTGTGGTTGTCGCGCTCGAGCCTGAACTGTTCCTTCGGGAACAGCGGGGTCAGGTTCTCGAACATGATCTTGTGCTTGCTCTCCTCCGGCGTGACGCCGTTCACCCGGTCGACCTTGACCAGGGCGAAATAGCGCTCGCCGTCCTTGGGCACCCGCACCTCGCCCTCGATGAGGTCGCCGGTGTGCAGGTTGAAGCGGCGGATCTGGCTGGGCGACAGATAGATGTCGTCGGTCGACGCCATGTAGCTGGCCTCGATCGAGCGCAGGAAGCCGAAGCCGTCTGGCAGCACTTCGAGCACGCCGTCGCCGAACACCTGCTCGCCGGCCTTGGCGCGCTTCTTCATGATCGCGAACATCAGCTCCTGCTTGCGCAGGCGGGCGACGTTGTCGATCTCGAGCGCCTCGCCCATCGTGATCAGGGCGGAGACGTGGAGCGCCTTCAGTTCGGAAAGATGCATGGGGGAATCACCGGGTGGTGGAGGCAGCAGGCCGGGCCAGGGCCGTGGTGCCGGGGGATGCTGTCCGGCATGCACGCCGGGCAGGCATCAGGGAGCAGGTCGCCGTGCACGGCGGCCGCCTCGCGATCATGAGGCTGGGCTGCACGACCACCGGCGCAGACGGTGCGCCAGGGTCAAAGGATGCACGGGGGCTTGCCGAAACCTTGCGCCGGGGCCGGGTCATCAACCCGCGGGCAAGGTGGCCTGAGGCGAGGACTGCCGGTGCGCGTTCAGCACGCCAGCCGCCATCAGCCCTTGATTATAGGTGCGGCTCGATGAAGGCCGCGAGCTGCGCCTTGGACAGGGCGCCGACCTTGGTGGCGGCGAGCTGGCCGTCCTTGAACAGCATCAGCGTCGGGATGCCGCGGATGCCGAACTTCGCCGGCACCTCGCGGTTCTCGTCGACGTTCATCTTGGCGATCTGCAGGCGGCTGCCGAATTCCTTGGCCGTCTCGTCGAGGATGGGGGCGATCATCTTGCAGGGGCCGCACCATTCGGCCCAGTAGTCCACCA
>CALMIF010000192.1 GCA_937864045.1 uncultured Aquabacterium sp. | reverse complement strand
ACACCCACGCCAAAGTGGCCGAGGTGCTGCCCGGCGGGGTGAGACTCGCCGACGGTCGGCTGCTGCCAGCCGAGCTGGTGGTGTGGGCAGCGGGCGTCAAGGCGCCAGACTTCCTGAAGGACATCGCCGGGCTCGAGACCAATCGCACCAATCAGCTGGTGGTCAGGCCGACGCTGCAGACCAGCCGCGACGACGACGTGTTCGCCATCGGTGATTGCGCGGCCTGCGCTTGGCCTCAAGCCGACCACGGCAAGGGCGGCATGGTCCCACCGCGCGCCCAGGCGGCGCACCAGCAGGCGTCGCACGTGGTCAAGCAGATCGGCCTGCGCTTGGCCGGCAAGCCGCTGCGGCCGTACCGGTACCGCGACTTCGGCTCGCTGGTGTCGCTGGGCGAGTTCAGCACGGTGGGCAACATGATGGGCGGGCTCATCGGCGGCAGCCTGATGGTCGAGGGCCTATTCGCGCGGACGATGTACCTGTCGCTCTACAAGATGCACGAGTTGGCACTGCATGGCTTTGCCAAGGTCGCGCTCGACACGCTGGCGCGCCTGATCGTTCGGCGCACCGAACCGCACGTGAAGCTGCACTGAAGAGGGGACCATGACCGCTCCCACACCATTCGACCCCTCGAAATGGCTGACCGATCTGCTGGCAGGCCAGCGGGAGATGTTTCGCATTCTCGGCGGCGGCACCGACCCGGCAGGTTCCGGCGAGGCTGCGCCCCCGCTGGCCCTGCCATTCATGTCGCCCTGGATGGAAGGCACCAAGGCGCTGCTGGCCTGGCAGCAGCAGGCGAGCAACTGGTGGACCGGCGCGCTGGCCGGATCGGGGGCGGGCGCGCGAGTGCCGGTAGCCGACCGTCGCTTCGCAGGCGAGGCCTGGCGCAACGATCCGCGCTTCGACGGGCTGACGCAAACCTACCTCGGCCTGTCGGACATGGTGCGAAAGAACCTGGACGCCGCGCCGCTGGAAGGACGCAGCAAGGCGCAGTGGGGTTTCGTGCTGCGTCAGGTCGTCGATGCGCTGAGCCCGGCCAACTGCCTGGCCACCAACCCCGAGGCGCTGCAGACCGCGCTGGACAGCGGCGGCGCGAGCCTGGTCGAAGGCATGCGCCTGTTCGTGCAGGACTTTGCCCGCGGCCGCGTGTCGATGACCGACGACAGCGCGTTCGAGGTCGGGCGCAACGTCGCCACCACGCCCGGCAGCGTGGTGTTCGAGAATGACCTGATCCAGCTGATCCAGTACGCGCCGACGACGGCGAAGGTGCACGAGCGGCCGCTGCTGATCGTGCCGCCGTGCATCAACAAGTACTACATCCTCGACCTGCAGCCCGACAACTCGCTGGTCGCCCACGCGGTGGCACAGGGCCACACGGTGTTCCTGGTCTCGTGGCGCAACGCCGGGCCCGAGCAGGGCAAGCTCGGCTGGGACGACTACCTCGAGCAGGGCGTGGTCCAGGCGATCGACGTCGCGCTGGCGATCAGCGGCGCCGACCGCGTCAACACTCTGGGCTTCTGCATCGGCGGCACGCTGCTCGCCAGTGCGCTGGCGGTGCTGGCCGCGCGCGGCGACGAGAAGGCGGCGAGCCTGACCTTGCTGACGACGATGCTCGACTTCAGCGACACCGGCGAGCTCGGCCTGATGGTCAGCGAGCAGGCCGTCGCCGCTCGTGAGGCCACGATCGGCCACGGCGGACTGCTGCAGGGCCGTGAACTGGCGCAGGTCTTCGCCGCGCTGCGTGCCAACGACCTGATCTGGCCCTATGTCGTCAACGGCTACCTGAAGGGCAAGGCGCCGCCAGCCTTCGACCTGCTGTTCTGGAACGGCGACGACACCAACTTGCCGGGCCCGATGTACTGCTGGTACCTGCGCAACACCTACCTCGAGAACAAGCTGCGCGAGCCGGGCGGCACGGTGCAGTGCGGTGTGCCGGTGGATCTGGGGCAGATCACGGTTCCCGCCTTCGTCTATGCCTCGCGCGAGGACCACATCGTGCCCTGGCAGACCGCCTACGCGAGCACCCGGCTGCTCGGCGGCGACGTGCGCTTCGTGCTCGGCGCCAGCGGCCACATCGCCGGGGTCATCAACCCGCCGGCCAAGGGCAAGCGCAACTATTGGGTCGGCAAGCTGGCCGCCGACGCCGATCGCTGGCTCGAACGCGCCGAGGACGTGCCGGGCAGTTGGTGGCCCGCCTGGATGGACTGGCTGGGCGAACACGCCGGCCGCCTGGTCGCCGCACCCAAGTCCGCGGGTTCCCGCCAGCACAAGCCGATCGAATCAGCGCCCGGCCGCTACGTCAAGGCCAAGGCGCCCTGACCGACGGCGCCCCGTCCTCGCCCCACCCCAGCCCTGAAGGAGAAACCTCCCATGCAAGACATCGTCATCGTCTCGGCCGCGCGCACCGCGGTCGGCAAGTTCGGCGGCTCGATCGCCAACATCCCGGCCACTGAACTCGGCGCGATCGTCATCCGAGAGGCCATCGCGCGCGCCAGGCTCGATCCGGCGCAGGTCGGCGAGGTCATCATGGGCCAGGTGCTGGCCGCGGGCGCCGGTCAGAACCCGGCCCGCCAGTCGCTGATGAAGGCCGGCGTGCCGAAGGAGACGCCGGGGCTGACGATCAACGCGGTCTGCGGCTCGGGTCTGAAGGCCGTGATGCTGGCGGCGCAGGCGGTGGCCTGGGGCGACAGCGAGATCGTCGTCGCCGGTGGCCAGGAAAGCATGAGCCTGTCGCCGCATGTGCTGTTCGGTTCGCGGCAGGGCCAGCGCATGGGCGACTGGAAGATGATCGACAGCATGATCGTCGACGGCCTGTGGGACGTCTACAACCAGTACCACATGGGCA
>CALMIF010000191.1 GCA_937864045.1 uncultured Aquabacterium sp. | reverse complement strand
GCTGGTGGACTGGTCGGACGCCGCCCGCAACGACTGGCTGGCGCTCAACCAGTTCAGCATCCAGGGCCCGAAGCAGACCCGCCGACCGGACGTGGTGCTGTTTCTCA
Source organism: uncultured Aquabacterium sp. (assembly GCA_937864045.1). Lineage (GTDB taxonomy): Bacteria > Pseudomonadota > Gammaproteobacteria > Burkholderiales > Burkholderiaceae_C > Pseudaquabacterium. The sequence continues at coordinate 4,438 of CALMIF010000191.1, read as the reverse complement.
ACGGCCTGCCGGTGGTGGTGGTCGAACTCAAGAACCCGGGCGACGAGAACGCCGACCTGTGGGCCGCCTTCAACCAACTGCAGGCGTACAAGGAAGACATTCCCGACCTGTTCCTGGGCAACGCGCTGCTGGTCATCAGCGACGGCATCGAGGCCCGCGTGGGGTCGCTGACCGCCGACCCCGAACGCTACATGGCCTGGCGCACCATCGACGGCGAGGCCGTCGACCCGTTGGGGCCGATGAGGGGGCTGGAAACGCTGGTGCACGGCCTGTTCCAGCGCGGGCTGCTGCTGGACTACCTGCGGCACTTCATCCTGTTCGAGGACGAGGGCAAGCTGGTCAAGAAGGTGGCCGGCTACCACCAGTTCCACGCCGTGCGGGCGGTGGTGGACAGCGTGCTGGTGGCGTCCCACCCCAAGGCCGACGCCACCCGCCGCGGCAAGGGCGGTGTGGTGTGGCACACCCAGGGCGCCGGCAAATCCATCGAGATGACCTGCCTGGGCGGCAAGCTGATGCAGCACCCGGCCATGGGCAACCCGACCCTGGTGGTGGTGACCGACCGCAACGACCTGGACAACCAGCTCTTCGGCGTGTTCGCCGGCGCGGCCGAGCTGCTGCGCGAAACCCCGGTGCAGGCCGACACCCGGCCCAGGCTGCGCGAACTGCTGGCCAACCGGCCGTCGGGCGGCATCATCTTCACGACCATCCAGAAGTTCACGCCGGGCGAGGATGAGGACAGCTTCCCGGTGCTCTCCGACCGGCACAACATCGTCGTCATCTGCGACGAGGCGCACCGCAGCCAGTACGGCTTCCAGGCCAGCCTGCCCAGGCTGCAGAAGCAGATGAAGGACGCGCGCAAGGGCTTGGCGGCCAACGATGCGACGGTTCTGCAGGCGGCGGAACCCCCGGCCCACTACGGCGCCCTGCGCCATGTGCGCTACGGCTACGCCCAGCACCTGCGCGACGGCCTGCCCAACGCCACCTTCGTCGCCTTCACCGGCACGCCCGTGTCACTGGAAGACCGCGACACCCGGGCCGTGTTCGGCGACTACGTGCACATCTACGACGTGGAGCAGGCGGTCAAGGACGGCGCCACGGTGCCCATCTACTACGAGAGCCGGCTGGCGAGGCTGGAGCTGCAGGAAGCCGAGGCGACGCTGCTCGACGACGAGGTCGAGGAGCTGACCGAGGACGAGGAGGACGACACCGCCAAGGCCGCGCAGCTGCGCCGCTGGGCTGCGCTGGAGAAACTGGTGGGCGCGCCGCCGCGCATCCAGAAGGTGGCGGCCGACCTGGTGGAACACTTCGAGAACCGCCTGGCCAGCCTGGACGGCAAGGCCATGGTGGTGGCGATGAGCCGCGACATCTGCGTGCACCTGTACGACGCCATCGTCGCCCTGCGCCCCAGCTGGCACGACCCCGACCCCGAAAAGGGCGCCATCAAGGTCATCATGACCGGCTCGGCCTCGGACAAGGCCCTGCTCAAGCCGCACATCCACAGCAAGGACATCAAGAAGCGCCTGGAGCGCCGCTACAAGGACCCGGCGGACCCCTTCAAGCTGGTCATCGTGCGCGACATGTGGCTCACCGGCTTCGACGCGCCGTGCATGCACACGATGTACGTCGACAAGCCCATGAAGGGCCACAACCTGATGCAGGCCATCGCCCGGGTGAACCGGGTGTTCAAGGACAAGCCCGGCGGCCTGGTGGTGGATTACATCGGCATCGCCAACGAGCTGAAGGCGGCGCTGAAGGACTACACCCAGGCCAAGGGCAAGGGCAAGCCGACCATCGCCGCCGAAGACGCCCTGGCCGTGTTGCTGGAGAAGATGGACGTGCTGCACGGCATGCTGCACGGCTTCGACTACACCGCCTTCCGCACGCGTGGCTTTCAACTGCTGGCCGGGGTGATGGACCATGTGCTGGGCCTGGAGGACGGCAAGAAGCGCTTCGCCGACACGGTGCTGTCGGCCAGCAAGGCCTTCGCGCTGTGCTGCACGCTGGACGAGGCGCTGGCGCATCGGGACGAACTGGCCTTTCTGCAGGCGGTGAAGGCCGCGCTGACCAAGTTCGGCACCTCGGGCAAGAAGCTCAGCGACGCGCAGAAGGAACACGCGCTGCGGCAGATCATCAGCAAGGCGGTGGTGAGCGCCGAGGTGGTCGACATCTTCAAGGCCGCCGGCCTGAACCGCCCTGACATCGGCATCCTGTCCGAGGCGTTCCTCGAAGACGTGCGCCACATGAAGGAGCGCAACCTCGCCGTCGAACTGCTGGAGCGGCTGCTGAAGGACGACATCCAGGCACGCTTCAAGACCAACGTCGTGCAGCAGGCCAGGTTCTCGGACCTGCTGCAACTCAGCCTGCAGCGCTACCGCAACCGCGCCATCGAGACGGCCCAGGTCATCGAAGAGCTCATCGAGATGGCCAGGAAGTTCCACGAGGCGGCGCTGAAGGGCGAGCGCCTGGGACTGAACGGCGACGAGATGGCGTTCTATGACGCACTGGCGACCAACGAGGCAGCGGTGCGGGAGCTGGGCGACGAGACGCTGAAGGCGATGGCGGTGGAACTGACGCAGAAGCTGCGGTCATCGGTGACCGTCGACTGGTCGGTGCGCGAGAACGTGCGGGCGCGGCTGCGGGTGATGGTGAGGACGCTGCTGAGGCGCTACAAGTACCCGCCGGACAGGCAGGAGGAAGCCGCTGACACCGTGCTCAGACAGGCGGAAACACTCTCCGAAGGGTGGGCGACCGCGTGAGCCCCGCTCACTCATGCCGCAGCGCCTCGATCGGGTCCAGCCGCGCCGCGCGCCGCGCCGGGAAGTAGCCGAACAGCACGCCGATGGCGGCCGAGAACACCAGCGACAGGCCGTTGATGGCGGGGTCGAAGGCGTAGGGCACGTCCATCACCTGCGCCAGGCCCCAGCTGGCGCCGGTGGCCAGGGCGATGCCGACCAGGCCGCCCAGGGCCGACAGCACCACCGACTCGATCAGGAACTGCAGCAGCACCTCGCGCTCCAGTGCGCCCACCGCCAGGCGCAGGCCGATCTCGCGGGTGCGCTCGGTCACGCTGACCAGCATGATGTTCATGATGCCGATGCCGCCCACCAGCAGGCTGACCGCGGCCACCGCGCCCAGCAGGGTGGTCATCACCGCCATCGTGCCCGACAGCGTCTCGGCCAGCTGCTGGGTGTCGAAGATGCTGAAGTTGTCGTCGTCGGCGGCGGCCAGCTTGCGCCGTTCACGCAGCAGGCTGCGCAGGCTGGCCTTCAGCGGCGTGCTGTCGGCGCCGTCTTCCATCGCCACGGCGATGGTGCTGATGCGCCGGTTGCCGGTGATGCGCCGCTGCAGCGTGGCCAGCGGCACCAGCACGGTGTCGTCCTGGTCGCCCATGCCGCTCTGGCCCTTGGCGGCCAGCACGCCGACGATGGTGCAGCTGAACTGCTTGATGCGCAGCGCCTGGCCCAGGCCGGGTGGGGTCGCACCGGCCGCACCACCGAACAGCTCGCGCCGCACCGTCTCGCCGACCACGCACACGGCGCTGCCGGCGGCCAGCTCGTCGGGCTCGAAGGTGCGGCCCTGGGCCAGCTTCCAGTTGCCGGTCTGGAACCAGGCGTTGGTGCTGCCGGTCACGCTGGTCGACCAGTTGCGGCCGTTGGCCACCACGGTGGCCGACGTGCGCCCCTGCGGCGCCACCGCCGCCACGCCACCCACCTGGCTGGCGATGGCCTCGGCGTCGGCCGGGGTGAACTGCGGCACGCCGGGCCCGCCGCCCCCGCCACCCCCCGGCAGGCGCTGGCCGGGCATCACCAGCAGCAGGTTGCTGCCCAGGCCGGCGATCTGGTTGCGGATCGACTGCGTGGCGCCGTTGCCCAGCGTCACCATCGTGATCACCGCGCTGACGCCGATGACGATGCCCAGGATCGTGAGAACGCTGCGCAGCAGGTTGCGCCGCACCGAGCGCAGCGCCAGCAGCAGCACGCTCAGCAGCATCAGGCGGCTCCTTCGATGGCGGGTGCTTCGGTCACCGGGTCAGGGTTGATGCGGTCGCTGGCGATGCGGCCGTCGACGAAGGTGACCATCCGCCGGGCATACGCGGCCATGTCGGGCTCGTGCGTGACCATCAGCACGGTGATGCCGTGGTCGCGGTTCAGCGCCAGCAGCAGGCCCATGATCTCGTGGCTGCGCGCGGTGTCCAGGTTGCCGGTGGGCTCGTCGGCCAGCACCACGGCCGGCGCGGTGACGATGGCCCGCGCGATCGCCACCCGCTGCTGCTGGCCGCCGGAGAGTTCGGCCGGCGTGTGGTGCTCGCGCCCGGCCAGGCCCACGGCCAGCAGGGCGCGCCGGGCGGCGGCGCGGCGGTCGGCGGCGGCATCGCCGCGGTAGAGCAGGGGCAGCTCCACGTTCTCCAGCGCCGAGGTGCGCGCCAGCAGGTTGAAGC
>CALMIF010000190.1 GCA_937864045.1 uncultured Aquabacterium sp. | reverse complement strand
CACCGCTTCGCCCTTGCGGGTTCAGTCGAGCCTTTGCTTCGTGACGCACCATGCGGCGGATTGTCGGCGAGGCCGTAGCGGTCAGTGGAAATCGCGGCTCTTGCTGGTCAGCCCCTGCAGCAGGTGCGAATGGTCGACCAGCTGGCGGGCGATCAGGTGCTGCACCGCGTCGGGCCCCTCGCGGTCGCGCTGCCACACGCCGTAGACCGTCAGCAGCGTGGCCGCCAGCAGCGGCCGGCGCTGGGCCTGCGCCACCGCCGGCCACACGATCACGTTGACCGGCCCGGTCTCGTCCTCCAGCGTCACGAAGACCACGCCCTTGGCCGTGCCCGGCCGCTGGCGGTGGGTGACCAGGCCCGAGGCCCGCGCCAGCTGGCCGTTGCGCGACAGCGCCAGCACCGCCGCCGGCTGCACGCGGAAGGCCGCCAGCTGCGGCCGCAGCAGCGCCAGCGGGTGCGTGTCCAGCGACAGGCCGGTGCTGCGGTAGTCGGCCAGCAGCGATTCGCCGTCAGCCGGCGCCAGCAACTCGGCCTGGGCCTCGTGCGTGCGGGTGGCGGCCAGCAGCGGTGTGGCGCGGGTGTCGATGCCGCGCACGCCCCAGGCGGCCTGGTGGCGGTGGCCGGCCAGGCCGCGCAGCGCATCGGCCTGGGCCAGCAGCTGCAGCGCATGGGCATCGAGCGCGGCCCGGCGGGCCAGGTCCTCGACGCCGGCAAAGCCTTCGCCCGGCGCAGACTCGGCGAGTGCGGCGCGGGCGGCCAGCAGGCGTCGCGCGGCGTCCTCGGCCAGGCCGGTGATGCGGTCCAGGCCCAGGCGCACGGGAAGCAGCGCATCGCCGCCGCCCTGCCCGCCTTCCAACGTCGAATGCCAGTCGCTGTGCAGCACGTCCACCGGCAGCACCTGCACGCCATGCGCCCGCGCGTCGCGCACCAGCTGCGCCGGGGCATAGAAGCCCATCGGCTGGCTGTTCAGCAACGCGGCCAGGAAGGCATCGGGGTGGTGGCACTTCAGCCAGGCGCTGACGTACACCAGCAGCGCGAAGCTGGCCGCATGGCTCTCGGGGAAGCCGTATTCGCCGAAGCCCTCGATCTGCTTGAAGATGCGCTCGGCGTACTCGGGCGCATAGCCCTTGGCCACCATGCGGCCCACCAGGCGCTCATGGAACGGCCCCAGGCCGCCCTTGCGCTTCCAGGCCGCCATCGCGCGGCGCAGCGCGTCGGCCTCGCCGGCGGAAAAGTCAGCGGCCAGCATCGCCAGCTGCATCACCTGCTCCTGGAAGATGGGCACGCCCTTGGTGCGGCCCAGGGCGGCGCGGATGGCGTCGTTCGGGTAGTCCTCGGGCTCTTCGCCGTTGCGGCGGCGCAGGTAGGGGTGGACCATGCCGCCCTGGATCGGCCCCGGCCGCACGATGGCGACCTCGATCACCAGGTCGTAGAACTCCTTCGGTTTCAGGCGCGGCAGCATGCTCATCTGCGCCCGGCTCTCCACCTGGAAGGTGCCCACGCTGTCGCCGCGGCACAGCATGGCGTAGACGCGGTCGTCCTGCGGCAGCTGGTGCATGTCGATGGCGTCCACCCCCAGCTTGGCCGCCACCATCACCAGGGCGCGGCGGATGGCACTCAGCATCCCCAGGGCCAGGATGTCGACCTTGATCAGGCCCAGCACGTCCAGGTCGTCCTTGTCCCACTGGATGACGGTGCGGCCGTCCATCGCGGCGTTTTCCACCGGCACCAGGCGGGCGATGTCGTCGCGGGCGATGACGAAGCCGCCCGGGTGCTGGCTGAGATGGCGCGGAAAGCCGATCAGCTCCCGCGTCAGGTCCAGCCATTGCCGGCACACCAATGAGTCGGGGTCGAAGCCCTGCTCGGCCAGCCGCTCGGGCGCGATGCCGCGGCCGTCCCACCACTGCTGGCCCTTGCTGACGGCGTTGATGCGGTCGAGGTCGATGCCCAGCGCGCGGCCCATGTCGCGCAGCGCCGAGCGTGGGCGGTAGCTGATCATCACGCCGGTCAGCGCGGCGCGGTGGCGGCCGTACTTGCGGTAGATGTACTGGATCACCTCCTCGCGGCGCTGGTGCTCGAAGTCGACGTCGATGTCGGGCGGCTCGTTGCGCTCGGCGCTGATGAAGCGGCCGAACAGCAGGGTCATGTGCTCGCGCGTGGGGTCGACCTCGGTGATGCCCAGGCAGAAGCACACCACCGAATTGGCCGCACTGCCGCGGCCCTGGCACAGGATGCCCTGGCTGCGCGCCCACTGCACGATGTCGGCCACGGTGAGGAAGTAGGGCTCGAAGGTCAGTTGGCCGATCAGCGCGAGCTCATGCTCGATGCTGCTGCGCACCTTGGGCGGCTCGCCCGCCGGATAGCGCCGGCGCGCGCCCTGCTCGGTGAGCGCGCGCAGCCAGCTGGCGGGCGTGTGGCCGGCGGGCACGATCTCGTCGGGGTATTCATAGCGCAGCTCGGCCAGCGAGAAGGTGCAGCCGGCGGCGATGTCGACCGCCGCCGCCAGCCAGGCCGGCGCGTACAGCCGCGCCAGGCGCGCACGCGAGCGCAGGTGCGCCTCGGCATTCGGCGCCAGGCCGAAGCCGGCGTCGGCCACGGTGCAGCCCAGGCGGGTGGCGGCCAGCGCGTCCTGCAGCGGCTTGCGGGCGCGGGCGTGCATCAGCACGTCGCCGCAGGCCACCAGGCGCAGGCCCGCCTGGGCCGCGACCGCCGGCAGCACCGCCAGGCGCTCGCCATCGTGGGCACGGCCCAGCAGCTCGATGGCGATGGCGCAGCGCTCGGGCCCGAACCAGGTCTTCAGCCACATCGCCTGGGCGTGCATCGATGCGGGCGCCTGCCCCGGCTGCGGCAGCAGGATGGCGAAGCAACCCGCCAGGCCCGCCAGGAACGGCGCATTCGGCACCCGGCCTTCCACATCGGCCGCATAGGCCAGGTACTGCCCCTTGGGCGCACGGCGGCGGGCCACGCTGATCCACTGCGCCAGGTTGCCGTAGCCGCGCCGGTCCTGCGCCAGCAGCAGCAGGCGCGGCGGGCCGTGAGCGGCCAACACGGCGCCATCGCCTTCGGGTCCGTCAGGATGCGGCGACAAGTCCATCTGCGCGCCGATGACCAGGTGCAGCGGCGTGCCCTGCACCGCCTCATGCGCATGCACCACGCCCGACAGCGAGCATTCGTCGGTGATGGCGAGTGCCGTGTAGCCGCGCCGCAGCGCCTCTTCCACCAGCTCCGTCGGGCGTGACGCGCCGGTGAGGAAGCTGAAGCAGCTGCGGCAGTGGAGTTCGGCGTAGGGGGGCGGCGGATCTGACTTGGTGTCGGTCACGGCAGCGCAGCGCTATCGGTGATCACAACTGGCCTGTGGCATGCTGGTCGCCCGACACGAGGTGACACATGCCCATTCCCATCGATGTCCTGGAAGCCGAAGCGCTGAGCCTGCCCCAGGCAGACCGCTCGCGGCTGATCGACCGTCTGATCGCCAGCCTGGAGACCGATCCCGAATGGGCGGCGGCGTGGTCAGCCGAAGCTGACGAGCGCGAGGCGCGCATTGCGCGCGGCGAATCGTCTTGGGTGTCGGGCCAGCAGGCCGTCGACCGCCTGCGTGCCGACCTGGCGTGAACTGGCAGCTCACGCCGGAGGCCGAGGCCGAACTGACGGAAGCCGTGCGCTTCTACGCCACCAACGTCAGCGCCAAGGTGGCGCGCAACTTTCTGCTGCAAGTCGAGCAAAAGGCTGAATTGCTCACCGAGTTTCCTGCGCTCGGCACACCAACGACCAACGGCAGGCGCTTGCTGCCCATCGGGCGATATCCGTACTCCATCCTCTACCGCGTGGACGAGGGCGTTGTCCGCATCAGTGCCATCGCCGCCCACGCCAGGCGCCCGCGCTATTGGCAGACACGACAGCCCTAGCTTGCCTGCCCGCACGATGATGGCCTGGCGGTCGAACTCGACATCCTTCACGCGCAGCTGCAGCGCCTCGGTGATGCGCAGACCGGTGCCGTCAAGCAGGCGGGCCAGCACGGCGTGGGTGCCGTCCAGCAGGCCCAGCACGCGGCGCACCTCATCGACCGTCAGCACCACGGGCAAGCGGGCCTTGCGCTGGGGCCGCTCGAGTTCAGCCATCCACGGCAAAGACTGGCCGAAGACGCGCTGGTAGAGGAACAGCAGCGCAGCCAGGGCCTGCCGGTGGGTGGACACAGACACATGCCGTTCGACCGTGAGCCAGCCCAGGAAGGCACGGACCTCGACCTCGCCCATCTGCCGGGGATGGCGCAGGCCATGAAAGCGGACGAAGGCCCGCACCCAATGGACGTAGGCTTCTTCCGTTCTTATGCTGTAGTGCAGATAGCGGATCTGCTCACGCACCTGGTCCAGCAACCTGACGCCAGGGCGGGGGCCGGCAGACGATGCGGAAGCAGGCGCCACAGACGCAGCCGGATCGGCAGGATGGGAGGACATGATGATGACTGTGTTTTTCAACAGTATGCGCGCCGCGCAGCGCCACGACAAGAGGCCGCACTGCGTCGCCGCTGGCGCGCTTGCGGTGCGCCACTTTCCGGTTAGTGGCGCAGGGCCGGCCCCGAACCGGGAAAGTGGCGACTGGTTACACACCGGCTGTGCTGCATAAATCGGCTTGAGAACAAGTTAGGGACGGTCTGATCAATGCGGTTGCGGCCGATCCAGTTCATCGAATCGTTCG
>CALMIF010000189.1 GCA_937864045.1 uncultured Aquabacterium sp. | reverse complement strand
AGGCCGTTGACCAGGGCGTAGCCCAGGACGACGTGGCCGACGGCCACCACGATCAGGCCCACCGGGTGCTTGCCGGGTCGCCGTTGCTGGGAAGCGTAATCCACTGGTTTGACCTCCAGACGGCCCGGCGATTTGGCGCCGGGTCGCTGTGACTTGTGTTCGGGAGGCGGCCTCGTGAGCCGCTGGCCGCCTGATGGTTGCGGCGCCGGGGAAATATAGCGTGAAAGATTACTACATCGGCTTGGTACAACACCCTAAGCAGGGCCTCACCTTGCCGGGCCAGCCGCTTGCCGCGTCGGCGCAGGGGCCGTTAGCAATCGGCATGCCCAGTGCCCCGCAGCCCTGAACCAAAACTACGCGGTCAGTCCGGCGGGCCGGCGCAAGCCGCTGCATCGGCGCGTGGCCGTGCCTCATCCACCAGCCTGCTGGATGTCCCGCAGGCGTGCCTGCAAGCCGGCATGGCGCTGGCTGCTGGCCCGCACCGCGCCGGCCAGCACGTCGGCGCCGGCGGCCAGCAGCACGCGGCGGCGGGCGCGGGTGATGCCGGTGTAGAGCAGCTCGCGGCTGAGCACGCGGCTGTGCTGGGCCGGCAGCAGCAGCAGCACGGCGTCGAATTCCGAGCCCTGCGACTTGTGCACCGTCATTGCCCACGTGGTCTCGTGGGCGGGCAGGCGGGCCGGCGGCACGGCACGCCAGTGGCCGTCCGCCCCCGGAAACCACACCTGCAGCGCACCGTCGGCGCCGGGCCAGGCCAGGCCGATGTCGCCGTTGAACAGGCGCAAGCCGGGGTCGTTGCGCAGCACCATCACCGGCCGGCCGGCGAACCAGGGCTGGCGGTCGCCCTGGGTGTCGGGCGTGGCGCCCGCCATGGCCGCGCGCAGGCGGCGGCTCAGCACCTCGTTGACGGCCTCCACGCCACGTGGCCCGCCGCGCAGTGCGCACAGCACGCGGAAGCGCCCGAAAGCGGCATGCAGGGCGGCCATCGACGCGGCATCGGGCGCCGCAGCGGCAGCCAGGGCGCGGCAGGCATCGACATAGGCCGCATAGCCGTCGGTCGCAGCGGCCAGCGTCGCCGCCGCCGGCCGGGCGCCGGCATCGGCCAGCCAGGCCAGTTCGTCGCTGCCCGGTGCGCGCAGCGTGGCGAGCACGGCCGCGCTGTCGCCGCCCAGGGTTTCCGCCGCCAGGCGGCCGATCCCGGAATCCCGCGCGAAGCGGTAGTTGCGCTGGAACCAGACCACGCTGTCGTGCAGCGCGCCGGGCTGGGTGGGTGCCGGCGGGCGGATGGCATCGGCCGGCAGGCCGCACAGGGCCGCCAGCCGGCCGATGGTGGCCGTGCCGAGTGATGGATCGGCGCTGAGCTCGGCGAACACCGCCCCCGCCTCGACCGCGGCGAGCTGGTCCTTGTCGCCCAGCAGCACCACGCGGGCGGTCGGCGGCACGGCCTCCAGCAGCCGGGTGGCCAGGGCCAGGTCGAGCATCGAGGCCTCGTCGAGCACCAGCAGGTCCAGCGGCAGCGGGTTCGCGGCGTCGTGGCGGAAGGCGGCTTCGCCTGCGCCCGCCGCGCCGCCATGGCCCGGTCGCACACCCAGCAGGCGGTGCACCGTGGTGGCGCTGGTGGGCAGGCGCTCGCGCAGTGCAGGGTCCAGGTGGGCGGCGCGGTCGCGCAGCGCCTCGGCCAGGCGCGCTGCGGCCTTGCCGGTGGGCGCGGCCAGCACCACGCGGGTGCGCGGCTCGGCCGCCAGCAGGCAGGCCAGCAGGTTGACCACGGTGGTGGTCTTGCCGGTGCCGGGGCCGCCGCTGACCACGGTGAGCCGGCGCTGCATCGCCAGCGCGGCGGCCAGCATCTGCCAGTCGGCATCACCGCCGGCTGGCGGCTGGAACAGCGTGGCCAGCCGCGCTGCCGCCAGGGCGTCGGCCGCCGGGTCGGCCGGCAGCGGCGCCGCGGCCTGCAGCAGGCGGTGGGCGAGGCGCTGCTCCAGGTCGAACGACCGGTGCAGGTAGAGCCGGCCGTCGTCGTCCAGCACCAGGGGCTGGTTGTCGGGCGCGGCGGCGCTGCCGACCAGGCGGCTGGCGTGCAGGGCCGTGCGCCAGGCATCGGCCGTGGCGGGCAGCGTGGCGGCGGCCTCGACCGCGGCTGCATCTGCCGTCAGGGCCGGCAGATCGGCCAGCCAGACGCAGACATGGCCGTCGCCCATGGCCAGGCTGAGCGCGCGGCCGGCAGCGGCGGCGGCCTCGCTGGCCTCGACCGTGGCGCCGCGCTCGGCGGCCCAGCGCCGCAGGTGGGCGGCCAGGCCGCGGGCGAGGGCCTGTGCCATGTCGATGGCGGGTGACTGCGGGGTCATGCGCCGCCGCCTTCGAGCAGGGCCGACAGCTGCTGCAGCACCGCCGCCGACGGCCGGTGGACATGCAGCCCGGTGGGCCGGCCGTCGGCCTGTGTCCAGCCCGGGCGCAGGCCGCGCACGAACAGGTACAGCGCGCCGCCGAAGTGCGTGTCGTGCCGGTAGCCGGGCAGCCGCTGCTGCAGCCAGCGCTGCAGCGCCAGGCTGTAGACCAGGGACTGGAGCTGGTAGTGGTGGGCGGTCATCGCGGCGTCCAGCCCGGCCTGGGCGTAGTCGGCAGGGTCATCGCCCAGGTGGTTGGACTTCCAGTCGGCGATGAACCAGCGGCCCTCGTGCACCACCACCAGGTCGATGAAGCCCTTCAGGTAGCCCTGCAGTTCGCTGAAGCCGAAGCGCGGCGCCGGGTAGCCATGGGCGGCCAGGGTGCGCTGCAGCGCATGGGCCGACAGCTGCGGCGCATGCAGGTGGAATTCCAGCTCGACCAGGCGCTGGCGCCGGCCCAGCGTGGCCAGGCGCAGCGGCGTGGCCGTGCCCACCGGCAGCGGCGTGGCCAGCACGTCGGCCAGGGCGCGCTGCAGCATGGCCGACAGCGCATCGTCGTCGGCGCCGTCGCGGGTGGCCAGCGGGCCATGCTGGCGCAGGGCCTGGTCCGCCGCGGCCGGCCAGGTGGTGGCATCGCTGAAGTCGGCCAGCTCGAAGGCGGCATGCAGGCATTCGCCGGCTTGCGCGCCACGAGGGAAGCGGCGGATGTCGTCGGCCGGCATCGGCGCGGCGGCACCATCGCCATCGGCCGCATCGGCGACGGCCGCGTCGTGGTCGGCCCCTGCGCGCGGTTGCAGCGCGCTGTTGTCGGCCTCGTCGGGCGCGGCGGGGCTGTCGAGCAACTGCTGCGTGAGGCCGCTGTAGCTGCCGATGCGCCAGGGCCGCGGCAGCGGCGCGGGTGGCGCCAGGGCGGACAGCGGGGCCGTGGCGTCGTCGCCCGGCGGCAACGGCTGGCGGTGCGCGGGCGGCAGCACGTCGACCGCCAGCGCGCCGGGTGTGGCGAGCTTCTGCCAGGCGGCGTCCACCTCGAAGGGCGGTGCGGGCTTGCGCTTGCTGTCGAACCAGTCGGTGCCCGTGAGTCCGCCGCCCAGCACCAGCCAGTTCAGCAGGCTGCGCCCGCTCTCGGTGGTGCTGGGCTTGCCGAAGGCCAGCATCGAATAGCTGCCGGCCACCAGGTAGCAGCGCTGCACCGCGCGGGTCAGCGCCACGTAGACCAGGCGCAGGGTCTCGGCCGCGTCCTCCAGCTTGGCCTGGGCCTTGGCGGCCGCCTCGTCGAAGGCCGCGTCCAGCCCGCTGCGGAAATCGACCCCCGCCTGGCCGGTGTCGTCGCGCACGGCCACACCGTCCAGGCCGTCGGGCTGCAGGTTGCTGCGGCCGTCCCAGAGGAAGGGGCAGAACACCACCGGGTACTCCAGGCCCTTGCTCTTGTGGATGGTGACGATCTGCACCAGGTGCTGGTCGCTCTCCAGCCGCAGCTGGGTGGC
>CALMIF010000188.1 GCA_937864045.1 uncultured Aquabacterium sp. | reverse complement strand
TGCTGGTGATGAGCAACAACTTCCTGCAGCTGTTCTTCGGCTGGGAAGCGGTGGGTCTGGTGTCGTACCTGCTGATCGGCTTCTGGTTCAAGAAGCCCACGGCGATCTTCGCCAACATGAAGGCCTTCCTGGTCAACCGGGTCGGCGACTTCGGCTTCATCCTCGGCATCGGCCTGATCGTCACCTACGCCGGCACGCTGAGCTACGGCGAGACCTTCGCCAAGGCCGAAGAGCTGGCCAAGCTGCAGTTCCCCGGCACCGAGTGGATGCTGATCACGGTGACCTGCATCTGCCTGTTCATCGGCGCGATGGGCAAGAGCGCGCAGTTCCCGCTGCACGTCTGGCTGCCCGACTCGATGGAAGGCCCGACCCCGATCTCGGCGCTGATCCATGCCGCGACCATGGTGACCGCCGGCATCTTCATGGTGGCGCGCATGTCGCCGCTGTTCGAGCTGTCGGACACCGCGCTGAACTTCATCCTCGTGATCGGCAGCATCACCGCGCTGTTCATGGGCTTCCTGGGCATCATCCAGAACGATATCAAGCGGGTGGTGGCCTATTCCACGCTCAGCCAGCTGGGCTACATGACGGTGGCGCTGGGCGCCTCGGCCTACAGCGTGGCGGTGTTCCACCTGATGACCCATGCCTTCTTCAAGGCGCTGCTGTTCCTGGGCGCGGGCTCGGTGATCATCGGCATGCACCATGACCAGGACATCCGCAACATGGGCGGCCTGCGCAAGTACATGCCCATCACCTGGATCACGTCGCTGCTCGGGTCGCTGGCGCTGATCGGCACGCCGTTCTTCTCGGGCTTCTACTCGAAGGACTCGATCATCGAGGCGGTGCACGCCAGCCACCTGCCGGCGGCCGGCTGGGCCTATTTCGCGGTGGTGGTCGGCGTGTTCGTCACCGCCTTCTACTCGTTCCGCATGTACTTCCTGGTCTTCCATGGCCACGAGAACTTCCACCACAAGCCGTTCCCCGGCGAGCATGACCACCACGATGACCATGACGACGGCCATGGCCACGCGCACACGCCGCATGAATCGCCCGCCGTGGTCTGGCTGCCGCTGGTGCTGCTGGCCATCCCGTCGGTGATCGTCGGCTACCTGACCATCGGCCCGATGCTGCACGGCGACTTCTTCAAGGACGCGATCTTCGTCCACGGTGAGCATCACCATGCCATGAAGGAACTGGCCGCCGAGTTCCACGGCGCTGCCGCGATGGCCATCCACGGCCTGTCGACGCTGCCGTTCTGGCTGGCCCTGGGCGGCGTGGTCGTGGCCTGGCTCTTCTACCTGAAGGCACCGAGCATTCCCAAGGCCATCGGCAACGCGCTGTCGCCCGTCGTCAAGGTGCTGGAGAACAAGTACTTCCTCGACTGGTTCAACGAGCATGTCATCGCTGCCGGCACGCGCCTGCTGGGCCGCGGCCTGTGGAAGGGCGGCGACGGCCTGCTGATCGATGGCCTGCTGGTCAATGGCTCGGCGCGCCTGGTCGGACTGATCGCCAGCGTCTCGCGGCTGGTGCAGACCGGCCATGTCTACTGGTACGCGCTGGTGATGCTGCTGGGCGTTTTCGGGCTGCTGACCTGGCAGCTGTGGCCCACGTTGTCCGGCCTGGCTGGCCGTTGATCACGCAGGGCGGAGAAGAACAATGGGTCTCTTGAGTCTTTCGATCTGGTTGCCGATCGCCTTCGGTGCGCTGCTGCTGGCCACCGGGCGCGACGACAAGGCCGGCACGGCGCGCTGGCTGGCGCTGATCGGCGCTGTCATCAGCTTCGTCGTCACCATCCCGCTGATCACGGGTTTCGACACCGCCAGCGCGGCACTGCAGTTCAGCGAGAACCTGCTGTGGATCGAGCGCTTCAACGTGCGCTACCACCTGGGTGTGGACGGCATCTCGGTGTGGTTCGTGCTGCTCACCGCCTTCATCACCATCGTGGTGGTGGTGGCTGGCTGGGAAGTGATCACCGAGCGTGTGCACCAGTACATGGGTGCGTTCCTGATCCTGTCGGGCCTGATGGTGGGGGTGTTCACCGCCGCCGACGGCCTGCTGTTCTACGTGTTCTTCGAGGCCACGCTGATCCCGATGTACATCATCATCGGCATCTGGGGCGGCAAGCGCCGGGTCTATGCGGCGTTCAAGTTCTTCCTGTACACGCTGGCCGGCTCGCTGCTGATGCTGGTGGCGCTGACCTACCTGTACTACAAGTCGGGTGGCAGCTTCGACATCGCCACCTGGCACAAGCTGCCGCTGGGCATGCATGCGCAGGCGCTGCTGTTCTTCGCCTTCTTCGCCGCGTTCTCGGTCAAGGTGCCGATGTGGCCGGTGCACACCTGGCTGCCTGACGCCCACGTCGAGGCGCCCACCGGCGGCTCGGTGGTGCTGGCGGCCATCATGCTGAAGCTGGGCGCCTACGGGTTCCTGCGCTTCTCCATGCCCATCGCGCCCGACGCCAGCCGCGAGTACGCCTGGTTCATCATCGCGCTGAGCCTGATCGCCGTGGTCTACATCGGCCTGGTGGCCCTGGTGCAGCAGGACATGAAGAAGCTGGTCGCCTACTCGTCGATCGCGCACATGGGCTTCGTCACGCTGGGCTTCTTCATCTTCAACGAACTGGGCGTGTCCGGCGGCCTGGTGCAGATGATCAGCCACGGCTTCGTCTCGGGCGCCATGTTCCTGGCCATCGGCGTGCTCTACGACCGGGTGC
Source organism: uncultured Aquabacterium sp. (assembly GCA_937864045.1). Classification (GTDB taxonomy): domain Bacteria; phylum Pseudomonadota; class Gammaproteobacteria; order Burkholderiales; family Burkholderiaceae_C; genus Pseudaquabacterium. The sequence continues at coordinate 11,926 of CALMIF010000188.1, read as the reverse complement.
ACAGCCGCGAGATCGCGACCTACGGCGGTGTGGTCAACACCATGCCCAAGTTTGCGGCCTTCGCGCTGTTCTTCACGATGGCCAACTGCGGCCTGCCGGGCACCGGCGGCTTCGTCGGCGAATGGATGGTGATCCTGGGCACGGTCAAGGTCAGCTTCTGGCTCGCCGCCATCGCCGCCACCGCGCTGATCTTCGGCGCCGCCTACTCGCTGTGGATGTACAAGCGCGTCTACTTCGGCGACGTGACCAACGACGAGGTGCGCGGCCTCACCGACATCAATGCCCGCGAGTTCGCGCTGATGGCCGTGCTGGCCGTGGCCACGCTGTGGATGGGCGTCTATCCGAAGCCCTTCACCGACGTGATGCACGCTTCGGTGACCGAACTGCTCAAGCACGTCGCGCTGTCCAAGCTGCAGTGACCGGGGGCAAGAGAACAACATGAACGCAATGAACTGGCTCGTCGTCTACCCCGAGGCGCTGCTGCTGCTGATGGCCTGCGTGGTGGCGCTGGTCGACCTGTTCGTCACCGACGAGCGCCGCCGCCCCACCTTCTGGCTGACCCAGGCCAGCCTGGTCGGCGTGGCCGCCATGCACTTGGCCTACTACCAGGGCGGCGCCACGCTCTACGGCATGCAGAACATGATGGTCGGCGACCCGATGGGCCACCTGCTGGCCTTCTTCGCCACCTGCGCGGTGATCATCACCATCGCCTACGCCCAGCCCTACATCGCCAGCCGCGACATGCTCAAGGGCGAGTTCTTCACGCTGACCATGTTCGTGTTGCTGGGCATCTGCGTGATGTGCTCGGCCAACAACTTCCTGGTCGTCTACCTCGGCCTGGAGATCATGAGCCTGTCGCTGTACGCGCTGGTGGCGCTGCGGCGCGACCACGGTGTCAGCACCGAGGCGGCGATGAAGTACTTCGTGCTGGGCGCGCTGGCCTCGGGCTTCCTGCTGTACGGCCTGTCGATGATGTACGGCGCCACCAAGTCGCTGGAGATCAATGAGGTCTTCACCGCCATCGGCACCGGCCGCATCAACGGCAGCGTGCTGACCTTCGGCGTGGTGTTCGTGGTCGCCGGCCTGGCCTTCAAGCTGGGCGTGGTGCCGTTCCACATGTGGGTGCCCGACGTCTACCACGGCGCGCCCACCGCGGTCACGCTGCTGATCGGCGGCGCGCCCAAGCTGGCGGCCTTCGCCATCACCGTGCGCCTGCTCGTCGAGGGCATGCTGGGCCTGGCGGTGGACTGGCAGCAGATGATGGTGGTGCTGGCCGTTGCGTCCCTGGTGATCGGCAACCTGGCCGCCATCGCGCAGACCAACCTCAAGCGCATGCTGGCCTACTCGACCATCAGCCAGATGGGCTTCATGCTGCTGGGCATGACGGCCGGCGTGGTCAGCGGCAACACGCTGAGCGCGGGCAACGCCTACAGCTCGGCCATGTTCTACGCCGTGACCTACGTGCTGACGACGCTGGGCACCTTCGGCCTGATCATGTACCTGTCGCAGGCCGGCTTCGAGAGCGACGAGATCGCCGACTACGCCGGCCTGGCCAAGCGTTCGCCCTGGCTGGCGGGCGTGATGTCGATCTTCATGTTCAGCCTGGCCGGTCTGCCGCCGATGGTGGGCTTCTACGCGAAGCTGGCCATCCTGCAGGCGCTGGTGACCACCAATGTCGCCAGCTATGTCGTGCTGGCCGTGGTGGCGGTGCTGCTGTCGCTGGTCGGCGCCTTCTACTACCTGCGCGTCGTCAAGGTCATGTACTTCGATGAACCTGCCGCCGGTGCCAGCGTGCGGCCGGGGCAGGGCGGTGGCGTGGGTGCGCTGTTGGCGGTCAACGGTGCCGCAGTTCTGGTCTTCGGCCTGCTGCCGGGTGGCCTGATGGCGATGTGCCGCGACGCCATCCTGAAGGCGCTCGCCACCTGATGTCCGGATCCGGACCGGGCTGGGCGCTGCTGCTGGTCGGCTTCATCGCTGCCAACCTGCCCTTCTTCAATGAGCGGCTGTTGTTGGTCGGACCTCGCCGCACACCCAAGGGCCTGGGCTGGCGGCTGCTGGAACTGCTGCTGCTGTCGGGACTCACGGTCGGGCTGGGCATCCTGATCGAGACCCGCCTGGGCCAGCGTGCGCCGCAGGGCTGGGAGTTCTACGCCGCCGTGCTGTGCCTGATGCTGACCTTTGCCTTCCCCGGCTTTGTCTGGCGGGTGTTGCGCCGCCAGCCGGCCGGCGAGGCGGCCAGCTGATCCACCGACCATGGACGACGACAGCCTGATCGAGCGCCGCGTCAGTGGCGAGCAGGTGTGGCGCGGGCATTTCCTCGATGTGCGGCGCGATGTCATCGCGCAGGCTGGCGGTCACACCGCCACCCGCGAGTACATCGTGCACCCCGGCGCGGTGATGGTCGTGCCCCTGCTGGACGATGGCCGGCTGGTGATGGAACGTCAGTTCCGCTACCCGGTCGGGCGTGTGCTGCTGGAGTTTCCGGCCGGCAAGCTGGACCCGGGCGAGACGGTGGCGCACTGCGCGGCGCGTGAACTGGCCGAGGAGACCGGCTACACCGCCAGCCAGTGGGCGCGCGCCGGACTGGTCCACAACGCCTGTGCCTACAGCGACGAGCGCATCGAGCTCTGGTTCGCCCGCGGCCTGCAGCCCGGCGAGCGGCGGCTCGACGAGGGCGAACTGCTGGATGTCTGCCTGGTCAGCGAGGCCGAACTCGACGCGCTGGCTGCCCGCGGTGAACTGACCGACGCGAAGACCCTGATCGGCCTGCAGTGGCTGCAGAAGTGGCGTGCCGGCCAATGGCCGCTGACCTGGACCGGACCGGCCTGAAGCTGCCGCAGGGATAATGGCAGCACGATGAAGGTGCTGAACCTGCGCTGCGGCCAAGACCATGCCTTCGAGGGCTGGTTCGGCTCCGAAGACGACTTCCAGGACCAGTCCCGCCGCGGCGTGGTGCAGTGCCCGCTGTGCGGTGATCCGGCCGTCATGCGCCTGCCCAGCGCGCCACGGCTCAATCTGTCCGGCGCCCGGGCCGAGTCGCCTGTGGCGCCGCCCGACCCGTCTGCCGAGGCGCCGGCCCGGCGGCCCGCCTTGCCCGCTGCATTGCAGGCCGCTTGGATGGAAGCCGTGGCCCATGTGATCAAGCACACCGAGGACGTCGGCGAGCGCTTCCCGGAAGAGGCCCGGCGCATCCACTACGGCGAATCGGCTGCGCGCGGCATTCGCGGGCAGGCCAGCGCCGAGCAGCGCGCCGAACTGGCCGACGAAGGCATCGAGGTGATGCCACTGCCGCTGCCTGAAGCCCTGAAGGGCCCGGCCCACTGAGCGGTGCGGCCGGGGCTGCCCGCGCATGGCAGCCCACCCGCAACCGGACGGGGCGTGCAGGGCGCCACGCTTGTTGACGCCAGTCAAACGATAAAAACGCTAAATTCTCCGGCGCTGGGCGATCCGCTGTCCGCCTGATCCGGAGTGTCGATGCGGCAGGGGCTGCCGTGCGGCTCCGGTGCGTTCCGACACCGCCGCCGCATGCCACTTGCCGCCTCTTCCGAACCGCTCGCCGACCACCCGGGTGGCGACCAGTCCGCCGCCATCACCACGCAGGCGGCCGCGCACCGCACCCGATTGCAACGCGACCGCCTGGCCTGGCTGTTCCGCACCGCCCAGGCCGATGGCCGGCCGCATCCGCTGCTGCTTCCTGTGGCCTGCCTGCGGGGGGATTGCGGCGCGGCGGCCCGCGTTCCGGTGCACGCCATGCCGCCGATGGCGCTGTCGCCACCGCAGCCTCGGGCCACGCCGGACCGCGTTGCCCTGGTGCAGCGGGTCGGCGTGCTGCCGCCGTTGCCCGAGGCCCTGGCCGCCGCCCAGCGTGTGCTGCGCGACGAGGACAGCAGTGGCCGGGCCTGCGCCGAGGCCCTGGGCCGCGACCCGGCGCTGTCGGCCCAGGTGCTGCGCCTGGCCAATGCCGCCGGCTGCGGCCAGGCTGGCCGCGTGGCCAGCCTGCACGATGCCGTGCTGCTGCTGGGCCGGCAGAAGCTGGGCCTGGTGCTGACCGCGGCGGCCGTCATCGACCGCTTCGACGCCGCCGCCTGCCCGGGCTTCGACCTGACTGGCTTCTGGCACGAATCTCTGGCCTGCGCCACCGCTGCGCAGGCCCTGGCGATGGAACTGGGCGCCGACGACGGCCTGGCCTTCACCACGGGCCTGCTGCACGACCTGGGCCGCCTGGTGCTGGCGCTGCTCCTGCCCGCCGCCACCGCGCAGGCGCTGGCCGTTGCCCGCGGGCGCGACCAGCCGCTGCACTGGGCCGAGCGGGAACTGCTGGGCATCGACCATGCCGAGCTGGGCGCGCAGCTGGCGCGGCACTGGCAGTTTCCGCCGGCCATGGTGGCCGCCATCGCCGGCCACCATGGGCCCGGCCAGTCCACCGGGCTCGGCGGCCGGCCGTCGCTGACCGACCTGCTGCAGGGCGCCGACGCCGTGGCCCATGCCCTGGACCTGCACCAGGCCGAGGACGAGCGCGTGCCTGCCATCTGCCCGCAGTTGGTCCTGCGCCTGCAGCTCACGCCGGAGCGCTGTGCCCGGGTGCTGGCCGTGGCCGTGCAGGGCGTCGAGTCGGCAGGCCGGGCCCTGGGCACGGCCTGACTGCCCCGGCTGCGCCTCAGCCGATCACGCGCCCGGGGTTGAGCCGGCCCTGCGGGTCCAGCGCCTGCTTGATGCGCCGCATCAGCGCCAGCGCCACCGGGCTCTTGCGCTCGGCCATTTCGTGCAGCTTCAGCGTGCCCACGCCGTGTTCGGCCGAGAACGAGCCGTCGGCCGCCTGCACCGCGTCGTAGACGATGCGGTTGATCGTGGCTTCATGGGTGTCCAGAAAGGCCAGCGACTCGCCGCCTTCGGGGCACTGCACGTTGTAGTGCAGGTTGCCGTCGCCCAGGTGGCCGAAGTTGACCAGGCGCACGCCGGGAATCGCCGCCCGCAGCGCGGCGTCGGTGCGTTCGCAGAAGGCGGGGATCGCCGACACCGGCAGGGCGATGTCGTGCTTGACGTTCAGCCCTTCCTCGCTCTGCGCCAGCGGGATCGATTCGCGCAGGTGCCACAGCCCGGCCGACTGCGCCAGGCTCTCGGCCACCGCGGCGTCGCCGATCAGGTCCTGCGTCAGCGCCGCTTCCAGCAGGGCCTCGAAGCGTTCGCGCGCGGCCTGCTCGCCGTCGGCGTCGGCGTATTCGAGCAGCACCGTCCACGGCGCCGCGGCCAGCGGCTGCGTCAGCTGCGGAAAGTGCCGCCGTACCAGCTGCAGGGAGAAGGCGTTCATCACCTCGAAGCCGGTGAGCCCGGCGCCCAACCGGGCCTGCGCCAGGCCCAGCAGGGCCACGCACTGCTGCAGCGTCTGCGTGCTGGCCAGGGCCGTGAGGCTGGCCGCCGGCTGCGGATAGAGCTTCAGCGTGGCCGCGGTGATGACGCCCAGCGTGCCTTCGCTGCCGATGAACAGGTCGCGCAGGTCGTAGCCGGTGTTGTCCTTGCGCAGGCCGCTCAGGCCGATCAACACCTCGCCGTCGGCGGTCACCACCTCCAGGCCCAGGCACAGCTCGCGTGCGTTGCCATAGCGCAGCACCTGCGTGCCGCCGGCATTCGTCGCCAGGTTGCCGCCGATGGTGCAACTGCCTTCGGCCGCCAGGCTCAGCGGGAACAGCAGGCCAGCGTCGGCCGCCGTCTGCTGCACCGCCTGCAGCACCATGCCGGCCTCCACCGTCAGCGTCAGGTTGGCGGTGTCGATGCCGCGCACGCGGTTCATGCGCTGCAGGCTCATCAGCACCTGGGTGCCGCTGTGGTCGGGCACACCACCGCCCACCAGGCCGGTGTTGCCGCCCTGCGGCACGAGGGATGCGCCGTGCTTCGCGCAAAGCTGCACCACCTGCGCCACCTCGTCGGTGCTGCCGGGGCGCACCACGGCCAGGGCCTGGCCGTGCCAGCGCTTGCGCCAGTCGCGCTCCCAGGCGGACAGGTCGCCATGGCTGTCGCGGGTCAGCACCTGCGCGCTGCCAAGCAGCGTGCGCAGATCGTCGATCAGGGCTCGGGTCATGCCAGGTTCTCCGGGGCCGGGTGCTTCAATCGCCAGCGCACGTGCAGCGTGCAGGCGGCAAACAGGACGCTGCACAGTGCCACCTGGCCCCAGGCCAGCCATTCGCCGGTGCCCAGGGCGGCGCCCGGCGGCACGCCGGTGGCGCGCACGATGCCCTCGGCAAAGTACAGCCACACCACGAGGCTGACCCAGCGGTAGGTGTAGAGCCGCATCTTCAGCAGCCCCGGCAGCGGAATCACCAGCGGCAGCACCTTGAAGGCCAGGAAGCGCGAGCCGGTGGGCGCCAGCCACAGCTCCCAGGCCAGGCCCAGGGCGATCAGGCCCAGCACGCCGGCCACAGCCAGGGTCCGGGTGTTGCGCACCACTGCATGCGGTGGCAGGGGGGCGCCGGGGGCGCTGGCGGGCAGGTTGGAGACAGGAGGCACGTGGGGCGCTGGCAGGGCGGGCAGGAAGGCGGCTGGCATCATAGACGCATGATTTCTCCCGTTGCCGCACTGCGCCGGGCGCCGCGGTTTCTGGGCAGGCTGCTGGCAGGACTGCTGGGTCTGCTGACGCGCTGGCCCTGGTTCGACACCCTGCGCACCCTGCGCCAGCGCCTGCGCGAAGACCACCTCGCGCTCACCGCCGGCAGCCTCACCTTCACCACGCTGATCAGCCTGGTGCCCCTGGTCACGGTGATGCTGGCGGTGTTCACCGCCTTCCCCATCTTCGGCCGCTTCCAGGCCGCGCTGCAGCAGTACTTCCTGCAGGCCCTGGTGCCCGACCACATCGCCCGCCCGGTGCTGCAGGCGCTGACGCAGTTCGCCGGCAAGGCCAGCAAGCTGGGCAGCGTGGGCCTGCTGCTGCTGGTGGCCACCGCGCTGGCGCTGATGTTCACCATCGACCGCACGCTCAACGGCATCTGGCGCACGCGGGCGCCGCGGCCGCTGGCGCAGCGGGTGCTGGTCTACTGGACCGGCCTGACGCTGGGCCCGCTGCTGCTGGGCGCCGGGCTGTCGCTCACCTCGTATGCGCTGTCGGCCTCGGGCGGCCTGGTCAAGGCCCTGCCGGGCGGCTTGGCCCTGCTGATCGACCTGGCCGAGGCCGGCCTGCTGGCCGCGGGCGTGGCCCTGCTGTTCCGCTACGTGCCCAACACCCATGTGCGCTGGCGCCACGCCTGGGCCGGGGCGGTGTTCGTTGCCATCGGCATCGAGATCGCCAAGCGCCTGCTCGGCTGGTACATCAAGGCCGTGCCCACCTATTCGGTGATGTACGGGGCCTTCGCGGCGCTACCCCTGCTGCTGCTGTGGCTCTACCTGAGCTGGCTGATCGTGCTGCTGGGCGCGGTGGTGGCGGCCTATGCGCCCAGCCTGGCGCTGCATGTGCTGCGCCTGCCCGACCGGCCCGGCGAGCGCTTCGCGCTGGCGCTGTCGGTGCTGCAGGCGCTGGCCGAGAGCCGCCAGGCCGGCCGGCCGGGCATCGCCACCGAGGCGCTGGCCGGCGCATTGCGCGTCGACCCGCTGCAGGTCGAGCCGGTGCTCGACGACCTGATCGCGCTGGGCTGGTGCGGCCGGCTCGACGAGCCCGGCCCGCAGCGCCATGTGCTGCTGGTCGAGCCGCTGCAGACACTGGCGCAGCCCCTGGTCGACCGCCTGCTGCTGGCCGACGCGCAGCGCAGCGCCGGCTTCCGCCAGCGCGCCGGCCTGGGCCGGCTGACGGTGGCAGACCTGCTGGGATAATCCCGGCCCACGTGAACCCGACCGCTCCTCCGCCGCCGCCTGGCGCGCGCCCGCCGCGCGAACCCCGTGCGCCGCGGCCCCCCCGCCCGGCCACGCCGGTCCCGCCCATCACCTACCCCGAATCGCTGCCGGTTTCCAGCCGGCGCGAGGAGATCGCGCGGGCGCTGCGCGACCACCAGGTGGTGGTCGTCTGCGGCGAGACGGGCTCGGGCAAGACCACGCAGCTGCCGAAGATCGCGCTGGAACTGGGCCGCGGCCTGGGCGCCGGTGGCACCGGCGTGATCGGCCACACCCAGCCGCGGCGGCTGGCAGCCACCAGCGTGGCCAAGCGCATCGCCGACGAACTGAACAGCCCGCTGGGCGAGGTGGTGGGCTACAAGGTGCGCTTCCAGGACCGGCTGCAGCCCGGGGCCAGCGTCAAGCTGATGACCGACGGCATCCTGCTGGCCGAGACCCAGGGCGACCCCGACCTGCGCCAGTACGACACGCTGATCATCGACGAGGCGCACGAGCGCAGCCTCAACATCGACTTCCTGCTCGGCTACCTGCGCCAGCTGCTGCCGCGCCGGCCCGACCTGAAGATCGTCGTGACCTCGGCGACCATCGACGCCGACCGGTTTGCCAACCACTTTGCGTCCGCAAAGGGCCCGGCGCCGGTGATTCATGTCAGCGGCCGGCTGTTCCCGGTCGAGCAGCGCTGGCGGCCGTTCGAGGACTCGCGCGAGTACGGCTTGGACGAGGCCATCGCCGACGCCGTCGATGAGCTGTGGCAGGGTGGCGGCGCTGGCGACATCCTCGTCTTCCTGCCCGGCGAGCGCGAGATCCGGGATGCCGCCGACCACTTGCGCAAGCACCTGGCGCAACAGAAGCGGGGTGGGCCGCCCGCGGAGATCCTGCCGCTGTTCGCGCGCCTGTCGCAGGCCGAGCAGGACGCGGTGTTCAGCGCCAGCAATGGCCGGCGCATCGTGCTGGCGACCAACGTCGCCGAGACCTCGCTGACGGTTCCCGGCATCCGTTACGTCATCGACTCCGGCTTCGCCCGGGTCAAGCGCTACAGCTACCGCACCAAGGTGGAGCAGCTGCAGGTCGAGGCCATCAGCCAGGCCGCGGCCAACCAGCGCGCCGGCCGCTGCGGTCGGGTGGCCAACGGCATCTGCATCCGGCTCTACGACGAGAAGGACTTCGCTGCTCGTCCGAAATTCACCGACCCCGAGATCCTGCGCTCCAGCCTGGCCGGCGTGATCCTGCGCATGAAGAGCCTGCGCCTGGGCGCGGTCGAGGCCTTTCCGTTCCTGGAGGCGCCGCGCGCCAAGGCGATTGCCGACGGCTACGACCTGCTGGGCGAGCTGGGCGCGGTGGACGACGACAACCAGCTCACGGCAACAGGCCGCGAGCTGGCGCGCCTGCCGCTGGACCCGCGGGTGGGCCGCATGATCCTGGCCGCGCGAGAGCGCGATGCGCTGCACGAGGTGCTGATCATCGCCAGCGCGCTGAGCGTGCAGGACGTGCGCGACCGGCCGATGGAAGCCGCGCAGGCCGCCGACGAGAAGCACAGGAAGTTCGACGACGAGCGTTCGGAGTTCATGGGCTACCTGAAGCTGTGGCACTGGATCGAGGAAGGCCGCGGCAGCCACGGCCACCCGGGCTCGGCGCAGCAGAAGACCGACAGCCACAAGCTCAGCAACCGCCAGCAGGAGCAGCGCCTGCGCGACAGCTTCGTCAGCCCGCGTCGGGTGCGCGAATGGCGCGACATCCACAGCCAGCTGCACACCGTGGTGGCCGAGCAGGGCTGGCGGCTGAACGGCAGCCCGGCCACCTACGACCAGATCCACCTGGCGATGCTGGCCGGCTTGCTGGGCAACATCGGCTGCAAGGCCGATGAACACGACTGGTACCTCGGTGCACGGGGCATCAAGTTCTGGCGCCACCCGGGTGCGCACCTGAGCAAGAAGCCGGGCCGGTGGCTGATCGCTGCCGAGCTGGTCGACACCACGCGCCTGTACGGCCGCGGCCTGGCGGCGATCGAGCCGCAGTGGATTCCGCCGCTGGCCGGCCACCTGCTGAAGACCCAGCTGCTGGAGCCGCACTGGGAGAAGAAGGCTGCCGAGGTGGTGGCGCTGCAGCGCGCCACGCTGTACGGCATCGTCATCTACGCCAACCGGCGGGTGAACTTCGGCAACGTCGACCCCAAGGCGGCGCGCGAGATCTTCATCACCGAGGCCCTGATCGAGGGCGACTGGGATTCGAAGCTGCCCTTCATCGCCCACAACCAGCGTCTGCTGGCGCAGGTGGAGGAGCTGGAGCACAAGAGCCGGCGCCAGGACGTGCTGGTCGACGACAGCCTGATCCACGCCTTCTACGACGCGCAGCTGCCGGCCACCGTGTTCAGCGGCGCGACGCTGGAGCGCTGGTACCGCGAGGAAGTGAAGCGCCAGCCCGAGCTGCTGAAGCTGACCCGCGACGAGCTGATGCGGCACGAGGCCGCCGGCATCACCGGCCAGGCCTTTCCGAAGACGGTGCGCCTGGGTGGCGTGGACTGCGCCGCCAGCTACCTGCACGAGCCGGGCGACGCCAAGGACGGCCTGACGGTGACGGTGCCGATCTACACGCTGAACCAGGTCAGCGAGGAACGCTGCGAATGGCTGGTGCCCGGCATGCTGGCGGCCAAGGTGACGGCGCTGTGCAAGAGCCTGCACCAGCGCCCCCGCAGCCGCCTGGTGCCGCTGCCCGAGTTCGTCGCCGAATTCGTCGCGCTGCACCCCTTCGGCCAGGGTGCGCTGATGGACGTGCTGCTGAAGGCGGTGCGCGAGCGCAGCCAGATCGCCGTGCAGCGCAACGACTTCAAGCTCGACATGCTGGCGCCGCACCTGTTCATGAACTTCCGTGTGGTGGACGAGCATGGCCGCCAGCTCGGCCTGGGCCGGCACCTGGCGACGCTGAAGGCCGAGCTGGGCGGCCAGGCGCGCTCGGCCTTCCAGGCGCTGGCGGCACTGAAGCTGGGCACGGCTGCCGCGCCGCCATCACCTGCGACCGCACCTGTGGCGCCACCGGGTGGCGCACGGCGTGTCGAGAAGGCCGCGCCTCCCGCTCCGCCGCCCGAACCTGCCGCGCCGACCAGCTACACCGCCTGGACCTTCGGCGCGCTGCCCGAGCTGATGGAGATCCGCAAGGCCGGCCAGGTGCTGATCGGCTTCCCGGCACTGATCGACAAGGGCGCGCATGTCGAGATCGAGGTCTTCGACGAGCCCGACGTGGCGGCGGCCAAGCACCGCGCCGGCCTGCGCCGCCTGGTGGCGCTGGCCATCAAGGAGCCGCTGAAGTACCTGGAAAAGAACATCCCCGACCTGGTGAAGATGGCCGCGCTGTACATGCCGCTGGGCACGGCCGACGAGCTGCGCAACCAGGTCATCGCCGTGGCGCTGGACCGCGCCTTCCTGGCCGACCCGCTGCCCAACGACGCCGACAGCTTCGCCAAGCGCGTCACCGAGGGCCGTGGCCGGCTGAACCTGATCGCGCAGGAGGTGGCGCGGCTGGCCCTGGTGATCCTGACCGAGTACGCCGCGGCCACCCGCAAGCTCAAGGACAGCCGGCCGCCCAAGGAGGTGGCCGACGACATTGCCGCGCAATTGCAGCGCCTGGTGCCGAAGCACTTCCTGCAGGCTGCGCCCTGGGCCCAGCTCGCGCACTTCGCGCGTTACCTGAAGGCGGTGACGCTGCGGCTGGACAAGTGGCGCGCCGACCCCGCGCGGGATGCCCAGCGCCTGGCCGAGCTGCGGCCGATCGAGCAGCGCTACATCCGCCGCCTGGCCGAGAACAAGGGCGTGGCCGATGCCCGGCTCGACGAATACCGCTGGCTGCTGGAGGAACTGCGCGTCAGCTTCTTCGCGCAGGAGCTGCGCACGCCGCAGCCCGTGAGCGTGAAGCGACTGGACAAGGCCTGGGCCCAGCTGTCGAGCTGAGCCCGGGCGGCCTCAAGCGCGTTCCAGCGCGTTGTTCACCACCTTGACCCGGGCGCCCGGCTTCAGGCCGGGGTCTTCAGCGTAGTCGAAGGTCCGTGTGGTGCCGTTGTCGAGCTTGACGCTGACGCGGTGCACCTGCTTCTTGTTCATGTTGTTCTCGACCCGGTTGCCGG